>NZ_DASRSY010000255.1:0-4988 GCF_035656215.1 Paraburkholderia sp.
TACATGCCGACGATGTAACGCGGGTCGACAGGTGGAAAACTATCGCCCGCAAAAATGTTGCCGCCGGCATCGATCCAGACCGCTCCGCGCCCGCCCTTTCGGATGTTGGCCGCCGCCGCCAGTGAGCCGTGACCGTGGCGGTTCATCCATCCGACAGTCAATGGCACACGCGCCCCGCTTTCGCGTCCGCGACGATGGCGCGTGCATCAGCCGCGTTGCGCGCGATGCCGGACGCACCGCCAGAGTTATTGACCGCCGCACGAAACAGTTTCTGCTTCGTGCTCACGCGGCCATCTTCATCCTTCACTTCGATGCTGAAGAACCGCGCGAACGTCATGCCGACCATTGCCGGCGTGATCTGCACTTCTACCCATCCGAACGTGTCGTGAAACCCTGCCGGCAGACCGGTATCGAACGGACGAGCGTTGCGCAAAACAACATCCCCAGGATTAACCGCGACCGTCATCCGCGACGTTGCGCGAAAGGGCTTGCCCTGCCCTTGCCATCCGGTTCCGACGTTGGCACGGAACAGGTGGCAGTCGCCCGCAAGGTCGTTGCGGATGGTGTTCTGTATGCCGTGCTCGCTCACGCCAGCCATTCCGCCTGCGCAGCCTTCGTCATCTTCTCGCGCGCCTTCACCGCCTGTTTCCCCCGCTCCGTGTCGATTTCCTGCCTGCAGTCCAGCAGCTGCAGCAGTGTCACAGCATCGACTTCCACCGTTTGAGATTCGCTAAGGTTCAACGTTTGCAGCGTCATCCGCGCGTCATGGCTCAACGCATCGGTGAACGCCTTGACAGTCGACACCAACCCATCGACCACCTTGCGCGGCAGCGGCTTACCCTCGATCGTTCCGGCGGTCACCTTGCCCTTGCCTGCGGCCTTCGCTTTGTCGACCTGGCCGCCCAGGAACGCGCCGGCCTTTTCGCCATGCTTGCGCACCGCATCGACAGCAACTGACGCCGACACGCCACCGCCCTTCACCATTGCGTGCACGTCACTATTCGCGCCAGCCAGCAGAAGCATTTGATCGACGTGTGAGCGCGTGCGGCCCACCTTGTCAGCGATGGCGGTCGGATCAAGTCCAAACACCGCCAGCTTGCGATACACGCGTGCCGTTTCCAGCGGCGACAGCGACAGCCCGCCATTGCTCGACACGATGCGAGCAACGCGGTCGACATCGTTGCCGGTGAACGCGCGGACTTCGACCCACTCGATAGGCGCACCCGCTGCGACAGCCTTTAGGTAGGCACGGTGGCGACGGTGGCCGTCGACGATGAAGACGCCGCCCTCTTCACGCGGGCGAACTTCCAGTGGCGGAACCATGCCGCCCTGCAGGATGAATGCAGCGAGCACGTCAATCGACGCTTCCAGCTCGGCGCCTTCGGTGCGCTCATTGAAGCCCGGCTCAACGTGCAAGTCAGACAGTGCGACTTTCATCGCATCGGCCCGCTTGATCGTGCCATCTTTGACCATCCGTTTGAATGACGACATACAAACTCCTTTCATGACTGGACGTCTAAATGAATCAGTTCGGCGCGGCGGCGGCTTCGGCCTTCACGCGATGCGCGATGACCATTGCAAGCCAGTCCTTATTTCGCTGGGCTGCCCGCATCTGAGCGTCAGCGGCGCCGCGCATCTTCCGAAGTTCCGCGAGCGATTCGCCCTGCATATCCTTCAGAAGTTGCTGATATGAAATCGCGCGAATCATTGCGCGGGCCGTCCGGCGGCAAGGGCGGCGGCGCGCTCCCAAATGCCTGACACGGTGGACTGCCTATAATCAGCTTCATCAGAGTCACAGCGCCGGGTGCCCATTACGCCAGCCAGCGCCAGCGCGAAACGGTCGGTCAACGTGTCCTGTTCGAAGCCGATCAGCTCGCCGGCAATCATTTCGGCAGGCTCGGCCTGTTTCCGAGCGGCTGCCTTTGCTTCGGCGACGGTGCGGTCAATGACCCGTGAATCGAAATACGTGAGCTTGCGCGTGTGACGGTTGCAGCACAGGTACAGGCGGCCAACCTCGGCGAGCACGTCGAAGGTGTCGATGCCGGTCGACGTGGCGCATTCAAACGATATGGGATCTTTCACGGCATTTCCTCGGTCAGTAGGCGGGATATCCGCCGGCCGAGTGATAGTGCATTAAAGTGTATTATTCGTCAATATAATGCACTTATTTCAATTGTTTTTTGTGATTATCGCAAGTTATTGCGTCACTTATTGCCGCTATCCGTCACCTTTTGTAAGCGACTACCTACACCTTGCCGGAGGAGCTACTGCCGGTGGCGGCTGTTCGACCACTTCTGAAACGCCCACTTTTGCGGGCTGGCGTAGCCGCGTGACGCGCCGAGCGCGACCAGCTCCTGCAACGTCTTCGCCTCGCGGTCTTCCTTGATGCGCTGTGCACGCATCGTGGCCTTCATGAGGTCGGTAACCTCGATCAACTCGCCCTCGCCTACTTCGACGGGCTTCGGTGGCGCGACCAGGCGCTTGCCGCACGACGGGCATTCCGGCGGCGCTGGCCTGCGTATCTGGCGAAAGCACCCTTCGCATGTGATCGGTGGCGGCGGGCCGTCTGACGCCTTGCCCTTGCCTTCCCAGTCTCCCTCTAGTGACCACTCGCGTGGGTCGTCGGGGAAGCCGTGGCGCATGCTGTTGCCGGCGTGGTCAAGGATGACCGCGGGATATGGCTTCATGCGCAGCGCACGACCAACCATCTGCAGGAACAGTGCGAGCGACATCGTAGGCCGGCAGAGAATCACGCACTCAACCGGCACGTTTCGGCCGACCTGCGCCGACAGGTCAAAGCCCGTCGTGACAAGCTCGACATTGCATAAAACCCTTATTCGCCCATCGGCGAAATCGTTCAAAATCCGCTTGCGCTCGGTGCTCGGCGTAGTGCCGTCGATATGCGCCGCTGGAACGCCGTTCAAATTGAACTCAGCCGCAAGGTGTTGGCTGTGCGCGACGTTCATCGCGAAGCACACGGCCCGCTTACCGCATGCCAATGACTTGTAGTGCGCGACCACGCTGCCGATCAGCTTCGGCCTGTCCATGACCTCGGCGGCCTGCGCTTCGTTGTAGTCACCCAGGCTCTTTTTCAGCGCCGACAGGTCGGGAATGTCCGGCGCGTAGTAGCGGTAATCCGACAAGCGCCCGTTGTCCATCAGCCAGCGGACAGGCGGCCCCTCAACCATTGTTTGAAACAGGTCGGATAGCGGCTGGCCGTCCAGGCGTTGCGGCGTGGCGGAATTGCCGAGCACCTTCGCCCCGCGCGACATGAAGTAGTCAATGACTTCATGCCAGCCTTTCGCCCGCCCTAGGTGCGCTTCGTCGACCACCAGCAGGTCAGGCACTTCAACTTGTGCAAGCCGTCGTTTCAGCGTGTCAATGCTGGCGACATGCACCAGCGCGTCACGGTGATAGGCCATGCCGGATGCAATGAAACCATGTGGAATACCGAACTCACGGAACTCGCCGGACGTTTGCGTTATCAGGTTTTGGCGATGAACCGTGAAGATCGTTCGCTTTTTTTTTGCGACCGCCGAGGCCGTTATATGGGACGACGTAACGGTTTTCCCGAACCCCGTCGCCGCGCAGCCGAGCACTGATTGATGAGTGCGAAACGCTTCCCGCAGCTTGCTGACGAACTCGACTTGATCGGGGAAAAGGGGGTGCATGGATGAATGGTAAGTGTTGACATGGTACACATCAACACTTATCGTTCATCATCATTAATACATCATCACGGAGTGACGAATGCAGCACACCCTACGCCCCGGCGTTTACGATTTGACGAACGACGCCTACCACGGCGGCCCCGGCATATCGAAATCCGGACTCGACATCCTGCACAAGTCCGCCGAGAAATTCGCGTTCGCGAAGTCGCCCGACGCGCCGGAACGAGTATCGACGCCCTCGCAGGCTTTCGGCTCCGCCTATCACGCAATCGTTCTTGAGCCGGAAGTGTTTACCCGCACGTACTGCCTCGGCCTGCGCATGTGCGACGTGCCGGAAGCGATCAATGACGCTGACGTGCTGGTTGCAAAGATTCAAGCGCTAAACGCTGGCCGGCTGCCGAAGCTGCCGAGTAGCGGAACGAAAGACGAACTGATTGAACGCATCCTCGCCGGCCGCGCCGAACAAAACGAAGACGTTTCGGAAGTCAGCCGCGCCGCACTCTGCGCGATGAAAGGCGCCGAGCTGAAGACCGAAATCGAACGGCTGAACTTCACGCGCACCGGCCTGCTGTCCGTCAGTGGATCACGGCACGAACTGGCCGCCCTACTCCGCGCGAATGGCGTGCCGGTCACGCTATGGTCAGACGTGCAGACGGAATGGCTGGCAAACAACACCGGCCGGATTGTGCTGTCGGAAGACGATTGGAACACGCTGCACGCAATGCGTGGCGTGCTCATGCGCCACCCTGCCGCCGGCAAGCTGCTGCGCAAGCGTGGCCGTGCGGAGCGTTCATTCTACTGGGTCGACATGGAAACCGGCGAGCTGCTGCGATGCCGCCCCGACTATCTGACGGACTGCGGCATCGTCGTCGACCTGAAGACCGCGCGAGACGCCAGTTTCGACGGCTTCGTGTCGTCGATCCAGTCCTACCGCTATGACGTGCAGCACCCGTTCTATACCGACGGCATCGGTCATGCGATCGACCAGGGCTGCATCAGCATGGCGCGACCGCGCGCCTTCGTGTTCATCGCCCAGGAAAAGGAGCCGCCGTATTCGGTGGGTGTCTACTGCCTCGACGGTGAAGACGTGGAACTCGGCCGACTGGAATATCGCGCCGATCTGCGCAAGCTCGCGCAGTGCCGCGCTACCGGCCGCTTTTCCGGCTACGGCGACGACATCCAGCAGATCAGCTTGACGTCATGGCATCGCCAGAAAACCGCGCTCGCTGTGGCGGCGGAGTTGGTGCAGTGATGCGCCGCAATCTTGTCGCCGCCCTAATTGGGATGGCGCTCGCAGCCAGCAGGGAAGTATCGGCC
>NZ_DASRSY010000256.1:0-15956 GCF_035656215.1 Paraburkholderia sp.
CGATCCCTTTGCAACCGCGCGCCGCAATAACCGAGGGTCGGTCAACCACTCATCACGCGTTCCAACCAGGACGAGCGCGAAGTCCGGATGATTGGGATTGAGCAAATAATTGGATTCCGCAGGAACGACCACACTGGGAACAGCCAGCGCGGCGCTGGTTCGCTTCTGCTCCCACGCCGATCCAAGTTGCTGCAGTTCGGCCCGCGCTGAAATGTCCCGCCAGTCGCGAGGCAAACTGGCGGGATCGATACGTTCGACGATTTTCTCCGGGATACTGGCCGGGATCATCACATAGCGGGCGCGCAGCGGTGAATCCTGGACCAACATCTCGAGCAGCGCGAGCGATTGCGTCTGCGCCGTATACACCATCGCGACGCCTTTGGGGTTCCACCGGCCACCGTACAATCGCGCTCCTTCCCCAGAAAAAGCGGTATCCGCATATCGTTCGGTCACCACCCGCCATGCCGTGAACATCACGCAAACACGCCATGCTCGATGCGTCCCAGCGTATCCATCACGCTATCGGTGCCAATGTCGGTATCGACAAGGCTCAGTGGCGTGACGTCTTCCAGGGCAATAGCCGGCGTCTTAAGCCAGGCGAGTGCCAGGTCGAGATCGTCAAACACCTCGGCAGCGCGCGCTGCGACACGCGCGAGTCGCAGCAGTTTGGCTGACTCCTCACGGCTCAACACCCCTTCCCGCTTGCGACGCGCCAAGGTCCGCTCCGGAATATCGAGCGCCTGCGCCAGTTCTGCTTGCGAAAGTCCGATAGATTTGAGCATCGCGTCCAGCGCCCGCGACGAAATGCCGTGGCGGACGACGTCCACCCATTCAAGGCCGGATCGGGGAGAACGCGGAAATACCGACCGGCCTCCCAGCAATGAATCGGCTGATACTTTCTCGATGACGTTCATGGTTTCGCCTCCTGCCAATTGGCATTTATTTTATACCAAAATGGCAGAGACGGTAGTTGCTGTCGGGGCGTCGCCGGTCCGGGCCGGACTGCCGGCTACTTCCAGCAATAGATCGCGCCTAATACCCTTGGGAGGAGATCGACGACACGCCCAGGCACCGCTCCGACGAAAGGGTGCGCTCGGATGCCAGGAATCCGGAGACCTTGGCGTATGGGAGCGGAGGAAGGCTGAGGCGGGCGATGCACAACGAGCGGTAGCGGCCGGTCTCGACCAGCCTGGCAACGTAGCCTTCCAGTTGCTGCCCCAGGTCTGCACTGGTCACGGTGCCCTCCTCACAAATTTCCACAACCGGTCCTGATTGCAGTTATCAAGCGGCCGTGCGCAGCGAGCGAACCCGCGCTGGGTCGCAAAATCGGTACGCGTCCAGGTACGCTGTGGTGGCTGCGTGAGCAACTGGAAACTGCTCGCCATCGTTAGAGCGCCGCCTGCAGATCGGCCAGCGTGACCATCAGCATCATCGGATCGATTGGCGAAGGCTCAAACCCGATCCGTTCGTAAAAGGTCTGTGCGTCCGTTGACAGCGCATGCACGATCAGACCACGTATGCCGATAGCATCGGCCGCCTGCAGGACGCGCTGACCGGCATCGCGCATCAGGGCCCGGCCGACTCCCCTGCCCTGCAGCGACCGGTCCACCGCGAGGCGGCCCAGCACCACAACGGGAATGGGGTCAGGCATATTGCGGCGAAAGCGGCCCGGCGCCGCATCCACGGCCACGGCACCCGACGCGAGCGCGTAGTACGCCAGTACCCTCTGCCCGTCACAGACAACGAAGGTGCGAGACGCCCCACCCGCCTGATTTTTCAGGGCGCGGCGCCTGAGCCACTGGTCGAGACTGTCGACCCCCGAGGCGAACGCCTCGAGATTATGCTGAGCGTTGAGCGGCTCGGGCGCGCGCACCGTCATGCGGCGTCCCAGGGTGCCGGTGTCTGCATCGTTTTGCGCAGCCGCTCATTCGGACGGGGCGGCAGATCGAGCCGCGCCAGAAACGCCGCATAGGCCTCGGGGCTGGCCGTCATCACCACCTGGTCAAGCAGGGCCTCTTCGGCCGCCGCGCGCGCGGCCTCGAGAATGAAATCAGTGCGGTTCTTGCCGCGCGTCCGGGCGGCCCGGTCAATCAGGCCGCGCTCCTCGGGGCGGATCCGGATATTCAGCGTTTCGCGTTTTGGCGCCGCGGGGCGGGCAGTGGTCATGGCAGGCCTCCGTCGAAAGTCCTAGCATAGCAAAACGCAATGACGTTGTCATTACATCGCCATGTGAACCCGGATGCAAACAGTCAGTCAGATGACAGATCAGGCCGTCTTCGAGGTCGGATTCCGAGTACTCGTCCTTCAGGTCCAGAAACTCCAGCTCGAACGGATCCCGAATGGCCTGTTCAGGCGTAGGAGCGTCGTCAGCATCGGGCTGCCCCGCCTTTCGCAGCATCGCCGCCTTGTTGTGCGAGAGGGCGACGCGCTCGTAGAACTGACTGCCGATCTCTCTGTCAAGCTGCCGCACTGACCAGCCGCAGCGCAGCGCTTCGGCTTCGTAGAAGCTGCGGGCCGCGGGATTCCTGAGCGACAGCAGGCGCACATAGGCCGACCAAGGCAAGGGAAACGCCTGTGCGACGGCGGCCAGGTCAGGAAAATTCCGCGCAGGTGATCCGGAAAGGTGTCGTCCGGCAGAAATTGCAGACAGTGTCGGGACAATTTTTGGGGACGGGGATTTTGCAGACAGCGTCTGCAAAATCTGCTCCGCCGGCCTACTCAGATAAGACGCGCGCATCTGCGAAAGGTTGCCCAGCCGAAGCCTCGCCCGAACCGTTGGGACAGATCGGCGCCGAGTCGCTTGATCAGTGCTTCGCCGTAAGCGGCCCGGCCCTCACCACCCTGCTCGAATTCCACGATGCGGCGGCCAATTTCCCAATAGGTTGCCGTCATCAACGCGTTGATATTGCGGGCCGTCGCTTCGCGCGTGGACTCCGCCACGTCAGCAATTTCGCGTTGTAGGCCCGCATAAACGGCTGCCGCGATGTCGGACTTCGTCATGACGCGTTCACCGCCTCCCTGAACACCTTGCCGGCCGTGAACTTGGCCGTGTTCGCAGCTGGAATCTGTATTGCTTTGCCGGTTGCCGGGCTACGGCTCACGCGTGGGGGCGCTCACCACTCGAGAATGAACCGAATCCGATAAGTTGCACGGTTTCGCGCCCTGCCACCGCCGTGGTCACCGCGTCGATAAGCGCGTCGATCGCCTTGCCGATAGCCATCGCGCCTTCACACTTCGCGGCGGCGACCGTATCAACCAGTTCCTGCCTATTCATCGTCTATCCCTGTCGAGCGTTCATGAGACCGTTCGTGCGAACCGCGGCCGCCGGTAACGCCACCCTACCGCTCGTCGGCGCATCTGCGCAAACCTGACCGCATCTTTTGACTCCAGATATTCCTAGGGCCGCCGGTGGTTCAAAAAGGTAGCAACAGCGACCTGCTTGGAAACGCGCAGGGGCTCATGCGGACACTCACGCCGATGCGCGCGACGAATTCATGCGCCCGAATACGAATTGCCCCAGGTACCAAACCAGTTCCGTATTCGCGACGATGTCCTCCTCCGCTACAGTTGCGGCCTCGAGCTTCATACGACGCAGCATGAGCTTGCCCTCCCTCGACGCAACCCATGCGCGGACCAGTTCTTTGCGGGTTTTAGCGTCCGCCGCGTTGAAGTGTTCGCGGCCCTTACGCGACTCCTCGTTCATGCGTGCACGGACTTCTTCTTCGCGTGAAGCGATGCTGCGTGCGACCGAACTCTGGATCTCGGTTTTTACGACATCCGCTTCAGTCTCTTCGGTAAGTAGCTTCGTCTGAACCTCGACCATCTTCCGCTCGGCTTCAGACATCTTCCAGTTATCGCGTAGGGCTCGCATCAGGTAGCCGGCGGGACTCCTTTTTATCTGTCCACGATTGAGCTTGAATCGCGTGTATTCGACAGCCTGCTGGATGTGCGCATCGGTCCAGACTTCGCGGTTCTCGGAAATCTCGCTGAACTGCGTGGTAGACAGGTTGAACTCTTCTTTGAGAATTTTGTACAGGTGGCTGGCGTCAGCCAAGCTGGCCAGCGCAGCGTCGGCGGTATCCTTGCGCTTGAGCAGGAACCTTATGCGGTCGATTTTCTTCGACGTGCTGGACTCGGTCCTGGTCTCATAGGACAGCTCGATGTCTGACACCTCATTGATTTCACGCACAGCCGGTTCTAGCCAGTCACGCTTGAAGTATTTGAAGATGGCGGCGTTCGCTCCCATTCTACCGGGCCAGTTTCGCATGTCTTCCAGCGGTATCCATTCCGTTCTGCCATTTGGGACACTGGGAAGGACCTGGTCATAGATCGCGCGCGCTAGGCTGCGTGTAAAAGCCGTCGATATACGCAGGCTCAACCAGTGGGATTTTTTTGGGTCCCGGATTTGCGGGACTAGGCGAGGGTGCACGTCGAATCGAATGCGCCCCCTGTGGAAGCCGACCATGCCCATCAACTGGACTGATACCCATAGATCGTTTTCGTTGGGGTCCCGATCGATTGGTGTATCGGTAACCTGGATTTTCGCGTCCTGAGCTTCTTCCGCGATAGTGCGCAAGTGCTTGAGATTGCGGCTGTCATAGCGCATCAACCATTTGAAGTAGTTCAGTTCAACGTCGTACTGGTCCCGTGCTTCCTGCTCCTGGGCGACAATGAAATACGCGGCGTCAAGAAAGCGTCGCGCCGGCAACCCCATGTTGACGACTTGAGTGAAGAAGTTGTTGCGCTGGTATCCGATTTCACGATTGGCTTCGCTGATGGGCAAACCCAAGTCGAACATGTCCTCGAACAGCGCGAGCGCCATCTGTCGCGGTGTCACTTTCGACTTGCCTTCTTCCGGATTGTCCTCCGCCGCCATATTCTCATCCGTTCTTCATTTTCGCTTTCGGGAATGTAGCATTCGTGGGTGAGCTGTCAACACATACAACCTCACCATCAGCCGGTCGCACTGGCTGTCTTCCGCCTACGCTCTTCCGCCATGCACAATGAACCTCACCGCAGCACAATCAACCTCACCACGATGAACCCGTATCTCCCGTCAAACCCTTATCCCGTGTGATTGGAATTAGCTCCTGCGCCGCTATGCACAGCCAACCTCACCGTGGTACGTGCCAGCGAATCTCGCACATCTGACCTCACCTTCGTGTGGAACCGGCCTCACCTTGCCCACACAACGAAACTCACCTTGGTGCACATCTGACCTCACCTTTGACACAACGGACCTCACCTTTTGGAGGTTAAGAGTTTGAAATTAAACAAAGTCAAGTGCCTCTGTTGGTTTGTTGGATTGTTTGATTTTTTAAAAAAACAAACCAACCCGTTACCAGGATGCAACTTGGCAAGTCTCCCCGATAGTGAGGTTGATTGTGCGGAGCAGCAGTTTCGGTCCAGCCCCTGTTCCGTTTCAACAGAAACACGTTTTCGATTCGTAAAGCACCCGATTGAAGATGAGGTTCATTGTGCAGACGTGTGCACAGACACCTGTATAAAAACCTCCGCGCGTGCGAGGCGGTGAAAATCAGAGAGGAAGGTGAGGTCAATTGTGCTGGGGGAGATAACTCGAAGCGAGCCGATATTATCGCAGCACAATGAACCTCACCATGTGCCGTATTTTTGTGCAAAGGTCGATGTGCGCGGCGATACTGCTTTCAGAATCAGCACAAGCGACCTCACCTTGAATGACCATCTGGCGACCGGCGCGCGAACTACAGTGCCGATCGGCGACAATTCTGCCGAATGGCAGCGGTCTGGAAGAGCAGGAAGTGTCTCTTCTATGCTTGTCGGCCGCACTCCAGTCGACCAAAAACGCGCAATGACGCGTGGTTTTTCAGAAAGTCTTCATAAAAAACAGCCATTTATAGAGCTATTTTCATGTGTTTCCTGTATTCTGAGGTTCATCTAAATTTACGGATAAACCTCAGAATGGTGAAAACGAGCCAACTTCCTGCCGTAGACCGAACGGTTCCTCTTGAGCAGATTAGCCAGTTCGCTGAAAAGGTCTCAATTTTCACGGATGAGCTGCGTAACACCATTCTTGCACCCCGACCGCGAAAAGCTGCTCCTGTTTTCAAAACAGGGGAAATTGCTGAGATGTGCAACATCTCTCATTCCCAGGTCCAATACCTCGCAACCAAGAGCGACGGAGAGTTGCCGCCAGGCACCGCTGCCGGTACCGGGCGGACCCGCACATTCACTCTGGAGGAAGCGCGCCTTTGGGTCCAGAAAGTCTCCGACATCTATCAGACTCCACTCGTTACGGGAACACGTGAACCGGAAGGGAAAATCGTCATAACGGCCCAATTGAAGGGCGGCTCGGCCAAGACAACCACAACTATGTGTCTCGCACAAGGACTGACGTTGCGCGGGCGCAAGGTGCTTGTCATCGACCTTGACCCTCAGGCCTCGCTTTCCGAACTATGCGGCTTGTACGCGGAAAAGGATGTGACACCGGATGACACCGTGTTGCCGTATATCTACGACCAGGACGTCGAGGGTGGCCTGGAAACAAGGGTCCAGTCTACTTACTGGGATGGGCTTGACGTGATTCCGGCTCACACCGAATTGATTGGTGCGGAGTTCCATTTGCCGGCGATGCAGAAGATGAGGCCCGGCTTCCGGTTCTGGACGGTGCTTCGGCAAGGTCTCGAGCCACTACGCAAGCGCTACGACTACATCCTCATGGACACGTCGCCTTCGCTGTCGTACCTCAACCTGAATGCACTGCTGGCGGCGGATGCCATGGTCATGCCGATGGTTCCCGAAAATCTGGACTTCATCAGCTCGCTTTCGTTCTGGCGACTGTTTTCAGATGTATCCAAGAGTTTCATCAAGTACGAGCAGGACAAGAAATACGACTTTATTTCGCTGATGCTTTCGAGGGTCGATTACGGGCGCACGTCGTCCGCACCTATCGTGCGTGCATGGGCACAGAGCGCGTACGAGAGCTGGCTGCATTCGATTGAAGTGCCGGCCAGTTCGGTGATGAGCACAGGAGCGTTGGCATTTTCAACGGTATTCGACGTAAGCAGTACCCATAGCGCAGCTAAGTCATTGCAGCGTGTACGACAGCCCCTTGTCGATTACTGCCGTTGGGTGGACGAAATCTATGCAGAAAAATGGAGGAACGCGCAATGAGCAACATGCGAGAGCAACTGCTGGCCAAGACGTCCGGTATCCGGACGACCTCATCTATCAAGGAAGATGAGGTCAAGCGTAGCAACCGAACGCAGACGGCGCCTGGCCTCGCGGGTGCGCTTGCGGTAGCGCAACTACGTGTCCAAGAGCTGGAGTCCACTGGCGCCGCGTCGCAATTGTCTGTGTCCGACATCGTACCGAACCCCTGGCAGCCGCGGAGAGTATTCAACGAGGCAAAGCTGTCGGAACTGGCCGAGTCCATTCGTGAAGTCGGGCTTATGCAGCCCATCGTGGTCCGCCGCGCCGACGATATCTATCAGATTGTGGCGGGCGAACGTCGGTGGCGCGCACATAAGATGGTGGGACTCGAAGCCATCAAGGCTGTCGTTGTGGAGTGCTCCGACGAAGACATGGCTGTGCTAGCCCTCGTGGAAAATGTTACTCGTGACGACTTGTCCGACTATGAAGTTGCCATGTCCATGAAGCAGACGGAGAAGGAGTTCCCTGACCGTAAGCGGATGGCCGAGGCACTGGGTATGTCCCGCAGCGGGCTCTACCAGTTCCTCTCGTTTGAAAATCTACCGGACTTCATCAGGAAGGACCTCGACATTCAGCCGCGGTTGCTTGGCGGGACTGCTGCCCAAGCGATTGTTGCGGCCATCAAGAAACACGGCGAAGACGGTGTGAACGCAGCAATGGAACTCTGGCCGCTCGTGGTGAAAGGCGACATGGACCAAGGGAAGGTGGCAGCGGCGATTAAGGCGTTGGCAACTCGTCGAACGACGACGACGAATTCTGCAAGCGAGCGGAGCATCGACAAGTTTTTCTCTGGCAAGGAACACGCGGGCTCCATTACCAAGGACATTAGCGGTATCACGGTGAAAATTAAGGCCGGCGTGCTCACGGACGCGCAGGAGACGCAGATTCGGGAGCTTATCAGCCAGATGTTCCACGCTCAGCCGAAAGCAAACTGAGGAACGCTTCATCCTTAACTAAGCCCGCCTTGCGCGGGCTTTTTTGCGTCCAGCCGCTCTGAAAGTGTCTAGAGTCTAGACACACCGCCGGCTGCGTCGCTGTCCGGCCCAGAGCATGCGTGTCTAGACTCTAGACACGAGATTAGGTAGCGGTGAGCGGAGACCATGGGGCCACGCGAGGACCAATGAATGAAGGGCTGCGGCCCCCTCGGCGTGTCTAGAGCCTAGACACGCCGAGGACAGCTGTCGGTTCCGAGCAGCGCGGTCGGCATCTCAGCAATTCACGGTTCCCGTGAGCGGCGATGGTTGCGGACGAGGCTTGAGCATGTCTAGTCTCTAGACGCGCCCCTTCAATGGCAACAGCTATACAGGAGCTAGGCTGCTATTGAGAAGCTGGGCACGAGAGCCAGCAATTCAGCGCCGGCGCAGTAGCCTGATCAAGTCGAATGCGAAAAGCGTGCGGCCCTAGGAGCCCTTCGTGGTAGACCCAAACTTGCGACAAGCATTCATCCGCGGCGGGTAAGTAAGCGTACCTGTTCACCATACCTTCGTCCTGAAAGTTGCTGATTGTTGAGCAAAACCCGCTCTCGCAACCGGTTTCGGATTCGAGAAGATGCCTGACGAGTTCCACCTCGACATTCACTTGCGGTGCTCTGGCACCCTTTGAAGGACAAAGCACCGCCCCCACGGCAACCCCTAAGATCGCGACGAATCAGACTACAGTGGTCAGCAATGTTCGACTTTGGGCGCGGCCATCTCCTTGATGTTGTTTCAGGTCATGGCATTTCCTCTTGCAACTGTGTCCATACCTTTGTGGATCAACCAGGCGTGATTACCATGATCGTATAGCGACGTGTCTATATTTCTGCGTGCTCAAGTAGCGCCGCACTAGAACTTCCCTCCTCCAGTTCGCCGTCGATGCTACTTGACAGCAATTCAGACCGGTCCACACACCGATCACCTCTCTCTCGGAACACCGACGATTTCAGTCATCAGGCTCGGGCCGGACAGGCGGCTGTCCAATAGGCCGGTCGTCAGCGGCGCAAGGCCTCCGCGGTTTGTAACGCACTGGCCAGTTGCGCAGGCGACGATTTCTCTAGCGTTTGCGGTGAGCGCCGGATCGTGATCGGCGAGGGACGCCGCGTCAATGACAGTTCATGACGGGCTTGAAGCTACGCCGCGCGTTGCGGCGTAGCACGGGCAAGCGGCCTTCGTGAAGGTCCTGCGTATCGAAAATGCTCGCGGCGCCCATCATAGCGACGAGGAGACCTTAATTGTGCGGCGTCACCCGGGAGTCGTGGGACGCCGACTGTTACCGTGCCACGCGCGAACGGGCACCGCTGCGTCTCCAGCGCGCGCTTCAGCGGTTCGTCGTCGACGTACTGGCGGAAGGTCCGCAGATCGCTATGGTCCGTGTTTTCGAGCGCCGCGGAGGCGTCCAGGCCGTCGCGGACCGCCTGAGCGAGCCCTTTGGCGTACGTGTGACGCAGCCAGTGCGTGGACGCGCGTTCAAACCGGTCGTCATCGACGAGCCGGCCGTGGGCAAACGCCTCACTGCACAGTCCGGTGACCAGTTTCCAAATCGCCGTGCGGCTGCGGATGCCCCTGCGCTCACCCCAACGGGAGCGTCGCACCGACAACCGCAGCGGCAGGTCTTCGTCCGGCAGCGGCACCGGTGGCAGGCCAAACGCGATTCGGTGGGCCTGCAGCGCCAACGCAATCTCGTCGCACGGCACCCAGCGGGCCCTGCCCCCCTTCCAGTGGCTGTCGCGCTCAACGCGCAGCAGCCACTGGAAGGGCGGGGCGTCCGGAAACTCACGGCGGAGAGCATGCGGCTCCGGTTCGATGCACACATGGCCCATCCGGCACTGCATCACCTCGGTGGTGCGCAGGCCGGTCCGTTCAAACAGGTCCACCGCGAACAGGTCGCGCGCATTCGCCTGGCGCGCCTCGCGGCCGGACTCCGCGCCCGGGCGGGCGGCAATCGCCTCACGCAGGAGCGCTGTGTCGTCCGGTGACAGGAAACGCCCCTGCTTTTCCGGCTCGCGTCGGCCCGCCCGGTGGCCGGATTCAGCTGCAGGTAGCCGACGTCGCGCAGCCAGTCGAATAGCGAGGTGACGATTTTCTGGGACTGCCCCCCGAGCGCTCGGTCAGTGGCCCGAGGAACGGCCGCCAGACCGCCGCGCCGCACCCCGCGCACGCGAATCGACCACGGCGCTGGCGCCTGCAGGAAGTCGATGTATGCGGAAAACTCATCCAGCCCCCACGCCGAAATCGGTGTATTCACCTTCCGTGCAAATCAGAACAGGCGCTCGGCCTCGATGCGGTAGTGTGCGAGCTTGGCTGTGGCTAGGCGCTCGCGGCCGTGAGGGCTGGGTACGGTTCGAAACGGTCAATCGAGCTCATCGAGGTGCTCCGGGACGAACCGGGTTGACGTGAGTAACGCAACTAACGGCCTGCGCGTCGCCCCCACGCGCAGGCCCGCTTGCGCGGGCCGTAAGGCGTTGCAACGCAGTGGGGGGCCCGTCAAGATTGGGAGCAGTTTAGCGGCGAGCTCGCTTACGGCGCAGCCTCCCCAAGGCCCATGTTGATGCGCAGCTCATGCGCCGACGGCGCCGCGCACAGGAACGAAAAAAGCCAGCTGTCGCGCGCCGGTTCGTGCTCGCTGAAAGTGACGTCGATGAGCCTCCATCCGCAAGGCGGACAACCGCGTGCGCGCAGAGGAGCAACTGCGGTCCGTCGGTGACCAAAGCGAGCCAGCCCCGCACGGCCTGCGTTTCCGGATGCGTGGGGCCACCCACGCGTCGACCGCATCGTGGCAGTTGGGTCTGGGCGCAACTGCTGGTCGCACGTGCGGAATTTCCCTGCCCATTTGGGCAGCGGGCAGGGCCCCGACGAGCGCCCGCGCAAGCTCGATCCGAATCTGGACGACCTCATCGAACTCGCGCGCGTCCTTCTCGAAGAGAACGCGCAGGGCGGCCTCGGTCACGGCAAGTTCGTCCAGGATATGACGCAGGGAGATTCCGTTTGTTCGGCACTCTCACTATTGCTTCAATGGACGGCCGCGCAGGCCTGCATTGAGCCGGCCCTGCCGGGCAAGCCGTACGTCTCGCAGCTGTGCCGGCAGCTCGGGCTGCGGCCGCCGTGACAAGTGCGGGCGGCCGTCACCGGTGCCGCCGCGCATATCGAGGTCGGCGACCGTCATCTGGCGGCGATCGGCCAGATCCTCGCGCGGCCACAGGTGGAGACCCGCCGGGCCGCGGGCTGACACGGGTGGGGCAGGGGCGCCGGGCGGCGTCGCGGCCGGATCGGGCGCCAGCGGGGCCGTCTCTCCGCCGCCGGCCTTGTCTGCTAATTGTTATTAGCAGACAGGCGTTTAATGGCTAGAATAGCGGGAAGCCGCATTACGCCGCGCTGCCCGCCCCGTTTTTAAAGGGTTTACCCTTATCTGCCGTGCTTGCTGCACCGCCGCCCCGCGTCTATGCTGCGTGATGACTGATGCGTGATGCACGCCTTCCACTGGAGAATCCTTATGCGAACCACCCTGGCCATCGACGACGACGTGCTGGCCGCCGTGCGCGAACGCGCCGTTCGCCAGCACCAGAGCGTCGGCGCGGTGCTCTCCGCGCTCGCGCGCGAGGCGCTGCGTCCGGCGCCGGACGCAGCCGCCCGCCCCGCGACGCGCAACGGCCTCGCGCTGCTGCCCCGGCAGCCCGGCGCCAGCCCCGTGACCCCCGAGCTGGTCAACCAGCTGCGTGACGAGCTGCCCGGATGACGGCGACCACCAGGACCGCCAGGACGACCTGGCTGCTCGACGTCAACGTGCTGATCGCGCTGCTCGATCCGGCCCACGTGCAGCACGACCCCGCGCACGACTGGTTCGCCGCGCACGGCGGGTCGTCGTGGGCGACCTGTCCCCTCACCGAAAATGGCGTGCTGCGCATCGTTGGTCACGCCCGCTATCCGAATACGCCGGGCTCGCCGGCGGCGGTCGCGCCGCTCGTCGCGCAGCTGCGGCAGCGGCCCGGGCACGTGTTCTGGCCGGACGACCTGAGCCTCGTTGACCCGGCCTGGGTCGACGCCAGCCGCCTGCTGTCGGCGGCCCAGGTCACCGACAGTTACCTGCTCGCACTCGCCTGCGCGCACGGCGGGCGGCTCGCGAGTTTCGACCGGCGTCTCGTGACGGATGCGGTGCGCGATGGCGCGCGCGGCCTGCACCTGATCGGCTGACGGTCGCCATCCACCATGGCTAACCAGCCGCAATCGCTGACCCTTGCGCCGCCGCGCACCTACACGCGCACCGACTTCACCGCGCTGCGCGCGTTCGTGCAGCGGGTGCCCGCGGCGACCATCGCACGGCTCTATTACGATCCCGAGCTGGCCCCGCAGGCGGCGAGCGCCGACGCGATGGAGCGCTACCTGCGCACGATGCGCGATGCGCTGGTGCAGCTCGCGCTGCGGCACGGTTCGCCCGTGCTTGCGGAGCACCTGAAGGCGTCCGTCCGGCAGCCCGGCAGCCCGGCAGCTGGTGGCGCGCATCGGGCCGCTGCGCGCGCAGGCGCTGGTTGCGTGGCTGCGCCGCCAGGAAAAAGCCCTCGGCGTGCGGGTGGCCGACGATGTCGACACGCAGGCACTGGTACCCGCCCTCTAATCGGCGGAATACCGACTGTGCCTCAGTCGGACTACCATTTTGGTATCATTTGATCTATCATGATGGATCATATGGTCTACTGGAATGCTGCCATGATCCTCGTCCCCCCCGAAAAGATTGCCGCCGTGATGGCGCTCACGCCGCTGCCGCATTCGGTCGCCGAACTTGACGACCGGGTACGCGGCGGGCTGCCCAAATCCGCGCTGAAGGAAGGGGTGGGGCATGCGACGCGCAGCGCCGAGGAACGCCGCGCGCTGCTGGCGCGGATCGTCCCCGAAGCGACCTTCAAGCGCCGCCGCGACCGGCTGAGCCCCGACGAGTCGGAGAAGACCGAGCGGCTCGCGCGCATCTTTGCCACCGCGAACTACGTGTGGGACAGCGAGGATGACGCGCGCGAATTCCTCGCGACCGCGCACCCGCTGCTTGGGGACCGCACGCCGCTCGACGTCGCGCTGACCGAACTCGGCGCACGCCGTGTCGAAGAACTCCTCTGGAAACTGTTCTACGGGGTGCCGGCCTGATGCGGGTGTTCCGGATCGCGGACAGCCGCCACCCGGTGTGGAGTGGCACCGGCGCGATGCTGGTCGGCGGCCGTTTCAACAGTCCTGGCCGGCCGGTCATCTATGGCGCGCTAAGCTTCGCGGGCGCGATGCTCGAAGTACTGGTGCACGCGCGGATCGGCAAGGTGCCACGCCATCACGTGTGGGTGCAGACCGACGTCCCGGACGATATGGAAGTGGAGCGCGTCGAAGCGAGCGAATTGCCCGCCGGCTGGGACGGCCCCGACCTGCAGGTCGCGCGCGGCTTCGGCGACCGCTGGCTCAGCGAAGCGCGCTCCGCGGTGCTGGTCGTGCCGTCGGTCGTGGCGCGGGCCGAGTCCAATGTGCTGGTCAACCCGGCGCACCCGGCTGCGGCGCGCCTCGTGGTGTCCGCTCCGCAGCCCGTTGTGTGGGACCGGCGGCTCTTCTCCACGCCTGAATGAGTGTCTCCCGGATAAGCTCACCGCTGCTCCTCACCTTCGTGCCGCTGACATGTTGATGTTCTTTCGCCCGATGCACAGCCCATGGCCAACCAGAAACAGTCGCTGACGCTGCCCCCGCCGCGCACCTACACGCGCACCGACTTCACCGCGTTGCGCGCGTTCGTGCAGCGGGTGCCCGCGGCGACCATCGCGCGGCTCTATTACGACCCCGAGCTGGCCCCGCAGGCAGCGAGCGCCGACGCGATGGAGCGCTACCTGCGCACGATGCGCGATGAGCTGGTGCAGCTCGCGCTGCGGCACGGTTCGCCGGTGCTCGCCGGGCACCTGAAGGCGTCCATCCGGCAGCACGGCAGCGCGAAACTGACGGCCGTCACGCTGCGCATGGTCGAACAGGCCTCGACGCTGGCGGCCGCGGTCCCGGCCGTGGGCCACCCGGTGCACCTGTGGTTCCGGCCGCTGATCGCGCGGCGGCTGATGGGGGAGGGGATCGCGACGCTGGGGGCGCTGGTCGACTGGTGCAATGCGCGCGGCGGCAGCTGGTGGCGCGCGGTGCCGCGCATCGGGCCGCTGCGCGCGCAGGCGCTGGTTGCGTGGCTGCGCCGCCAGGAAAAAGCCCTCGGCGTGCGGGTGGCCGACGATGTCGACACGCAGGCACTGGTCCCCGCCCTCCACGCGCCGACGACGGTGGTGGTGGGCGGTGACCCGCTCGCGCCGCGGCTGGCGCCGTTCGAGCGGCTCGCGGTGCCAGCCGCGCTGTCGGGTGGCGTGGGCGGGGAGGGCAGCGACGGGATGCCTGGGACGCAGGGGACTGTGAACCACCGCGGCACCAACCGCGCGGGCGCGTTCGCGTACATCCGCGCGCCGCATGATCTGGCGGCGATCCATGCCTGGTTACACCGCTACCGGGACCGGCCGGCGACGCTGCGGGCCTACACCCGCGAGCTCGAACGCCTGATCCTGTGGGCGGTGGTGGTGCGCGGCGTCGCGGTGTCGTCGATGACGGTGGAGGATTGCGAGGCGTACAAGGATTTCCTCGCGGCCCCGTCGCCGGCGTTCACCGGCCCGAAACAGTCCCGCCGCAGCGGACGCTGGCGACCGTTTGCCCCCGGGGGCCTGTCGGCCGACAGCCAGGCCTATGCGGTGCGCGTGCTGCGCGCGGCGTTTGCGTGGCTCACCGACGTGCGCTATCTGGCGGGCAATCCGTGGGCCGCCGTGACCGATCCGGTGACCGTCACGCGCGAGGTCGCGGTCCAGGTCGGGCGCGCGCTGCCGGGAGCCCTGTGGACCGGCATGCGGGCCGCGCTTGACGCCCGCTGTGCCGGGGACCCGGCCGAGGGGAGCGCAGCCGAAGCCCGGCAATGGCGCACCGCGCGCGCCGCGATCCTGCTGATGGGCGATTCGGGGCTGCGGCGTGATGAAGCGGCGCACGCCCGTCGCGAGAACCTGCGCGCGCCCCCGCATACGGCAGGCGGGGCGCCGGTGTGGGCATTGACGGTGGTGGGCAAGCGCCGCCGGCAGCGCACCGTGCCGGTGAGCGCGGCGACGATTGTGGCGTTACGCGAGCACTGGGCCGATCGGGGGCGCGACTTCGATGCGCCGCTCGAGTCGGCGCCCCTGATCGTGCCGCTGGCGATTCCGGCTACCCCCAGCGCGCGGGAGAAGCATGGCGGAAAGATCGAGGCGTCCTACACGGCCGATGCGCTGGGTCATCTGGTGCGGCAGGGCGTGCAACGGCTCACCGCGGATCTCGCGGCGAACCCGACGGTCTCGCCTGCCGATCTGGTGGTGCTGGCCAATACCTCCGCCCACGCGTTCCGGCATACGTTCGGCACGCGCGCGGTCGCGCGCGACATGCCGGTCGACGTGGTGCAGGCGATTCTCGGCCACGCGTCGCTGCAGACGACGTCGATCTATGTGCGCGCCGAGCAGCAGCGCATGCTCGAGGCGGCCGCGCAGTATTACGCGGCGGACGACGGGTGAGCGCGACGGGGGCGGACAGGCGCCGGTTGCCTGTGCGCAACGGCTTGTGCGGCATCTTCGTGTCCGGAACGCGCGCAAGGCGTCCGCTCGCCCACGACCGCACGGGACCCAAGAACCAGGGGTGCGGCTGGGCGGCTGAACGTCTATCCGCCTTTGGCACGCCAGACTGCTTGTCGATCATGTTGATCCCGTGGGGATTACCGGTTGACGTTGCAGG
>NZ_DASRSY010000257.1:0-6844 GCF_035656215.1 Paraburkholderia sp.
GCCACCTCATTTGCCACCTCATTTGCCACCTCATTTGCCACCTCATTTGCCACCTTATTTGCGACACTATTCGCCGCGAGGAGACGCTCCACGTCGGTACGCGTGAGTGTGGCATCCGTTACCACATGAGCTTGCGCGCCCGTAGCCGGCGCCGTTGAATCCAGTGACATGAAGGTTCAGAATGAAATTCGAAAGACCCTAAGCGTACCGGAACGCGCCCCGCCCCGGCGGTCCGCGCCAATGGTTTATAGTAACGGCCCCGTCAGACCCCGCTTACGATGACTTCCAACGACGCCTCTCATAGCCCGCTGTACGCCAAGCTGCTCGCCGAAACCGCCAAAATCGGCTGGGCCGAACTCGAACGCTTTTTCGCTCGCGGTATTTTGCTGCGCGTCGCGCGCGACATCGATCTGGTGAGCGTCGCCGAAGCCATCGCCGGCGACGACACCACGCAGGTCACGCAATGGCTGTCTTCCGGCCTCGTCGAACGCGTGCAGGCGGAAACCGCCGCCGATTTCGCCGAGCGCGATCCGGATCTGTGGGCGGTGGTCGTCTCGCCATGGGTGTGCGTGCAGGAACGCAATTGAGCGACCGCGCGGACGCGCCGAAGGAAGTCCCCTCGGGGGACGGCGCGGCCGCGACGGCACCCGCCGTTCCTGTGCGCTGGCACCGCCGGGTGCTCACGCTGGCGTTTCCAATCGTCCTCGCCAATCTCACACAGCCGATTCTCGGCGCAGTCGACACCGCGGTCGCCGGCCATCTGGACGGCGCTTCCTATCTCGGCGGCGTGGCGCTCGGCGGCCTGTTCTTCAATTTCGTGTTCTGGGGCTTCGGCTTCCTGCGCATGGGCACCACGGGCCTCGTCGCGCAAGCGCACGGCGCGGGGGATCACGCGGAGCTGCGCAACAACGTCGTACGCGCACTGTTGCTCGCGGCGGCAATCGGCGCAGCGGTGCTTCTGCTGCAAGTGCCGCTGATCGGCTACGCGTTGCGCATGATCGGCGGCAGCGACGCGGTGCAGCACAACGCGCAACTCTACTGCCACGCGCGCATCTGGGCCGCGCCGCTCGCGCTCGGCAACTACGTGGTGCTCGGCTGGCTGCTTGGTACGCAGAAGGTGCGGCTCGCGCTTCTATCGCAAGTATTCATCAACAGCGTGAACATCGCTGCAGTGCTGCTGTATGTGTACGTATTCGACTGGGGCGTGGCCGGCATCGGCGCGGCCACGGCCACAGCCGATGCGCTCGGCTCCGTGCTCGGCGCCGCGTTGTTGTGGCACGGCAGGCCGCGCGGTTTGCCCGCGCTGAACCGCGCCGCTCTCTTCGACGCAACCGAGCTCAAGCGTCTGGTGGTGCTGAATCGCGATATCTTCGTGCGCACGCTCTGTCTGCTGTCGTCGTTCGGCTGGTTCGCGCATCTCGGCGCGAGGCAAGGTGACGACACGCTTGCCGCCAACGCGCTGCTGCTCAATTTTCAGACCTTCATGGCCTACGGGCTCGACGGTTTCGCGCACGCTGCCGAAGCGCTGGTTGGGGCGGCGATCGGCGCGCGCGACCGGCACGCTTTCGCGCAGACCATCAAGGTGACGTCGCTGTGGTCCGCGCTCGGCGCACTGGGCTTCTCGCTGGTGTACTGGGGTGCGGGCTCATGGATCATCCAAGGTCTGACCAATCAGGCCGGGGTGCGCGCCGCGGCCGAGACTTATCTGCCATGGGCCGCGCTCTTGCCGGTGATCTCTGTGTGGGGTTTTCTGCTCGACGGCGTGTTTATCGGCGCCACTCGCACGCATGAGCTGATGACGTCGATGGTGGTGTCGTTTGCGGTATTCATCGCGGCGTCGTGGGCTTTGCTGGGGCTGTATGGCAATCACGGTTTGTGGGCCGCGATGCTGATCTTCATGGCCGCTCGCGGGGTCACGCTCGCGCGCTTTTTGCCGGGCGTCGTGCGTAGCATGGCGGGGGCCGCCACCTAGCCTTTGTTTTGGCACCCGGCATGCATCATGTGCCGTGCGTTTTTGTCTTACGGAAGTGCGCGGTTTGCCCCGCCGCAAACGAACGACGCGCTATGCGCTCATCTCCGCAACGCCGCGCACGGTTACGGCTTGAAACAAGCGCACACATATCGCGGGTGCACCTCGCCCTAGAATAACGGCAGCCCGCGCTTTCCGCGCAAACAGTCTGCGCGGGTCAGAAGCACCGGCGTGCCCGCGTCGGCGCTTCGCTTTCATTCCCGGCAAGCGCTCAGAGCGTGGGCGCAATCACGGGTGGCCGGTCGTCGGTAGGCACGCCGTGGTAATCGACGGGATCTTTCGGCGGCGGCCCGCCATGATGCCCGGAAGGGTCGTTGGCACAGCCGGCGAGTCCGGCAGCCAGCATCAACGCAATCAACAAAACGCGGTTCATAGACTCTCAAGACAGAATGACAATAACGGCAACGAAGCGCCGAGAGTCTACCTGCAATTCACATTCGACGACGTTAGGCCTGGCAGTCTCCCTTCTCCCATTTTGTTACGCGTGACCTACTATAAAGGCATGGCTGCGTGTCATAGGAGGACTGCCATGGACGCTGAATCGATCGCAGGTCTGATCGGACTTGCAATAGGTCTACTCGTGCTGCTCGCCCTGTCGATTTTCGAATCGAGAACCTACAGGCGCGAACACGACGGCGAAGGCATGCTGCATCACTGGGTCACACACCAGCACATGCCGCACTGGATGCGTCGCCGGCACTGAGGGGATAAAACGGCTGCTCGTGCGCCTTGCGCGTATTCCGAACGGGCGCGCGCACTGCGGCGCAACTTTTTGCTGCCCGCTGCCGACGTCTGAGACCTTTTTCATCCCGACGCAATTCGTGATTGACTCTGGCACCCAATGCCACGTAGAATCTCGGATTCGTCGGAGCGTAGCGCAGCCTGGTAGCGCATCTGATTTGGGATCAGAGGGTCGAAGGTTCGAATCCTTTCGCTCCGACCAACGAAAAAGCAATACGAAACCCGCGTCGCCTTCGGCTTCGCGGGTTTTTGCTTTTGGGCGTCAGGCGATCATGGGCCTATGCGGGCTGATGCAAACTCAAACTTATGGCCCGCTTGGTTTCATACGGATCACATGCTGGCTCAATGAAAACCGCGTGAAAACCGCGTGAAAACCGCGCGAGCGTTCGATACGCTTCGCCTCGATATATACGCCAACCTGCATGTCAACATGCGCCGGCATACGCCAATGCTTATACGCGCCACCCGCGCCACCGCCTTGCGCCATGACGAGCCCGCATGC
Organism: Paraburkholderia sp.; assembly: GCF_035656215.1. GTDB lineage: Bacteria > Pseudomonadota > Gammaproteobacteria > Burkholderiales > Burkholderiaceae > Paraburkholderia. Next base: position 3,273 of record NZ_DASRSY010000257.1, read on the forward strand.
GACAGTGATTGAAAACCCGGCGCTGCTGTCTACGCCGCAACCAGAGTCAAGGAGACACGCATGAATCTGATCCTCTGGCGTCACGCCGAAGCTGAAGATTTTGCCGCCAGCGATCTCGCCCGCGCACTCACCACGCGAGGCCGCAAACAGGCGCAAAACGTCGCCAAGTGGCTGCGCACCCGCCTGCCCGACGACGCAGTGATCCTCGCGAGTCCCGCAGTGCGCACCATTCAAACCGCCGAAACCTTGAGCGACCAGTATCGCGTGGTACGCGAACTCGCACCCAACGCCAGCGCGGACGACGTACTCAAGGCCGCCGGCTGGTCAGCAGGCATCGCACAGACCGTTGTGATCGTCGGCCATCAACCGACTCTGGGCCACGTTGCGGCGCGTCTGCTTGGCAATAGCGACGCGAGTTGGCCGCTCAAGAAAGCCGGCCTGTGGTGGATCGAAAGCCGTGAACGCCACGGTGACGACCAGGCCGTGCTGCGTGCGGCAATGAGCCCCGATCTGATCTGAACCGGCCGCGCAGCCTGGCGATCAAAGCGGCCGCCGGGCCCGCAAGTCGCAACGGTCGCGCGGAAACAACACACGGGCCCCCAGGCCCACGACATTACAAGCCGCGCGCACGCAGCTTACGGGCCGTCATCCAATCGTCATGGCTTTGCCATGCGAGCGTCACCAGGCGTTACTACATTGGCGAAAAAAGAAATCTCCCTTTTTTCGACCAGGACGCCACATGCGAGAACTGCCGACGCCCACCCTGCCCCTGGCTTCGATCTTCGAAACGCGTCGCCTGCCGCGCGCCGAAGAGACGGTCACTGCCCAGCATCGCCTGCAAGTTACGTGGGCACGCACCGACGAGGAACTGCGCGAGGCCCAGCGTCTGCGCTACCGTGTATTCGCCGATGAAATGGGCGCTCGTCTGACAGGACCGGCCGGCCTCGACGTCGATTCGTTCGATTCATACTGCGATCACGTGCTGGTGCGCGATCTCGACACGCTGAAGGTGGTCGGTACATACCGCGCGCTGCCGCCGCACCAGGCTGCCCGTATCGGACGCCTGTATGCCGAAAGCGAATTCGATGTATCACGTCTCACGCATCTGCGCGCGAAGATGGTCGAGGTGGGCCGTTCATGCGTGCACCCCGACTATCGCAGCGGCTCAGTGATCATGTCGCTCTGGGCAGGGCTCGCCGCATACATGAAGCACAACGGCTACGAGACGATGCTCGGCTGCGCCAGCGTCGCGATGGTCGATGGTGGCCACTACGCGGCGAATCTTTACTGCGCGCTGCGCGACAACGCGCTGACGACGCCGGAATATCGCGCGTTCCCGCACACGCCGCTGCCGGTCGAAGAATTGCAAACCGGCGCCGATGTCGCACCGCCGCCGCTGGTAAAGGGTTACCTGCGCCTCGGCGCGAAGATTTGCGGCGCACCGGCATGGGATCCTGACTTCAATACGGCGGACTTTCTGACGCTGTTGCGTCTGACGGATATCAACGCGCGTTACGCTCGGCACTTCCTTGGCGACGCGTCGCCGCGCTAAGCGGCGCGCAAATCACCCGGCTAATTCAGCCAACGACTGATGCACATAAAAAATGCCCGGCAATTCATTCTCCGGGCTTTTTCATTTACAACGCACGCATGACGCTCAATCGTCGGTGTAGACCACGCGATAAGGGATGCCGACCTTCTCCCACTCCGCAGCCTCCTGGATCAAGCTGTAATCGGTCAAGGGATTGTTGGCCACCCACTCGTTCGGCAAACGCACTTCATAACCGCCGTTGACCTGCGCGACCGCGATACCCGGCAGGCCGACATCCGCACGCCGGCGGCACAGCAGCGCCGCGAGCCGCAGACAGAACAACAGCGGCCATTCCACTTCGCGCGTTTGCGACAGCTTGCCGAGTTTCCCTGCATGGCCGAGCACCAGCGCGGCGAGCCGCGCCTGGTCGGTGCGCGAAAAACCCGGCATATCGGCGTTGCTCGCGATATAGGCCGAATGCTTGTGATAGGCGCTATGGGAAATCGACAGCCCGATTTCATGCAAGGCCGCAGCCCAACCGAGGAACATGCGGTTCTCGACGCGACGCTCCTGATCCGGCTCGGCAAACTGGTCGTAAAAACGCACCGCGAGTTCACCGATACGCCCGGCCTGCGCGCGATCCACGCCATAACGGCGCATGAAACCTTCCACCGTCACCGTGCGCATATCTTCGTGCTGCGAGCGGCCCAGCAAATCGTAGAGCACGCCGAGGCGCAGCGCGCCGTCGGTTGTATCGACGTAATCGACGCCGAGTTCGTCGAACACCGCGATCATGATCGACAGGCCGCCGGCCAGCACCGGAATGCGATCCCCCTTCAACGCGACCAGCTTCAAACGATTGACGTTCTCCGCCTTGATCAGCGCGCGCTTGAGGCGCTCCAGCCCGCCGCGCGAGATGCCGTGCGTGATGCCCGGATCGTTGAAGCCGTTTGCCTCGACCAGTTCGGCGAGTGCCCGGGCCGTGCCGGACGAGCCGATGGCCTGTTCCCAACCCGTTTTCTTGTACTCGGCGGAAATGATCTGAATTTCGCGGCCCGCAGCGAGTTCGGCCTGCCGCATTGTGTATTCGTCGACATTACCCGCCGGGAAGAATGCGCGGCTATGGCTCACGCAGCCGATATACAGGCTCTCCATCTTGATCGGCGTGTAATGCGAACCGATGATGAATTCCGTCGACCCACCGCCAATATCCACCACGAGGCGTTTGCCCGCGCTCGCAGGCACGGAGTGGGCAGCCCCGGCATAAATCAGACGCGCTTCTTCACGCCCGGCAATCACTTCGATCGGGAAGCCGAGTGCGGCTTGCGCCTCTCCAAGGAACTCGCTCGCGTTCTTGGCGATACGCAGCGTGTTGGTGGCAACGGCGCGAACGTGGTCGGGATGAAAGTCGCGCAGCCGCTCGCCGAAGCGCTTGAGCGCGTCCCAGCCACGCACCTGCGAGGCGCGGTCCAGCATCTTGTCGCGCGACAAACCAGCGGCAAGACGCACCGACTCGCGCAATGCGTCGACCTGATAGATCTGGCTACCCGCGTCGGTTTCCTCGACCCGGCCCACGATCAGCCGGAAGCTGTTCGAGCCGAGATCGACGGCAGCGAGGAGTTGTGGCGTATTGACCATCGGGTAAGCGGACTCCATGCGCGCATGCGCGGCGGCGTTGGATGCGGAAGGTGCCGGATGCCCACCGGATGCCTTGGCCGCCATATGACCGGTTGCGCTGTTCAAAGACGCCATTCTAAGCGTACCGGGCCTCACGATGTCGCCTCACAGTGATGGGGGTGCCCTATGGTCCCATATGCACTGCGTCATAATTACGACACGCAACGAATACGGCGTAGAATTTATAACATTGAGAATGTCATAACAACGTCATCATACTGTGAGAATTTCCGAGCGTCTTTTCGTCTCCCTTCCTGAAATTCCATTCTCGCTGCCGATGTCCATCCGCTACCCCTTATTGAATCGCGAGTTGGGCATTCTGGGTTTCAACGAGCGTGTGTTGGCACAAGCTGCCGACCCAGCC
>NZ_DASRSY010000258.1:0-5650 GCF_035656215.1 Paraburkholderia sp.
ACATCATTTTCATCTCGCTGACGTCGCTGGCGTCCGGCGTACTGAATACGTACAAGAACTTTTCGCTGCCTGCGTTCGCCCCGGTCCTTCTGAACGTCGCTTTCATCGTCGCGGCGGTGTTCGTCGCGCCGCGCCTGCAAACGCCGGTTTATGCGCTTGCGTGGGCGGTAATCGCCGGCGGCGTGCTGCAATTCATCGTGCAATTGCCCGGTCTGAAGAAGATCGACATGCTGCCGCGCATCGGCCTGAATCCACTGAAGGCGCTCGCGCATCGCGGCGTGAAGCGAGTCCTTTCGAAGATGGTGCCGGCGATGTTCGCCGTCTCGGTCGCGCAGATCAGCTTGATCATCAACACCAATATTGCGTCGCGCATCGGTCCGGGCGCCGTCTCCTGGATCAACTACGCCGACCGGCTGATGGAGTTTCCCACCGCGCTGCTCGGCGTCGCGCTCGGCACGATTTTGCTGCCGAGCCTGTCGAAGGCGCACGTGGACGCCGATCCGCACGAGTATTCGTCGCTGCTCGACTGGGGGCTGCGCGTCACCTTCCTGCTGGCCGCACCAAGCGCCGTCGCGCTGTTTTTCTTCGCCCAGCCGCTCACGGCGACGCTGTTCCACTACGGCAAGTTCGACGGCAACTCGGTGGTGATGGTCGCCCGCGCGTTGTCGGCTTACGGCATTGGCCTGATCGGCCTGATTCTCATCAAGATCCTCGCGCCCGGTTTTTACGCAAAGCAGGACATCAAGACACCGGTGAAGATCGGCATCGGCGTGCTGATCGTCACACAGATGAGCAACTATCTGTTCGTGCCGATTTTCGCGCATGCGGGCCTCACGCTGAGCGTCGGGCTCGGCGCGTGCGTCAATGCACTGTTCCTGTTCCTCGGCTTGCGCAAGCGCGGCATCTATACGCCGTCGAACGGTTGGCTCAAATTCTTCGTGCAGTTGTTCGGTGCCTGTCTGGTGCTGGCCGGCACGATGCATTGGCTCGCGATCAGTTTCGACTGGATCGGCATGCATAGCCGCCCGGTCGACCGTATCGTGTTACTGGGGGCGTGCCTCGTTCTGTTCGCCGCGTTATATTTCGGTATGCTTTGGCTGATGGGCTTCAAGTACGCGTATTTCAAAAGGCGAGCGAAGTGATCACGATGACGCGAGTTCTCGACTATTTCAGTACGCTGGTTGCCGAAGATGACAGCCTGCCGCTGACCGAGGCGGCGCTCTCGCTCGCGCAGGACGCTTATCCCGATCTCGATTTGCAAGGCACGCTGGCCGAGATCGACGAGTTGGTCGTGCGTGTGCAGCGCCGCATGCCGGAAGATGCCGACATCAGGCAGAAGGTCGGTATTCTGAACCGGTTCTTCTTCCGCGAGCTGGGTTTCGCCAGCAACCTCAACGATTATTACGATCCCGACAATAGCCATCTGAATGCGGTGCTCAAGCGCCGCCGCGGCATTCCGATTTCGCTGGCAGTGCTATATCTGGAAATGGCCGAACAGATCGGCATTCCGGTGCGCGGCGTGTCGTTTCCGGGCCACTTCCTGTTGCGTGTGACAACGCCCGATGGCGACGTGATGCTCGATCCGACCAGCGGGCATTCGCTGTCCGAATCGCAGATGGTCGACATGCTGGAGCCTTATGTGGCGTCGGCGGGCGAGTCGGTGAGCAGGGCGCTGCGCATGTTGCTGCAACCGGCCACGCGCCGCGAGATCATCGCTCGTATGTTACGCAATCTGAAGTCCACTTATCTTCAGACGGAACGCTGGCAGCGTCTGTTGGCGGTGCAGCAGCGTCTGGTCATCCTGTTGCCGGAAAGTATCGAGGAAGTGCGCGATCGCGGTTTCGCCTATGCGCGGCTCGACTATCTGCGTCCGGCGCTCGAGGATCTCGAACGATATCTCGGCGACCGGCCGGACGCGGAAGACGCGATGGTGGTGGAGTCGCAGTTGCATGAACTGCGTCAACGTACCCAGTACGACGACCGCGACTAAAAGCGCTTCCAGCCTGAAGTCAAAACAGAACGCCTGCACGTGACTCGCGTGCAGGCGTTTTTCATTGGCGCAGCCGCGCAAAGCGGCACGCCGGATACATCGTTACTTCGGCTGCATCCGGATCGCGCCGTCCAGACGAATCACTTCGCCATTGAGCATCGGATTGTCGAAGATCTGCTTGGCCAGCATCGCGTACTCCGCCGGTTTGCCGAGACGCGGAGGGAACGGCACCATCGCGCCGAGTGCGTCCTGCACTTCCTGCGGCATGCCCAGCAGCATCGGCGTTTCGAAGATGCCCGGTGCAATTGTCATCACGCGGATCGCGTTGCGCGACAGGTCGCGTGCGATTGGCAGCGTCATGCCGACCACGCCGCTCTTGGACGCAGCATAAGCGGCCTGGCCGATCTGGCCGTCAAACGCCGCCACCGACGCCGTGTTGATGATCACGCCACGCTCGCCATTCGCATTCGGTTCGTTCTTCGACATGGCCGCGGCGGCGAGCCGGATCATGTTGAAGGTGCCGATCAGATTGATCGAGATGGTGCGCGCAAACGACTCGAGCGGATGCGGCCCGTCTTTACCGACTGTCTTGATGGCGGGCGCCACGCCCGCGCAATTGACGAGACCGCGCAGCGTGCCGAGTTTCGTGGCGGCTTCGACTGCTTGCGTGGCGTCGTCTTCGCGGCTCACGTCGCACTTGACGAACACGCCGCCGAGTTCCTTCGCGAGCGCCTCACCGGCATCCTGATTCAGATCGGCGAGCACCACCTTGCCGCCGTTTTCAACGAAAAGGCGCGCTGTGGCCGCGCCGAGGCCCGATGCACCGCCGGTGATCAGGAATACGTTGTCACGAATCTCCATGTCATCTCCTTTGCTTCAGTTCAGTAATGTCTCGATCGAATATCTTTTCGATGAACGATTGTAACGGCTATGCTGCAATGCGGAAAGCGAAGTGGGGCCTCCGCCGCCCGGGGGCCTCTGCCGAAGCCCTATAACCTATGGCGTGTCAAACTGCTACGGATGGCTAATTAATGCCGGGCATGGCGGACAACGAAAATCGCGGGAGAGTGCACGCCACACGGCGCGCAATAAAAAAACCCGCCGGCATGGGCGGGTTTTTCAAACGACAACCGGTGACGCGAAATTACTTCAACGCATCGAACGCGCGGTTGCGAATTTCGTCGACCGAGCCGAGGCCCGAAATGCGGCGATATTGCGGTGCCGTCAGCGGCGTTGCCGGGTCGCCGTTTTGCGCCCAGTTGTTGTAGTACTCGATCAGCGGCTTGGTTTGCGCAACGTACACGTCGAGGCGCTTCTTGACCGTTTCTTCCTTGTCGTCCTCGCGCTGGATCAGCGGTTCGCCCGTCACGTCGTCCACACCTTCAACCTTCGGCGGGTTGAACTTGACGTGGTACGTACGGCCCGACGCGGCGTGCGAGCGGCGGCCGCTCATACGCACGATGATCTCGTCGAACGGCACGTCGATTTCCAGCACGTAATCGATCGCGACGCCCGCTTGCTTCATGGCTTCAGCTTGGGGAATGGTGCGGGGAAAACCGTCGAACAGATAACCGTTCGCGCAATCCGGCTGCTGCAGGCGTTCCTTCACCAGGTTGATGATCAGCTCGTCCGTGACCAGTTCACCGGCATCCATGAAGCGCTTGGCTTCGAGGCCGAGCGGCGTGCCTGCCTTAACGGCCGCGCGCAGCATGTCACCCGTGGAAATTTGCGGAATGTCGAACTTTTCCTTGATGAAGTTTGCCTGAGTGCCCTTACCCGCGCCGGGCGCACCCAAAAGGATCAAACGCATGTGATATCTCCAGATCTATGTGAATTCTTTGGTGACGCTGCAGCCATCCCGCGATTCGTCGAGGGACCCGCGTCGGCTGCCGTTTCGGGCCTCGCGCTGCACGTCGAAAACGACGGCGCTGCAAGACAACAACGGCGCGACCGGGGCAAACCCTGACTCTCGCGCTTAACGGGAGGCGCGCACAACCGTCCGATTATGCCATGGGTTTTTACGCTCAAGCCCCGAATAAAGCCTGCACACGCGCGAGATCGGCGGGCGTGTCGACACCGGGCAGCGGCGCATTCTGCGTGACGAGCACCGCGATTCGCTCGCCGTGCCACATCGCGCGCAGTTGTTCGAGCGCTTCGACCTGCTCGATCGGCGAGATCGCGAGACTCGGATACGTGCGCAGGAATTGGGCGCGATACGCGTACAGGCCGATATGCCGATGGACGACTGCGGGGGCAGGCGGCGTGGGCATCGACGCCACGTTGGGCCAATGCGGCTGATACGCGTCGCGTGCCCACGGAATGGGCGCGCGCGAGAAGTACAGCGCGACGCCGTGCGCGTCGAGCACGACCTTGACGACGTTCGGGTTGAAAATTTCCGCGGGGTCGGTGATCGGATGCGCGGCGGTGGCGATCGCGCAACCGTCATTCGCCGCCAGGTGCGACGCCACGCCACATACGAGCGCCGGGTCGATCAGCGGCTCGTCGCCCTGAACGTTCACCACGATCGTTTCGTCGCTCCAGCCGAACTGCGCCGCCACTTCCGCGAGACGGTCGGTGCCCGACGGATGATCGGCGCGCGTCAGCACAGCTTCGAAGCCGTGCTCGCGGGCCACATCCAGCACCGCTTGCGCGTCGGAGGCGATCAGCACCTGTTGCGCGCCCGATTCGCGTGCGCGTTCGGCGACCCGCACCACCATCGGCTTGCCGCCGATGTCGGCAAGCGGTTTGTTGGGCAGACGCGTGGAGGCGAGCCGGGCCGGCACGACGGCGATGAACGGGAGAGTGGTGGAGTTAGCGTTGGTCATCGGAAGGACGAGCGGCGATGAAACCGGAAGAAAGCGCTCGCAAGGACACCGCGGGCGCTGACGGGAAAGACTGCGAATGCCAGTGGCAAGTGCGGATCAGATACGCGGAGCGTACAGAACGCACAGGCCCCGTGTTGGGCCAATCAGACTCAGGCGACGGAGCCCGGATTCAGATCGACCGGAGTGCCTTCCACGGTCTGCCGTGCCTCGTCGACCAGCATCACGGGAATGCCGTCGCGGATCGGATAGGCGAGCTTGTCCGCGTTGCAGATCAGTTCCTGCGCAGAACGATCGTAGCTGAGCGGGCCCTTGCAGATCGGGCAGACGAGAATTTCAAGCAGGCGAGCGTCCACGGACTTTCTCCACAACTAATGCAATGAGGCGATGATCGAGCGCGGCTTCGACAGGGACAACCCAGATGCGCGCGTCGCGCCAGGACCCTAATTTTACCGCATCCTTTTCGGTTATCAGGATGGCGTCCGCGTCGACGTCCGTAAAAGGATTGCGCTCGAACGCGTAGTGATCCGGCAAGGCTCGGGTGGCGGGTGTGAGGCCGGCCGCGCGCAGCGTCGCGAAAAAGCGTTCCGGCGCGCCGATGCCGGCCGCGGCCAGCACGCGTTCGCCGCTGAATTGCGCGAGCGGCCGGCGCAGACCGGGGTTGTCGAGATGCCAGGCGTCGGCGGGCGCGAGTTGCAGCGCGAATGTGTTCGGCCACGCGGGCAGGCTGCGGGAATACGGATCGTTGATCAGCGTCGCGTCGCGGTGGCGCGACAGCGGCTCGCGCAGCGGACCCGCCGGCAGCAGAAATCCATTGCCGCCGAGCCGGTGATCGAAG
>NZ_DASRSY010000259.1:0-6539 GCF_035656215.1 Paraburkholderia sp.
GGCCGCCGCGCAGGACGTGACCGATGTGGTTGCGACGGATATTGCAGACGTTTCTGGTGGGGCGGCCAGGCGCTGAATGTTGGCCCCCCGGACGCCCGCCCCTTCAAAACCTCATCATCAACTTCAGCAACGCATTCACCCGCTTGCCGTACGGCGGTGCGATCCATCCGCGCGCGTTCAGGCGCGTCTGCGTCAGTACCGGCTTCATCTTGGAGAAAGTCACGAAGCCTTCGTAGCCGTGATACGCACCCATCCCGCTCGCACCGACACCGCCGAACGGCAGACTTTCGCACGCCAGATGCATCAGCGTTTCGTTGATCGCCATGCCGCCCGCGATGGTTTCGTGCGTGACACGCTCGATGGTCGCCGGGTCGTCGGCGTAGAGATATAACGCGAGCGGGCGGGGACGCGCGTTGATCCAGGCGATGGCGTCGTCGAGCGTGTCGTAAGGGATGATCGGCAGCAGCGGCCCGAAGATTTCCTCCTGCATCAGCGCGCTTTCATCCGGCGCATTCGTGACGGCGATTAGCGGGAAGCGGCGGCTTGCCTCGTCCGGCGTGCTGTCGGTGAGCGTATGCAGTTGGGCGCCGGCGGCCTGCGCTGCGTCGGCAAGACGGTGCAGCCGCGTAAAGTGCCGCTCCGAGATAATCGACGTGTAATCGAGGTTGCGCGCGAAGTCGGGGTACATCTTCGCCATCCGCGCGCGCGCCCGTTCGATGAACGCCTGCTCCTTGCCGCGCGGTACCAGAACATAGTCCGGCGCGACGCAGGTCTGCCCCGCATTGAGCGTCTTGCCGGCGACGAGATTATCAACCGCGTTGTCGAAGCGTGCATGCTGACCGATGATGGCCGGCGACTTGCCACCAAGCTCGAGCGTGACCGGCGTCAGATGTTCTGCGGCGGCGCGCATTACTTCATGGCCGACCTTGGTCGAGCCGGTGAACAGCAGATGGTCGAACGGTTGCGCGCTGAACGCGGCGGCTAATCCAGCATCGCCGTTCACTACCGCGACGTGGTCGCGCGCGAAGGTCTGGCCGATCAGTTGCTCGAATAGCGCCGAGGTGCGCGGTGTCAGTTCCGACATCTTGATGATGGCGCGGTTGCCGGCCGTCAGCGCGCTGATCAGCGGACCGACGGCGAGCAATACCGGGTAATTCCACGGCACGATGATGCCAACCACGCCGAGCGGCTGCGGCACGACTTTCGCACGCGCCGGCATCAGCCATTTGCTGGTGCTGCGGCGTTGCGCTTTCATCCAACGTTTGCCGTGCCTGAGCGCGGCGTCGATCTCTTCCTTGACGAGCAGGAATTCGGCAAGCAGCACTTCCTGTTTCGCGCGATTGCCGAAGTCGGCGTTCATCGCATCGGCGAGTGCGTCGCGGTTGTCGAGCATGACTTTGCGCAGTGCTTTCAGATGCCCGGCGCGGGCTTCCCACGACGGATACGGCGCACGCAAATAAGCGTGGCGTTGATCGCGCAGCAGCGCTTCGAGCGCGGCGACCTCTGGCAGATCGTTCTTCATGTGTGTCCACTCCCTGATGGATAACGGTACGCGTTGAGTCGCGCTTATTGGTGTGTTGTCGTGTGTTGCGACGGTCCTGCGAAAGGCTTTGTCACGCCGGAAATGCCCGTTCGATGATCGCCGCGTGGTCGATCGTCGCTGGCAGCGTGCCGTACACGCGACCGCTTTCGCCGCAGCCGTCGGCGAGACGCGTCGCGATGAAGGCCTCGGCGACTTCCGGCGGTGCGTGCTTCACCAGCAAGGTGGCTTGCGCAATCAGCACGATCTGCTGCGCGATGCGTCGCGCGGATGCTTCGAGATGTTCGGCGGGTCCGCTGAGCGTGGCCGCAAGCTTGCCGAGTGCGGCGCTCAGCGCCGGATGTCCTTGCGCATCGGCTTGCCATGCAGCGAACAAGGCCTGCGCAGCATCGGGCTCGCGCTCCATGGCACGCAGCACGTCGAGGCACATCACGTTGCCCGAACCTTCCCAGATCGAATTCACGGGCGCTTCACGATAGAAGCGCGCCATCGGACCGGTTTCAACATAACCGTTGCCGCCCCAGACCTCCATCGCCTCGCCGGTGAATTCGAGCGTGCGCTTGCAGACCCAGTACTTCGCGGCAGGGGTGACGATCCGGCGCCATGCGCGTTCGGCGGGCGCGGCCGACGACGCATCGGCTGACGCTTCGAAAGCACGTGCGAGTCGCATGAACAGCACCGTCGCTGCCTCCGATTCCAACGCCAGGTCGGCGAGCACATTGCGCATCAGCGGCTGATCGGCCAGATGCCGGCCGAAGGCGCTGCGGTGCCGTGCATGGTGGATCGCCTGCACAAGCGCGGCGCGCATCAAGGCCGCGCTGCCGATCACGCAATCGAGCCGCGTGTAGTTCGCCATTTCGATGATGGTCGGCACACCGCGGCCTTCGTCGCCGATCATGATGCCGAACGCGTCGAAGAATTCGACCTCGCTGCTAGCATTCGAGCGGTTGCCGAGTTTGTCTTTCAGACGCTGGATCTGCACGGCGTTCTTGCTGCCGTCCGGCGCGAAGCGCGGCACGAAGAAGCATGAGAGGCCTTCGTGATCGTCGGTGCGGGCGAGCACCAGATGCGCGTCACATTGGGGCGCGGAGAAAAACCATTTGTGGCCGACGAGGCGGTATTCCGCGCCGCGGCCGCTGCCGCGCGTGGCATACGCGCGGGTCTGGTTGCTGCGCACGTCCGAGCCGCCTTGTTTCTCGGTCATGCCCATGCCGATCATCGCGGAAGTTTTTTGCGTGAGCGGCACGTCGCGTGGATCGTGTTCGCGGGCGTAGAGCTTGTCGCGCAGCGTGGCGAACAATGCGGGCTCGCGTTGCAGCACGGGGATGCTCGCGAAGGTCATCGTCAGCGGGCAGAGGGAGCCGGATTCAAGTTGAGCGTGCAGGAAGTAGCCGGCGCAACGCGCGACCATTGCGCCGCGTTGCGGATCCGAAAACGGCAACGCGTGCAGGCCTTCGCGGCGCAACAGCGACAGCAGCGTATGCCACGAAGGGTGAAACTCCAGCGCGTCGATGCGTTCGCCGCGCGGGCTGTGCGTGACGAGTTCGGGCGTGTGGCGGTTGGCCAGTTCGGCGAGCGCGAGTGTCTCCGGCGTAGTGAGCGCCGCGCCGTGCCGCCGCAGCGCCTCGCGATGCCACGCGGCCCCTTCGCGTTCGAGGGCGGCGGACAACGCCACATCGCTCGAAAACAGGTTGTAGTCCGCGAGCGGAGGCGCCTGATTTGTCACGTCGTGGGTGTGGCCGAAGCTGTGCCGTTCCATCTACTGTCTCCGTTTACCGGATGCGCGCCGCCGCTGATCGACGGTGTGCCTGTTTTATCGCGGCGTGTCGTGCCGCACGCTCAGAGGACGGCGCACCCGGCGCCGTGTTTGAATGCCCTGCGCAGCGCGCCGGGCGGGCGCATGCGCGTCTTTCATCATAGGGTCGCGGGAGGACTTTCGTTTAGAGGGATCGCTCTGACTCGAACCCGCCGTCGCGCCCGAACGCTCCCTACAATGCCGGTAAAACACACGTAGACAAGTGTGCTGCAATCGTTTGCATGGGATCGGAGTAACCGCTAAAGCGCTAACTTCGACCGACAGAGACAAGGGCTGCGAGCAACGCGGCCCTAATGGAGGAGCGGATGCAATACGATTACATCATCGTCGGTGCGGGCTCAGGCGGCTGCTCGCTTGCGAGCCGTCTGGCGGATAGCTGCCCCGATGCAACAATCGCCCTGATCGAAGCCGGTCCACATACGGACCGGAATCTCTTCGTCAACATGCCGGTCGGTGTGGCAGCCGTCGTGCCGCACAAACTCAAGACCAATTACGGCTATCTGACGACGCCCCAGCCAGGGCTCGGCGGACGTCAAGGCTATCAGCCGCGCGGGCGCGGCTTCGGCGGGTCGAGTGCGATCAACGCGATGATCTACACACGTGGCCACCCACTCGATTACGACGAATGGGCGCAACTCGGCTGCGACGGCTGGTCATGGGCCGACGTACTGCCGTATTTCCGCCGTGCCGAAGGCAACGAGCGCGGCGCCGATGCCTGGCACGGCGCCGACGGCCCGCTGACGGTGTCCGATCTGCGCTATCGCAATCCGTTTTCGAAGCGTTTCGTGCAGGCCGCGACCGAAGCCGGTTACAAATCGAACGGCGACTTCAATGGCGTGGATCAGGAAGGCATCGGTTTCTATCAGGTGACGCAGCGCGACGGACGGCGCTGCAGCGTCGCGCGCGCCTATATCTACGATCGCGAACGGCCCAATCTGCATACGATCGCCGATGCGACGGTGCTGCGCGTGGCCTTCAACGGCAAGCATGCGAGCGGCGTCGAAATCGTGCGCGGCGGCCGTACTGAAACGCTGGAGGCGCGCGCCGAGGTCGTGCTGGCAGCGGGTGCGTTCAATTCGCCACAACTGCTGATGTGCTCGGGTATCGGGCCGGCGGCGCATTTGCAGTCGCAGGGCATTGCGGTGCTGCACGATGCGCCGGAGGTCGGCCAGAACCTGATCGACCACGTCGACTTCACGATCAACAAGCGGGTGTCGTCGATCGAGCCGACCGGTTTTTCGATTCGCGGCATCGCGCGGATGCTGCCGCAGTTTGTGACCTTCATGCGGCATGGGCAGGGCATGCTGTCGAGCAACGTCGCTGAAGCGGGCGGCTTTCTGAAGAGTCGGCCGACGCTCGAGCGCCCGGACCTGCAACTGCATTTCTGCGCGGCGATCGTCGACGACCACAACCGCCATATGCACTGGGGCCATGGTTATTCGCTGCACGTGTGCGTGTTGCGGCCGCATAGCCGCGGCACGGTGACGCTCGCGAGCGCCGATGCGCGTACCGCGCCAGTGATCGATCCGCGTTTTTTCAGCGATTCGCGCGATCTCGACCTGCTGGTGGAAGGCGCGCAGATGGCGCGGCGCATTCTCGACGCGCCTTCGCTGGCGCTGCATGGCGGCAAGGAGCTGTACACGCATTCCGGTCAGACGGAGGAGGAATTGCGCCGGACCATCGCCGAGCATGCCGACACGATTTATCACCCGGTAGCGACGTGCCGGATGGGCGGCGATGCGCGCTCGGTCGTCGATCCGCAGTTGCGGGTGCGTGGCGTGACCGGGCTGCGGATCGTCGATGCATCGGTGATGCCGACGCTGATCGGCGGCAACACGAATTCGCCGACGGTGATGATCGGCGAGCGCGCGGCCGACCTGATCACGGCGAACCGGCGCGAAGGGCAAGCGGTGCCGGCGATGGCGTCGACGGGAGTCACCGGGGTGGCGGCTTGACGATACGCCAATCTTCCTAATTTGGCTGGTAAATATAAGAAAAATTAGGCGAACGTCTGTTAATTCGTCATAAATTGTGCCGTTTCGTTTATGAGATTTCCCCAAACCTATAATCGCGCCGCGAAAAAGAGCGCGTCAGGTGGCGCGTTCGGGAAATCAAGGAAGCGAAGCGATGAGTATCAATGTGATTCAGCTGATTCAGTCCGCGATAACGGACGGTGTCGTGCGACAGCTGGCGGCCCGCTTCGGGCTGCCGCCGGACGCGACCCAGAAGGTGCTTGCAACAACTGGCCCGGCGCTCGTCGCCGGCCTGATGCAGAAGGGCGCGACGCTCGACGGCGCGCGTTCGCTGTTTGCAGCAATCCTCTCACCTGAGGTGAACGGGCACATCGCCGAGCAGTTGCCGCAACTGCTCGGCACCACCACCGGTGTGAGCCAGCTGGAAGGCGCGGGGCGCCAGTTGCTCGAACGCGTGCTCGATCGCCGCGTCGATACGCTCAGCGACGAAGTCGCGACCCAAACCGGCGTGCCGGCGCATGCGACGCACGCCATGACGGGTATCGTTGGCGCAACGCTACTGGGTCTGCTGAAACGGCATTTTCTCGAAGGTCAGGGCAACGTCGGCCAACTGCCGACGCTGCTGGGCCATCAACTGCCGGCCATCGCGCCGTACCTGAACGACCGTCTGATGGCCGGCCTCGGCCTGAGCGGACTCGGCGCGTTCACCGGCAATATTCTGTCGCAGTTGAAAGCGGTGTCGGCGCACATCGACCATCCGACGCCTGCCGCCAAGCCAGTGGCCGAAGCGCTATCGAACATCCGCGTGCCTGCCGACGCGGTGGTGCGCGAAGAGCGCCGTTCGCGCACGTGGCTCTGGTGGCTGCTTGCGGCGATCGCCGCGGTGCTGGCCTTCCTGTTCCTGCGTGGTTGCCATAGTGAGCAACAGGGTGAGCGCACTGGCGCGGAAGCCGCAGCAACTGCTCAGCCTGCGTCCGCTCCGGCTGAAGCCTCGGCCGCCGCAGCACCAGCCAGCGATGTCGCGGCTTCGACGCCCGCGGCCAGCGCCGCAGCAGCCAGCGAAGCGCAGCAACCCGCCGCGGCGCCCGCGCCGACCAAAGACAGCCAGCTCAGCTTCACGGTCGACGCGGCCGGCAAGCCGACGCTCACGGCGACGGTCGGCAGCGAAGCCGAAAAAACTCAACTGCTCGACGCGCTGACAAAGCGCTTC
>NZ_DASRSY010000260.1:0-9230 GCF_035656215.1 Paraburkholderia sp.
CAACTCGCCGATCTCGCCGGCTGCCGCTTCCATTTCGATGCCCACAATCGCTGCTGGCTACCCGAACTCGACGCCGCCGGCCGTAGCTCAGTACGCGGCATCTACGCTGCCGGCGACGGTGCCGGCATAGCCGGTGCCGACGCCGCCGAACTCGCCGGCCGGCGCACGGCGTTGGCGCTACTCGACGATCTCGTTATTGCGCATCCACGTAGCCCCGGCATGCGCGATGCGGCTTCCCTCGACCGCAGCCTGCAACGTATCGCTGTCTTTCGCCAAGGTATCGAAGCAGCCTTTGCGCCGCCGGCAAAATGCGCGGCGCAATGGCCCGACGACATGACCGTATGCCGCTGCGAAGAAATCGACGCGGGCACCTTGCGACGCTGCATCCGCGGTGGCGAAGCGAACGAGATCAATCGCCTGAAAGCGCTGACTCGCGTCGGCATGGGCCGTTGCCAGGGACGCATGTGTGGCGAAGCGGCATTGACGCTGCTTGCGGAAGAAACCGGCAAACCGCCTGAAGCCGTAGGCCGTTTGCGCAGCCAGCCGCCGGTCAAACCGATTCCGCTATCGCCCGCGATGTATGCCGACGGCGTCGTCGACATTCCCGAGGAGGCGCGCGATGAGTGACACACTGCACTACGACGTCGCGATTGCGGGCGGCGGGTTGGTCGGCTCGTCTGCGGCGTTGGCGCTGGCCCGGCGCGGCTTGCGCGTGGGCCTGTTCGAGCGGCGCTATTGCGGCGCGCAGGCAAGCGGCGTGAATTACGGTGGCGTTCGCGTCCAGGGACGAGCGGCCGAACAGATGCCGCTCGGCATGCGTGCACGGCGCATCTGGGATCACTTGCCGGAATTGATCGGTATCGACGGCGAATTCATCGTGTCGGGACATTTGCGGCTCGCTCGCAGTGAAGCCGATATTGCCGCGCTCGAAGCATGGGCGGACATGGCGCGTAGCCACGGACTGCAAGCGCAGTTGATCAGTGGTGCCACGTTCCGGCGACGCTATCCGTGGCTGGGCGCTGCAGCGGTCGGCGGCTCGCTTTGTGCGACCGACGGTCATGCGAATCCACGTCTTGTCTCGCCCGCGTTCGCGCGTGCCGCGCGAGCCGCAGGCGCGGACGTGCACGAGCAGACGGAGCTGACCGAAATCCATCACGACGGCACGCGCTTCCAGTTACGGGCCGGCGACACGCGCATCAGCGCCGACTGGCTGATCAATTCCGCGGGCGCGTGGGCGAATACGGTTGCCGGTTACTTCGGTGAAACCGCGCCGATGAAACCGATCTACCCGAACATGTGGGTCACCGAGCCGCTGCCGCCTTTCATCACGCACAACCTCGGCGTGGTCGGCGGCGGCATCTACGCGCGACAAGTGGCGCGCGGCAATTGCGTGATCGGCGGCGGACGCGGACACGGCGACGGCGAATACGGTCAACCGTCGACGGAAACCACTCGCACTGTGATGCGCGATGCGTGCGCCCTGCTGCCCGCCTTGCGCGAGGCGTTGCTGATCCGCACATGGAGCGGCGTGGAAGGCGAAACCCCGGACAGCAATCCGATCATCGGTGCGAGCCGCACGACGCCGCGTCTGTTGCACGCGTTCGGCTTTTCGGGCGGCGGCTTTCTGCTCGCGCCAGGTGTCGGCGAAATACTCGCGGATCTTGTGATCGACGGCACGACGGCCACACCGCTCGATGCTTTTTCGATCAATCGCTTCGCTGTGGTTGCTGCGGCGTCCGTCGCCTAGCTATTACCTAGTCGTCGCTTAGTCATCGCCTCGTTATCGTTTAGTGAAACTCAGGAGCTTCTCAATGAAACTGTTCAAAACGATCGCGGCGCTGGCCGCATTGTGCGCGTTCGGTGCAGCCGCGCCGGCATGGTCGGAGACCAAGACCATCTATATCGGCATGAACGGCGGTCCGATGGAAAAAGCCTATACAAGCCAGGTCTTGCCCGATTTCGAAAAAGCCAACAACGTAAAAGTGGTCGTGGTGCCCGGCACCTCGTCGGACATTCTCGCCAAGCTACTCGCCAACAAAGCGAATCCGCAAATCCACGTGGTGTTTCTCGACGACGGCGTGATGGCGCGCGCGGTCAGCGTGGGCGTGTGCAAGAAGCTCGACGACACGCCCGTGCTCAAGGAACTCTATCCGTTCGCGCGCATGAAGGACGACATGGGCGCGGGCGTGCAACTCGGTATGACCGGCATCGCGTACAACAAGAAGCTGTTCGCTGAAAAAGGCTGGGCGCCGCCAACCTCGTGGATGGACTTTGCCGATCCGAAGTACAAGGGCAAGGTGGTGTTCCAGTCGGCATCGAGCAGCACCTTCGGCCTGCACGGCTTCCTGGCGATCAACCGTTTGATGGGAGGCAGCGAGCAGAACGTCGAACCAGGCTTCACGAAATGGGCCACCACGGTCGGACCGAACGTGGTGGAGTACGTACCGAATTCAGCGAAAATTTCCGAAATGGTCCAGACCGGCGAAGCGGGCCTGTTCCCGTTGACACCGACTGCCGTGAGCGATCTGCAGGACAAGGGCATTCCGGTCGGCTACGTGAATCCGAAGGAAGGGCCGGTTTTGCTGCTGGTCGATCTGTGCGTGGTCAACAACAATCCCGATCCGCAATTGGCGCAGAAACTCGCGCAGTTCCTGCTCTCCGCACCGGTTCAGACAAAAGCCGCCGAGGCCGGCAAACAGATTCCGACCAACCGCCTCGCGAAGATGACGCAGCCGATGCAGCAGAGCCTCGGCAACGTCGACGATATGGTGAAGAAATTGACGGTGGTGGACTGGGACACGATCAATGCGCACCGCGCACAGTGGGATACGCGCTGGAATAGGCAGATAGAGCGTTAAGCCCGCCTGCGCATCAAAGAAAACGCGTGCCCCGTTGAAGGCGCGCGTTTTCATTTGGGGCCGTGCGTCAGAAGATCACCGAAATCGCCACCCCGAGCCAGATCGACAGCACACCGACAAGAAACATGTGCCGCGCGATACGAACGCGGGAGTCGCTGGTTTCCGGCTCGACCGGGCTGGTCGCCATCCACGGCACGAGCCCGAGGCAACCGAAGCCGATCATGGCAAACACGAAAACAAAGACGTCGGAGACGTGCCATTTCGTCTGATCGTACAAGCCCCAGTAGCCGAGAAACACGATGCCAATCGAGAAGATCGTTGCCGAGGCCGCGCTGAGCGCGGGTACGGATCCGGTTGGACTCGGCATGCTGCACCTCCGATCTTTGGACTGCTGGGGCCATCCGCGTCGCCAGACGCTTCGTCATTCAGGACGTACGGGCCTGCCTCGCTTCATACGTCTTCAGATGACTATAGGCGATACGCAGCAGCGACAAGCCGTGCTCGCCCTTCTGCGCATCGCCGCCGCGTGAAATCAGATCGCCGAGAATGTGATCCGCCTCGGTATGCGAGTGGTTTTCGACGTCGCGCAGCATCGAAGCCGTCAGCGGCGAAGGTGTGAAAAGCGTTTGGGTCGCGCGAGCGTCGAAGTCCGGGCCCATCGTAAAGCCGTTGTGCTCGGCAACCCCACGGCACTCGCCGAGCAGGTTCTCGATGATGCGTTTGCCATCTGGCGCAGCCAGAATATCGCCGACCGAACCTCGCATCAAGCACGTACCGGCCGCCAAGGTGGCCAGGAACACCCACTTTTCCCACATGCGCAGCAGGATGTTGTCGCTGATCACCGGATCGAAATTCGCGTCTGCCATTGCGTCCGCGATTGCCTGGACGCGCTCCGACGTACCGTCGTCCAGTTCCCCGAAGGTGATCGCATGCGTTTCGTTCAGATGCATGATGTGCTGCTCGGGGCTGAGTGTCGCCGCGATCACGCACTGACCGCCCAGTACGCGTGACGCACCGAACTTTTCCTTGAGCACGTCGATATGGCGCATGCCGTTGAGCATCGGCAGAATCAGCGTCGATTCGCCGACCAGCGGTGCGAACGAATCGATCGCATCGTCGAGACTGTAGGCTTTGCAACTGAGCAACACCAGGTCGAACGGCTCCGCGCCGACACCGGCGAGTATCGTCTTGACGTCGCGCAACGTGAGATTGCCGCGCGCACTGTTGATGACGAGACCGTCACGCTCGAGTTTTTCCGCACGGCCGGGACGCACCAGGAAGGTCACGTCCTGGCCCGCCGCTGCGAGACGTCCGCCAAAATAGCCGCCCACGGCGCCCGCCCCTACTACTAGAATTCGCATCTTTGGCCTCTTGATAGATTTGGGTCACATACGCCGGGTCGATAAGCAAGGGCTTCGAGGACCGCGTACGCAGCACGTGTGCAGAATGTAGCAAAGATTGACGATGCGCATCGGCCACAATGCCGGGCCGGTTTGCTGCAGCGCACCGCGACCGCATTGTTTCCGAGTTGTTCTTACATCAGATCAATCTGCGGGCCGCCAGTCGTCCACTACGCGCCTAAGCCTCCGTAACAGGAGACACGGCGACCGGGATCGCTGAACACCCCGCAGTAGCGTTGAAAGTCGCCTTACAGCGTGCCGCAGATGGTGCGCTCATAAAGCGCGAGCATCCCAGGCACATCCACGTCGATGCAGACTGTGCATTCGGGCCGCTTGTCCCAGTCCGGTGCGGGCACCGGCATCGTAGAAGGCTTCTGGATGGTTTGGCCCACCGCGATACCTTCAGTCAGCACACGCACGGGGCCGCTGCGAGTCGTATACAGATGCGGCGCCAGTACATAGGTGACCGCCGACGAGTCGTGTACGTAGATGCCCTTGAGTTGCGCGCTTTGCTCGTGAAAGGCCTCGTAATGCCGCGACACGTCCCACACGAACTGCCCTGCTGCACCGCCGCGATCGCGAAGCCACGCCAGATAATCCTGGCTCATGATGGTGCGCTGCGTGACGTCGAGCCCGAGGATCGCGACCGGCCACCGTGCGCCGAGCACAATGTCCGCGGCGTCAGGGTCGCCCAGAATATTCGCCTCCGCGGCGGGGGTCACGTTGCCAAGCACGCCGGCCGTGCCGAACGCGCCGCCCATGATGACCACCTGCTTGACGAGCGAGGCGATCTGCGGATCGTCGGCGAGCGCCAATGCCAGGTTCGTGAGCGGGCCTACGGCGATCAACGTCACAACGCCCGGATGCGCACGCACCGTGTCGATGATGAAGCGGTGCGCGGGACGTGCGTCGAGCGCTGCTTCAGGACCCGCTTCGATCGCGATGTTGCCGAGGCCGTTGTCGCCGTGAATCCAGGCAAGCGGCTCAGGCGCGGCGCGCTTGAGTGGCGCGGCGGCGCCCTGCGCAACCGGCACGCCCGGCGCGAACCGCCCGGCCAGGAAGCGCGCATTGCGCGTGGTGGTCCCGATCGTGGCATTGCCGAATACGCTCGTCAGACCGAGCAATTCGATGTCCGGATGCAACGCCTGAAAAACAAGCGCCATCGCATCGTCCACACCGGGATCGGTGTCGTAGAGAACCTTGTGCTTGCTCATAGGTAGAACGCATCCGGTAATTGTTCGCGCGCGGTGGTGTCGCGGGTCGCGCCATGCAGATTGCCGAGGCGGATCGGCAATTCCGGGCCGCCCAGTTCGATGATCACCTGGCGGCACGCGCCGCACGGCGCGATCGGCCCATCCGTATCGCCGATCACGGCAAGCGCGGCGAACTGATCGCGCTGATAGCCCGCGGCAATTGCACTGAAAAAGGCCGTACGTTCAGCGCAATTGCACAATCCGTACGAGGCATTCTCAACGTTGCAGCCGTCGAATACTTTGCCATCTTGTGTCAGTAGCGCGGCGCCGACCTTGAACTTCGAATAAGGCGCATAAGCCTTTTCTCGCGCGACACCCGCGCGTTCCAGCAGTTGTTCCATGTTCATGCAACGATCCTCGATTCAATTCAGCGTCAGGAAGATGCCCGCAATCGTGGCGCTCATCAGGTTCGAGAGCGTCGCGGCGAGCACGACACGCAGGCCATAGCGCGCGACTTCGGCGCGGCGTTCCGGCGCGACGGCGCTAAAGCCGCCCGTCAGCACCGCGATCGACGCGAAGTTCGCGAAGCCGCACAACGCAAACGACAGAATAGCAATGGTACGCGGATCGAGTGCTTGCAGTCCGGCCGCGCCCACGCTTGCGGCATCTTTCAGATACGGCGACAGCGACGCATAAGCGACGAACTCATTGAGGATGATCTTCTGCCCGAGGAAATTGCCAGCGATTGCGGCCTCGTTCCACGGCACACCGATCAGATACGCGAGCGGTGCGAAGACCATGCCGAGCACCGATTGCATCGACAGTTGCGGATGGCCAAACCAGCCACCTATACCGCCCACAATGCCGTTAAGCAACGCGATCAGGCCGACGAACGCGATCAGCATCGCGCCGACCATCACGGCGATTTTCAGGCCTACTGTCGCACCTGAACTCGCGGCTTCAATCACATTCGCGGGACGTTTTTCGTCGAAGCTGAGGTTCTCAAGATGCACCCGGCTCGGTTCGGTGGTCGGGTGAATGATCTTGGCGAACAGCAAGCCGCCGGGCACCGCCATGAACGACGCGGCCAGCAGATATTCAACCCGCACACCGAGACCCGCATAGCCGGCCAGCACCGAACCGGCAATCGCCGCCATACCGCTCGACATCACCGCAAACAGTTCGGCGCCGGTCATGTCGCGTACGAACGGTTTGACCACGGCCGGCATTTCGCTTTGGCCCAGGAAGATCGTGGTTACGGCCGAGAAAGATTCCAGCTTCGAAACACCGAGCAGTTTCTGAAACAAGGTACCGAGCACGATCACAATCCAGCGCATCACGCCGAGGTAGTACATCACGGAAATCAGCGCGGTAACGAAGATGATGGCCGGCAGCACCCGCACGGCGAAAACAAAACCGCCGTCGCCGAAGACCTGGAACATCTTCGATTGCACGAGGCCGCCGAACAGGAACTCGATGCCCGCGTTGCCATAGCCGAGGACGTGATTGACGCCGGACGCCGCGGCCGCGAGGACCGTCTTGCCGAATGGCACGAAGAGAATGAACGCACCGATACCGATCTGCGCAAGCAGTGCCGCGATTACAGTCCTTAAGCGGATGGCGCGCCGGTTGGTCGAAAAGATGAAAGCGATCAGCAGCAGTACGGCAATCCCGAGGAAGTTTCGTGCGATCAGTGCCATGTCTCTTGGTGTTCTCGTGAAAGTGGCAATGATGCTAATCGAAACCGATGCTGGA
The DNA here is from genome assembly GCF_035656215.1 of Paraburkholderia sp. Classification (GTDB taxonomy): domain Bacteria; phylum Pseudomonadota; class Gammaproteobacteria; order Burkholderiales; family Burkholderiaceae; genus Paraburkholderia. The sequence goes on from NZ_DASRSY010000260.1 coordinate 7,207, forward strand.
GAAAACTTTAAATATGGCCTTGCTTCGATACTGATCGCCAAACGGTCCGCAACAATCTCACCTCGCGGCAGTCGTTGTTGGATCAACTCCGTTCAGGTACCCTCACACCATAGGCGTTTCTCGTTCGGTCCGTAGCCGCTCCACACGCCGTCAGACGCCTCGCTGTGACCATCAATCATGCTCAACGAGGTGGCCTATGAACGTCGGTATCTATGGAACACTCGTCACGGCGTCACTGGTTCTGCTGCTGGGGAACAGGCTGGTCGGGTGGGTCCCTCTGCTGCGCAGCTATACGATTCCCGAACCCGTTGCCGGCGGACTCCTGGTGGCAATCGTCCTGTTGATCCTGCGCATGACGAGCCATATTGAAGTACGCTTCGATACGGCACTGCAAACGCCGCTGATGCTCGCATTCTTCGCGACCATCGGCCTCAACGCCAACCTCGCCAGCCTCAAGTCAGGCGGCCCGCTATTGCTGCGTTTTCTCGGTCTCGTGATCGGCCTGCTGATACTGCAAAATGCAGTAGGCATCGCGCTCACTTATGTACTGGGCATCGATCCGCTCTATGGCTTGCTGGTCGGCTCGATCACATTGTCCGGTGGCCATGGCACCGGTGCGGCATGGAGCAAGGTGTTCGCCGAACACCACGGGCTTCAGTCCGCAACGGAAGCGGCTATCGCCTGCGCGACGTTCGGCCTCGTGATGGGCGGCATTCTCGGCGGCCCGGTGGCACGCGTGCTGATGCGGCAAGTCGCCAGGAAAGACATCTCTCCTGCAGGAAGCTACGCAGGAAGCTACGCAGAAAGCCACTCCGAGAGCCACGACAATAGCCCCGCCGAACCGCCGCTCGCCTTCGAAGAACCGAAGGCGGAGCAAGCCACCACACCAGCCGCGTTCATCGAGACGCTGGCATTGATCGCGATCAGCCTCGCGGCCGGCGACGCGCTCTCGCAAGTGTTGGCCGGCACGGCGATCGAGCTGCCGACTTTTGTCTGCGTGCTATTCGTCGGCGTGTTGCTAAGCAATGCACTCGGGCTCGCGGGCAAGCCCGTTATCGATCACGCGGTCGCCCTGCTCGGCAACGTGAGCCTCGCGCTGTTCCTCGCGATGGCACTGATGACGCTCAAACTCTGGGACCTCGCCTCGCTCGCACTGCCCGTCGTTTCGATTCTTGTCGCGCAGACCATTTTGATGGCGCTCTATGCGATCTTCGTCACATTCCGCGTAATGAGTCGCAACTATGACGCTGTCGTGCTCGCCTCCGGCCATTGCGGCTTCGGACTCGGCGCCACGCCCACCGCCATTGCAAATATGCAAGCCGTCACGGCCCGTTTCGGGCATTCGCATCTCGCCTTTCTGGTGGTGCCGATGGTGGGCGCGTTCTTTATCGACATTGCCAATGCGATCGTCATCAAGGGATATCTGGCGTTGCCGATCTTTCATTAAACGGCTCGGCCGCGGCCGAGCTCAGATCATTTCCAATGCCAACGGTTATCGCGGCCAAGCTGTGCCCCGACACACAGCCGCCTGATCACGCCACGCCTCGCAAACACCAGATTTGACAATAACTCCTGGCTGATCGCCGATGCAGATACACAAACGGAGCATGTGCAATCACTCCGATTTCGCCTGACCCGCGATTGTGAGGCGGCCCGTAGCAGTCGTGACGCGTCCGCCTCTTTCGGGCGGTGATCCGATTGTGGCGAACGGATAGGTCGTTTGCGAGCGTTATGTTTCATGCGCCAGTCTCCAACGGGGTTGAAAAAAACTTATTCCGAGAAACTGGCGCTTCCTGTCTGCGAGTTGTACTGGACAACACTGCAAAATGCACACGAAAATTCCGAACGTGTGTAAGGCAAAAATAAAAAACGGCTCGCCGGAGCAATCCGGTGAGCCGTTTTGTTTGCGACATGCTCCGCCCCGCGCTTTGCCGCACGGTGCTGTGCTGTGCTGTGCTGTGCTGTGCTGTGCTGTGCTGTGCTGTGCTGTGCTGTGCTGTGCTGTGCTGTGCTGTGCTGTGCTG
>NZ_DASRSY010000261.1:0-17389 GCF_035656215.1 Paraburkholderia sp.
CCACGCGACAACACCGGCATAGCGATCCGGTGTGATGTCGTCCGGCAAACGCGCCGAGAAATCGGCGTACTGGACGTCGTATCCCATGTAATTGAGCGGCATGGCCAGATCGCGCACACCGGCACTCAGGTCAAGCGGATCCTTGGTATCGCGGTCCTGCACGACGAGAATCTTGCGCGGCATCACTTCGATCTTGCCGATACCGACGATATCGCGTGCCTTGCTGGTGACGTAAGGCACGATGCCGGCGGCCACGACTTGTGCCGCCGTCTCGCGGGCGCACTGCCGGTCGCTACGGGCACAAAACTCCACGGACACCACCGCGACACCCGTTTGCCGCGTGAATGCACGCCCCGCTGCGACGCGCGCCGCACGCAGCGGTTCCGGGATTTCGACCGGCCGGCCGCTATCGTCGAGGCCGCGGACCAGTGAGTCCCCCACCACGGCGTAGAGCGACTTCGCATACGGCAGCGCGATATGCAACACGTCGGCGCCGCCAGCGACGAGGCGCGCCTCCGGATGAACCTCCTGGATGCGCCCGGCAGCCGCGATCGCGGCGGGCGTATCGAGCAGGAAGCCACGATAACCACGCCGCCACAGCGGCTCGATCTGATTGGCGACGAAGGCATCGACCGATTGAGCAGTTTCGGCTCCCGTGGTGCGCGCAATCCAGGCGGTATGACGCAACGGATGAGCGAGCGGATCGAAACCGCTAGCGGGATCGATCACGACGGCATCGAATGCTTGCAATTCACCAACAGGGGGATTTTCCGTGTAGAAGAAAGCGAGGTTCGGCTGTGCCGGTGCAATGCTGGTGGCTACGACCGTGGACTGCGGCGGAGCAACTTCGGCATGGGTCGAGAGCGGCGCCACGCTCGCCGCGCAGAGCGCGATCGAGATAAGGGTGTGTGTGAAAAGCCGCTCGCCTGGCCGGTCGGCAACCGCGCAAGAATTCCCGCCGGCGCGTGCCCCGGTCCGCTTCTTCATGGCCAAAATCTTTCCCCGTTTTGTTCTGAAGGCGAGCGGCGCAATCTCCAGGGTGGAGAAAAAAGTTCCGCTTACCGATTTTCGAGTCGACGCGATGGCATTATTTACACAACGTAAATCCACCGTTGTGTGGAACGCGAAACCGACATTTTTTTTGTTTGCCTCGTAAGGCGGTGAAAGATAGCACACGAAATGTGGCCTCTCAAGCAAACTTCGGACATTGCCGGAATAGGCAGCGTTAAATATTGAAAAACGCATTTCCTTTCAACCACGTTGCAAACGATTGCGCGCCTATACGCAAACGATTTCCCGCTGGTTACCCGCATCTGGCGCTCCGCAGGATTCTGCAAGGTGTTGGAAAATCACCAAAAATTGGAAATTCCGGCTTGCAGCAGAACCGCCGGCATGACATTCCGTGGACGCAACTGCAGCATCAGGTGTTCTGTCGACCCGATTTCCCATCATCGGTGGCGCGCATCTCCAGCCAGCCGCCGATTCAGAATAGTAAAATCGTCTGATCAATTAAAGAAAAATGCACAGGCGCGTGTTTTTTTCATTCTGCTTTCTACCGTTATTAACAGTTCTGACGAAAACACACTGGAGTCAGGCCGGAAAAGAACGATCTTCGTGGCACGCCACGACACTGGCGAAAACTGACGCGATCATTCGATTTGAACCCGCGCGTCGTAAAAACTTCGCCAGCCCCTAAAGGAATCGCCAGCATTGCCGTTAGCACGGTTGGGCAAACCCGGAGCGATCCGGCGACGCAAAACTATAGGGACTCCCTTACGGGAGTTCGCCAGTTGCCCGCCTTATCCATGGCGGGCCAATCGACAGCGGTTATCAAAAACCGTGTCAGGAGGCTAAATGAAGACGGTTCGGGGAACGCGCACGGCGCGGGTTGCCGCTTTGGAATCCGCTCACGGGATCCACCAGACGGCTCACGCCGGCAAGCTTCTAAAGAAAGTCCGATTGCTGGCATGCATGCTGGCAGTTTGCGCGCATGGCACGGCATTCGCGGGCAGTGCCGTAGTCAATCTTGTTGTGCCTTCCTACTTCAACGCAACCAGCAGCGTTGCGAACTGGAACACCCTGGCGACAACGGCTCGCAAGGTGCCAACCACGGCCATTCTGAATCCGAATAGCGGCCCGGGCGCCAAGGAAGATCCGAACTACGCAGCCGCCGTGGCCAAAGTCCGCGCGGCAGGCGGCAAAGTGTTGGGCTACGTATCCACGTCGTACGGAAAGCGCTCACTCTCCGCTGTCGTGACCGATATCAACGCCTACGTGTCGCTCTACAAGGTCGACGGATTCTTCATCGACGAGATGACGTCCGACAGCACGATCTCCCATATCCAGTTCTACCAGTCGATCTACAACTACATCAAAGGGCTGAACGCGAGCTACTCGGTAACCGCGAATCCGGGCACCAACATTCCGGAGCTTTACGTGAGCTTGCCGACGGCTGACCAGTTCGTCGTATTTGAAAGCAGTGCGAAGAGCTACGCGAGCTACAAGCCGATGAGCTGGCAAGCGGGCTATCCGAAGAGTCGCTTTGTTCACATGGTGTATGGCGCGAGCGCTGCGCAGTTGCCGGGGATCATGCAATACGCGAGGGCGCACGGTGCGGGCGCGGTGTTCGTCACGTCGCTGGGGGCGTCGAATCCTTACAAGGCGCTGCCGCCGTACTGGAGCGACGAGACGTCCGACGCAATGGCGCCGCAATAAAATCCGCGCACGATCTCGTGAGCAAAGGACCGACGAAAAGATGCGCGAACGCGTGGGCCTGAGGGGGTCCGCGCGTGCTTGTGAAGGACGCCCCACCCTCCACGATCGAAGGCAGTACACGTCTGGAACGCAAGACCTAAAACACCCCCATCAGCCTGGAAAGCGCCGAAACATACTCCCCGTAAAGCGGATCACTCTTAACCCGGTCAGGCTCCCGCGGCCGCGGCAAATCGATCTTCATATCGTGAACAACCTGTCCCGGCCGTTCAGACATCACCAACACCCGATCCGACAGGAACACCGCCTCATGAATGCTATGAGTGACAAGCAAAACCGTCAGCGTGCTCTGCTGCCAGATCCGCAAAAGCTCAACATTCAACCGATCTCGCGTGAGCGCATCCAGCGCCCCAAAGGGCTCATCCATCAACATCACCCGCGGCTCGAGCAACAGAATCTGCCCAATCGCGGCACGCTGCCTCATCCCACCAGACAATTCATGCGGATACCGGTCGGCAAATGCCGTCAACCCCAAGGTCTCGAGCAACGCAGGAAGCCGCTGCTCCACCTGCGCCCGCGGCACGTTCCTCAACTTCGCGCCTAACCGGATATTCGCGCCAACCGTCAGCCAGGGCAGCATATTGCTCGTCTGAAACACCACGCCGATATCCGGCACCGGCGCGGAAATCGGCTCGGCGCCGAGCAGAATCCGTCCGCCATCGCATGGCACTAGACCCGCCACCATCCGCAGCAAGGTGCTCTTGCCGCACCCGCTCGGCCCGAGGATCGATACGAACTCGCCCTGGCGAATCTGCATCGACACATCGTCGAGCGCGCTGAATGCCCCGGCCCCGCCCCGCGCGGCGAATCGCTTGCCGACCTTCTCGACGGAAATCAGCGCGGGCGCCGCTTCGTCGCGATGCAGGGGGTGAACCTGTGCGCCGGTTGCCGCGGCGCGCTGCACGATACGCAACTTGTCGACCAGTGCCATCAGACTGTCACTCCTCTCCACCACACACCGCGCGAAACCAGTTCGACGGCCCAGTAAAACAGCATCGCCAGTACGGTCACCATCAGGATCGCCGCGAACGACAACGCGGTCTGTGCGTTCGATGTCGCAAACACGATCAGATGCCCCAACCCCGACTCGGAACCGATGAACTCACCCACAATCGCGCCGATTACCGCCAATGGCATCGCGATCTTCAAACCATCGATTAATGCAGGCAACGCAGCGGGCAAACGCAAATGCCAGAAGGTCCTCGCCTGCGATGCACCGAGCGCCCGAAAATGCTCATCCAGGTTGCGCGGCACGCCGGCCAGGCCGCCCATCGTCGCAATCACAATCGGAAAGAAGGCGAACAGCACGGCCGCTGCCAGCTTCGAGGCGAAACCATAGCCAAACCACACAATCAGCAACGGCGCGAGCGCGATCTTCGGCATGCTCTGCAACGCGGTGACGAGTGGAAACAGCGTGCGCCGCGCGAGACTCGACATGCTCGCCAGCAAACCGATCGCCAGACCGCCGATCAGCGCCAGCGCGAAACCGGCGAACACTTCCCAGGCGGTCGCCAATGTATCGGACAGCAACTGCCCGCGCATTTCCCAACCGGCAGCGAATACCTGCGACAACGCCGGCAGCACATATTCGCGCGTGCCTGTCCAACGCACGCCGAATTCCCAGATCAAGCCAATCACGATCCAGAACAAGACGGTTTCGATCAGTCGCTTCATGAGGTTTCCGAATTATTCGTTATCGGGCGGATCGGCTTTCGCTGAATCTTGGGCTGCAGGCTGCGCGGGTTCCTGTGCTGCTGCTTGTGCTGCTGCTTGTGCCGATTTTTGCGCGACCAGATGCGGCGGTGGCGGCACGACGAAGCGCTCGAAGCGGTACTGGTCGAACGATTCGATGGTGCGCTCCCACACCTGTGGTTCGTGCGCATCGCGTTCGCCGATCTGCGTCATCTCGCAGTACACCTCGACGTTATTGCCGTCCGGGTCCTTGAAAACCAGAAACAGGTTATTGCCCGGACCATGCCGGCCGATGCCGCGGACGATCTCGACACCATGCTCCTGCAATACCTTCACCGAACGCTCCATTTCTTCGTAGCTGTCGATCAGATACGAAAAGTGCTCGAGGCCAGGTCGCGAGTAGCGCGGCAGATCGTTGAAGTCGGCGGAATCTTTCGGCAACTGCGCGAGCGCGAGATCGTGGTGATCGCTGCCGGCGCGCAGAAACACCATCTGGTCGCCGATCCAGTCCGACACTTTGAGGCCTAGCACGTCGGTATAAAACTGCGCGGACTTCTTGATGTCGCGCACCATCAGCACCATGTGTCCAAGCCGCTTCGGACGCAAACTGTTCATTACCTGTCTCCTGTGTCGACGGGAGTTAGTGCTTTAGCACTTACTCCCGTCCCATGCCACGTAGTGGCGGTCGATCGGAGTTAGTGCTTTAGCACTTACTCCCGTCCCATGCCATGTAGTGGCGGTCGACGGGCGTTAGTGCTTTAGCGCTTACTCCCGTCCCATGCCATGTAGTGGCGGTCGATCAGAGTAAGCGCGTCGTGTAAACGAAGCACTTACTCCCGAACGCGTTTATTCGACGAACTGATTCGTATAGAGATCGGCCGGCTTCACTTTCGTGCCGGTGCCGAACGCACGCGCCACAAACGCCGCGGTTGCATCCATACGCGCGGGACGCAGCCAGCCGGTTTTGTGCTGCGCGGGATCGTCGGTGATCAGGCCATTGGTTTCGACGATCTGTTGCAGCAGGATCGCTTTGTCGAGCACCGGATAAAGCGCGCCGATCGCATCAGCGGCTTCTTGCGGATGCTCGCGCATCAGCGCATAACCACGATAGGTCGCCGCGACAAAACGTTTGACCACGTCGGGATGCTGAGCCACGAAAGTATCGGTGGTCACGATGCCGTTACCCATCATGTCCAGACCAAAATCCCGGTAGTAAACCTTGCCGAGCTGCTGCCCCGCCCGCTTCGCCAATGCTGCTTGCACGGGCAGGCTCGCGCCTTCCCAGCACTCGGACAGGTCGATCCGCTTCTGCAACAGCGCGGTATTGATCACCGCCGGGTCGAGACGCACGGTCTTGATTGCGTCGGGCGCCATGCCGTTCTGCTTCAGCCACGCGGGCATGATGTTCTGCACCGGCGAGGCACCGCCGCCGCCAAGCGTCATCCCCGACAAATCCTTCAGTGTGTTCACCTTGAAGCCGGGCCGCTCGAGATAGCACATCGCCCCCGGCCAGCGCGTATTGATCGCGCCGACCATCACCGCATGTCCGCCATGCGCGCGGTTCAGCATCACGCTGACGGGGTCGCCGTAGCCGAATTCGAACAGGCCCTCATCCACTTCATTGACGGTGCGCTGACCGCCGTAACCACGCATCACGCTGACGTCGAGTCCGGCCTCGCGGTAGTAGCCCTTCGCTTGCGCAAGCAGAATGCCGCCGGTGCTGCCCTGCGGCAGCCACGCCAGATTGACGCGCACTGCATCGGCCGCGTGGGCGCTCGTAAAGAGCGCCGTGGCTGCCCATGCAACTGCACTCAACGCAGCCTGCTGTTTCAGTGGCTGTACCAGCCGTCGTATCGCGCGCCGTACCCGCTGCAACATGTCGTGTTCCCCGTCTTTGAGTCGAGTGAGTGGATAGCGCCGCGAGCCTGATTGCGCTCAGCCGGCGACCAGCGGATTCTCGATCGAACCGATCCCGTCGATCGAAGCGACCATCACGTCGCCCGCCTTCAGATAAATGCCGCGCCCCATGCCGACGCCGGTCGGCGTGCCCGTCGCGATCAGATCGCCCGGCTGCAGCGTGAGAATCGTCGATAAATATTCGATCTGCTCGGCGATATTGAAAATCATCCCGGACGTATTGCCGTCCTGCATCATTTCGCCGTTCACTGCGAGGCGCATGCGCAGATTCTGCGGCTCGGCGATGCACGCGCGCGGCACAAACCAGGGGCCGAGCGGACCAAAGGTATCGAAACTCTTGCCGCGAAACCAGTCGTGTTTGAACGGATAGTCGGTGCGGCGATTCAGGTCGCGCGCGCTGACGTCGTTGAGAATCGTGTAGCCGGCGACGTAGTCGTAAGCGTCTTCTTTGGCGATGTGGCGGCCGCTCCTGCCGATCACCACGGCCAGTTCCACTTCCCAGTCGACCCGCTCCGCATGCGGCGGAATCACGACGCTGGCGAGCGTCGGCACCACGCTCGTTTCGGCTTTCATGAACATGTACGGCGTGCTTTCCTCACGCGGCGCCAGTTCGGTGCCCATCTCCCGCGCGTGCTCGTAATAGTTCGATGCCGCCGCGAAAATGCGCCGCGGCTGGTAGGGCACACACAGCGTGTGGCCGGCGAGCGGCGCGACATCGAGCGTGCCCGCCTCGATCGCACGCGCTGCGGCTTCGAGCCGTTCGACGGTCGCCACGCCGCCGGCCTCCCAACCGGCGATCAGCGAGCCGACATCGGCGAGCGGCGCCTCCGAAGCGTTTTGCTTCAGCGCCGCGTGTGCGTCGTACAGCTTGCCGCCGACCGCCAGGCCGGTGGCGGTGCGGCCATTCAATTCATAAGTTGCAATACCAAACCAGATCACGTGTTGCCTCGCTTTTTGTGTTTGTAGGGCGTTAGTTAGTTGCTGTCGAGGGGTCAATAATTAGTATACATTCAGTCATTTATGTATTTTTATTAGAATTATCGTATACACCGATCAGAGTGTGAACACGTTCGCGCGTACACTGCATGGGCCTGCAGAGGCCGGATATGCGCGGTGGCGATTGAGGCGGTTGGGCCGCTGGCGCATAATGGGGCCACTTGCTCACGGTTTCGCTCAACCCACCACCATGACGATGACGACGCTTTCCTCCAAGATCTACCGACTCCTGTGCGACGAGATCATCGACGGCACGCTCGAGCCGGGCCAAAAGCTCGAAGAAGCCGCACTCGCCGAGCGCTTCAACGCCTCGCGCACGCCGATCCGCGAAGCACTGCGCGAACTTGCCGCGCGCGGCATGGTCGAGCTGACCCCGCGCAAGGGCGTGGTGGTCGCGCAGTTCAGCATCGACGAACTCGCCGACATGCTCGAGGCGATGTGCGAACTCGAAGCGCTGTGCTGCCGTTTGAGCGCGCAACGTATGAGCCTCGTCGAGAAGAAACAGCTCGAAGAGCTCCAGACCGAAATGAACGCCGCGATCGCGCGCGGCGATGAAACGGAGTACTTCCAGCTCAATCGCGAATTCCACGAACTGATCTGCAAGGGCGCGCAAAGCAAATCGCTGGCGTCGATCATGTCCGTACAACGGCAGCGTCTGGCGGGCTTTCGCGCCGCGCAGCCGGCTTCGCCGTCGCGCTTCGAAGCCGCGACCGACGAGCATCGCGAGATCGTTTCCGCGATCCTCAACTCCGAACCGGAACGCGCGTACAACGCCATGCGCGACCACACGGCGCGGCTGTCGATCGTCGTGCTCGGCCGGCTCAAGCGGCAGCGCATTGAGCGCGAGAACGCCTGAGTCGTTGCGCGCGCTGTGTCGCTGCATGCTCACGCAGCCACCGCCGCCATCGAAGGCATCGAAAAATCCAATGCCTGAAGCTGCTGCAACAGCGCGCCGGACTGCGCCGGATTCATCGGCGTGAGTGGCGGCCGCACGCGGGTCCATTCGGGATCGTTCGCGAAGTGCGCGACGATGCTTTTCAAAGCGGGGATCATGGGTTGAGCTTGCACCGCCAGGCGAACGGTCGCGACCTTGCCTTCCCACACCCCCCTTTCTTCCAGCGACGCCGCGTTCAGCAGGCTCGCAATCGCATGCGGCTGAATATTCGCCGTCGCCGAAATGCAACCGGCCGCGCCGAGCGGCAGCGCTTTGCCGAGCAACGCCTCGGAAGCTGGAAACACCGCGAAGCCGGGAAATTTTTCTAACGTCGCCTGAGTGTTGGCCCAATCCCCCGAACTGTCCTTGATGCCCACCACCGTTTGCGGATACGCCTCGATCAACCGCTCGATCAGCGTGTGCGTGATCGGCACGCCGGTGAACTGCGGGATGTGATACAGCAGCACGCGTAGCTGATCCGAACCGACTGCCTGAATCACATCGGAGTAGTACGCGAACAGGCCGTCGTCGCTGACACCTTTGTAGAAGAACGGCGGCAGCATCAAGGCGCCGGCGCAACCGGCTTCGGTGGCGTGACGCGTCAACGCGATTGCGTCAGGCAGGGCGCATGCGCCGGTGCCCGGTAGCATCTGCAAAGGGTCGATGCCGGCTTCGATGACCTGGTCCAGCAACCCGTGACGTTCCGTGAGACTTAGCGAGTTGGCTTCGCTATTCGTGCCGAACAGCGCGAGCCCGGCGCCCTGCCCGACCAGCCACTGACAGAAGGCGACGAAACGCGCTGCATCGACGCCCAACCCGGCGCTGAACGGCGTAACGACCGGCGCGAATACACGCGGCTTTGCAAAAGCAGACGGACGGCTGACGGACATGCGGATCTCCTGATTGGCTAGACGGATAAACGTGGACGATCACGCGCTGAAAAAATCGAGCATCGCGTCGCCCAACAGCGTCTCGCCCGAATCGAAATGCGCGACTACCGATGTGTGGTTGTGCCGCAGCATCTGCATGAAGCGCGGTGCACGTTTAGCCACCGAATCATCGGCGCGTTGACGCGCTTGCAGCACGCGCTCGAAAAAAGCCGCACCGTAGGCGTCCAGATAAGGGTTCTCGTATTCGGCGACGACTACCATCAGCGGTGCGTGGAAATGCGCCGCATGGGTCAATGGCGAACGCGCGGCGTAGCGTGTCTCGTCGGTGCCGAAATAGGCCCGCACGCCTGCTGCGTTCGGGTTGTCGGGAAGCACGTCGGCGGCGAGCCGCGCGCTAATGAGTACGGCGCCGGCGATAGCCGAAGAGCTCTCGCGTAACCCGGCAAAGAGCGGATCGCATAGATACGTGGCGACGTGTGCGCCGCCTGCCGAATGGCCGACCAGAAAGATTCTCTGCGGGTTACCACCGAATTCAGCGACGTGTTTCAGCGCCCACGCCGAAGCGGCGGCGACGTCGTCCCCGCCCGCGGGATAGGACGCTTCAGGCGCGAGCCGGTACTCGACATTCAGCGCGACGCAGCCCTGCCGCGCAAACCAGCGCGACACGTTGTCGTAAATGAGTCCGTTGAAGCTCTTGCTGCCGCGCAGGAACGCGCCGCCGTGGACAAACAGCACCACATCGGCATTGCCCTTCTTCCGCGTCTCTGAAGCGGCAAACACGTCCAGACGCTGCCGCTCATGTCCGCCGTACGCAACATCGCGCGCCACCTCGAACGACTCCCCCGCATCCCGCGCCGCGGCTACCAATGGCGAATACGCGTCGATCACCAGATCGCGATGCGTATTGATATCGCGCCCCCACACTGGCCCGATCTGCGCAAAGCGCTGCCTGAGCGTGGCGGAAAGACTACCTAACGGTTCCTGCAGGGTGTGCATCGGTGGTCCTCAGACAGTGCGGCGAGTCGTCGCTAGCGGCGACGACCGGCGTATGAGGATCATTCTGGTATATCAATTTGTTTTTGTGTATACATTTATTCTACGTAGTATACCTGGTGAAGTTGCGGACACACTTGATTCACAGTCACGACAACCCTCACTTCGCCGACAGGCGATTCATCTCCAGGACAACCCAAGGACATCTCATGGACAAGCTCCGCCACATCGCGCTTTCGGTCGAAGATCCGGAAGCCGCCGCGCAATTCTTCGAGCAGGCCTTCGGCATGCGCCGCGCGGGCAACGCGATGCGCGGCATCTATATGACGGACGGCACGATGAATGTGGCGCTCCTCAACTTCAAGGACGAAACCGTCCCCGGCTATGCGGGGCTGAAGGATGTGCGCGGCGTGATTCACTTCGGCATGTGGGTCGATAACGTCGAAGACACCGCGGCGCGCGTGGTCGCGGCGGGTGGCACGTATCTGACGGGACGCCACGAAAAAGATCCGAATGTGTTCTACGAAGTGAAGTACCGGATGCCCGACGGCACCGTGTTCGACATCACCGAAAACGGCTGGAAAGGCGCGGTGAAGGACGTGGCGCCTGCCGCGCAAGCCTCTGATCCACGGCCATGAGCGCGGTCATGGGCGGCAGGCATGTGCTGGCGCTGATCGCGTTGCCCGACGCAACGCTCGACGCGCTGCGGCGCGACTACACGCTTCACTATCATCCCGACGGTTGGGGCGATGCGTTGCCAGCCGGCGTTGATCCAGTGAACCTGCGCGCGGTGGTGTCCAACGGCTCGACCGGCTTGTCCGACGCGCAGATGGCCGCGCTGCCCGCGCTGGAGATCGTCAGCGCGTTCGGCGCGGGCTACGAGAACGTCGACGTGGCCGCCGCCGCGCGACGCGGCATCGTCGTCACCCATGCGCCCGGCGCGAATGCGGCGACTGTCGCCGATCACGCCATCGGCCTGCTGCTCGCGCTCGCACGTGGCTACGCGCCGCTTACCGAGGCGGTACGCGCCGGTCGTTGGCGTACCTCGCGCACCGAGCGTCCGACGCTGACGGGCGCGCGACTGGGGCTAGTCGGGATGGGACGTATCGGCAGGCTGATTGCGGCGCGTGCGCAAGGCTTCGACATGACGCTCGGCTATCACGGGCGACAGCCGCATGCCGATGCGCCAGGCCGTTACTACGCGGATCTGATCCAGCTTGCCGCCGACAGCGACTTCCTCGTCATTGCCTGCAACGGTGGCCCGTCGACGAAACACCTGGTCGAACGCAAGGTGCTGCAAGCCTTGGGGCCAGCCGGCTATGTGGTGAATGTCTCGCGCGGTTCGGTGCTCGACACGCAGGCGCTGATCGACGCCCTGGCTCATGCCGCGATCGCCGGCGCGGGACTGGACGTAATCGAAGACGAACCCGAGGTGCCCCCGGCGCTGCTCGATCATCCCGACGTGCTCATCACGCCGCACATCGCGGGCCGCTCCCCCGCTTCATTGATTGCCCAGCGCGACGCGTTGCTCGCCAGTCTGTCCCAGCACTTCGCACAAGCACCTGTCGAATTCGCGGTGCGCGCCGCCTGAAACGTGGCGGCGCAGTTTCGCGCCGCCACCTGCCGCTTCATTGCCGTCTCGTTGCCGCCTCGCTGATGTCCCGCTGATGTCTCGTCGTTGTCTCGCTGTTCCCAACCGCACAAGAGGATCCGCCATGAACGTTCGATCGTTGGGCGCGCTCGCGCTCAGTTGCGCCGCCGCATGGGGACTCGCGTCCCATGCGGTCAAAGCGCAAACGTCTGTCACGCTGTATGGGCTCGTCGGGCTCGATGTCGCCAGCAGCAAACGCAGCAACGGGCCGGCCGCCGCAATAGCCGAACAGAGCCCCGGATTGACGGCACCGTACTGGGGTATCCGTGTCAACGAGGACCTCGGCGCCGGCTATCGCGCAATCGCCGTGCTCGAGAGCTTCTTTCAGCCGACTAACGGTGGCGTCGGCCGCACCGCCGCCGATCCGTTCTGGGGACGCAATTCGTACGTCGGCATCGCCGGGCCATTCGGACGCGTGACGCTTGGACGGCACACGAATCTGCTCTACCTCGCCGAGCAGGCGGTCAACCCGTTCCAGGCGTCGATCCTGTTTTCGCCGCTTGTGATGCAGACCTTCACCGCGCCGTACGGCGGTGCAATTGTGGGCGACACCGTGTGGAACAACGGCATCCAGTACACCAGTCCCAATCTGAACGGGCTGACTACTACCGCGGTGTATGCGCCCGGCGGCTTCGCAGGCTCGGACGGCACATACAACACCGCGTTATCGACACTCTATGCAGGCGGTTCGCTCACCGCTGTCGCGACCGTACAACGCACACGCGTGGTCGCCGGTGTGGCGTCACCGACACAGAACGCGTACATCGTCGGCGCTGCCTATGATTTTTCGCTCTTCAAGCTGTATGGCGCAGTGCAAGGCCTGCGTACCGATTCGACCAACATCGGTGCGCATACCTACGAAGCCGGCCTCTCGGTGCCGTTGACCTCGCAACTCACCGCGCTGGCGGAATGGGCGTATACGCGCCGCACAGCCCCGAAGAACACCGTCTCTGCCCGCAATACCGGCTCTGCCGGCCTCGACTACTTCCTGTCGAAACGCACCGATCTGTACCTGGTGACCGTCTACGACAAGCTCTCCAGCTATGGCACCGCGATGACGTATGCAGCCGGAATTAGGCATCTGTTTTGACGCGCGATGCCATCAGGGTCAACCCGCTATAACCAAACCGTTGTTTTGTATAAAAAAATAAAGCTCGGAATCCAAATTTTGCCGTGGGTATAATTTTTTTCAGTTTGTGTATACACGACAGAAAAAGGATGTAACCGCGGCTGTCGCGCGCGACGACAGCACTCTCTACCACACGAAAAGAACAACGATCTGTTTGGAGATTGAATGAAAAAGAAAGCACTCGTGTCAGGCGCCGTCATGCTCGCATGCGCCGGGGCACACGCTCAGTCGAGCGTCTGGCTGTCGGGTTATGTCGACCTGAACATCGAACATCTGATTTCTTCCGGCTCCGGCGGAAACATGACCCGCATGTCGAGCGGCGGTCTGAACAACTCGCGCTTCAACTTGAGCGGCGTCGAGGATCTGGGCGGTGGCAACAAGGCGGTATTCACCATCGAGCCGATGTTCTCCGCGAACACCGGCGTACAGTCGACGCAGTTCCGCCAGTCGTTCGTGGGCCTGAAAGGCAACTGGGGGGAAGTGACGATGGGGCGGCAATTCACGCCGTCGTACTGGATTGCGGGCTACGCCGATCCGAGCTGGGCCGCCGACTTCAGTATGGTCAACAACATGGAGTTCTTCTACGCGTCGTATCGCGTGGACAACGCGATCCAGTACAAGACGCCGACTTTCTACGGCTTCACCGGCCGGATCATGGCGACGACTGGCGTGGGCGACAGCACCCGCGCGGGGCGTTTCCTGAGCACCAGCATCGACTATCGCCACGGGCCGATTTTCCTCGGCGCTGTGAGCGAGTTGCAGTACACGCGGGATATCTTCAAGTCGTCGCAGATCCATTCGTCGCGCGATAACTATTTCGCTGCCGTCTATAAGTTCGGTGGCTTCGAGCCAACGCTGATCTATCACACGTACAACGGCTACTACGCGTATCCGCCCTACGTCGCGTTCAACTCGCAGGGTTGGGACGCGCAGATCGGCGCGCGCTGGAACATCGACGGGCGCAACCGTTTGTATCTGAGCATCGTGCATCGTCACGACGACAACAACACGAGTATTTCCAGCGCCACCGGCGGCGTGATCGGCTACATCTACGGTTTGTCGAAACGGACCGACCTGTATGCGACTTTCGCTCACGTGAAGAGCCAGCACGATGTGCCGGTCGCCTACCCTGTGACGTTCCAGGAGTATCCAAACGGTGGACAGAATCCGAGCGGCTTCCAGTTCGGGATTCGTCACGCGTTCTAATATAAAAAGGAGGAAGCCAATGCTTCGCAAACGCAATCTGAAATCTACTCTCGCGACAGGCGTCCTGTTGACCTTCGTGTCCGCGGCGGCTTGTGCGGCCGCGGAAGGCGCTTCGGCGACAACGGTATCGAATGCCGCGGCATCGGCCGGCGCGGCGTCCGCAACACAAGCGACGCCCGGCACACCGAATGTTAAGGATCCCTATCTCGCCCAGTGGCTGCGCCTCACTCCGGATCGCCGGCCTGTCCCGCTCAAACCGGGTGTCGACTACGGCATGGACCCGGCAACCGGCCAGTTCGTGTGGCCGAAAGCCACCCCTGAAGTTCACCAGGGCCAGCACTTCCCCGGCGAAATGACCACCTGGGATAAGAAGAGCTATGCCAAGGACGTCAAGGTTCTGGCCTTCTACCCCCTCGTCGATTCGCCCTTCCACGCCTGGAACAATATTGCCGACTTCGACGGCCACCGCTATCTCTACATCCACGACCGCGACTATTTGCGGATCATGGACGTTACCGATCCCGCCAACGGCAAGGTCGTGTTTTCGCAGGGTGGCACGTGGGGACCGAAAGGACCGACCGAAAAGTTCGACCCGAACAATGTGCACGACTATCTCGGCGGCGCCACCATTGTGTGGAGCAAGAAGCTCGGCAAGCCGGTGCTGGTTGCCTCTTTCGAAATTGGCCGCTACGGCTTGATGACCGACAAGAGCGAGCAGCCTGACAAGGTCGAAGCACAGCGCCACTACAACTCGCTCAAGGGCTTCAAGGTTTTCGAAATGGACGGCCCGTTGCCGAGCCAATGGAAGCTGATCGCGACACGCACCACCGACTATAAGCACCCCGACGCGCCGGTCGGTCAGCAGCAGGGTTCGGGCTCGCTCGATGCGCCTGAATATTACGGCGGCAAGTACATGATCCTGTCGGCTGCGCCGGACGACAGCTACGGTTTGACCGAGTACCCGAACTACCTGTATTCGCCGGGCTATCAGGTCTGGGACATGTCGGATCCTGCCGATCCGAAGTTCGTATCGCAAATCTCGGTGCCGGGGCAGAAACTCGGCAATGATGCCGACGAACAAGCTTATCTGACGAATCCGCGCGCGGGCAATCGCACCTCGTGGATGGGCTCGCGTATTCCCATCTTCCTGCCGAAGCCTTTGGAAGAAGGTGGCAAGATCGGCTTCGGCGCGATGGGTGGCTTGGGTCTTTATTCGTTCGACCTGTCCAACCCGGCCAAACCGAAGGTGCTCAGCAATGTGAACACGGCACCTAGTTTCGCAGGTACCGAGTACGACAACGCTGACGTCAGCCAGTACGAACGCACGGGCTTCGTGCTGACGAGCGGCTATCCGATGAATCGCGATTGCTACGAGCCGTACAAGGACATTTTCGTCGTTGATGCCCGCGATCCGTCGCATCTGAAGGTGGCAGGCAAGCTGCCGCAGCCGACGCCGCCTGAAGGCGCGCCGTTCACGAGTTTCTGCCAGCGTGGCGGCAACTTCGGTCCGAAGCGTTCGAATGCGATCGGTCAGCCGGGCGGCTCGCGTCAGGGCGTCATTCCCTACTCGTTCTATAACGCGGGCGTACAGATTTTCGATGTACGCAATCCGGAGAAGCCGACCATCGCAGGGTATTTCGTGCCCGCGCTGGCGGATGAGAGCGAGCTGCCGAGTTATACCCTCGGCAAGGGTGTACTGGCGATTTATACCGAATACGACCGCAACATCATTTGGGCTTTTACGGAGAATGGCGCATATGCGTTGTCGACGCCGTTGCTTGGGAAGCCTGTGATTGGCGCTCCGGCCAAACCGTGGCCGCCCCGGTAACGCGGTTGGGTCTGTCCATTCTTCATGTTTGTTGTTGAGCGCTTTGCCCTGCCGGCGGATTTCGTCGGCGGGGTTTTTTGTTTTTTACTGGGATGAAATTGTGAGAGGGATGCTCGTTTTTGTTGTTGCACTGGCTGGGGGGTGGTGCGGGAGCTCTTTTGCTGCGCCGCCGGGTGGTGAAGCTGTTACTACTGGTCGCATTTCTGCTAGCGAGCAGACTTGTCGCGCTTGTCATTCGATCGATACGACGAAGGTCGGGCCTGCTTTTAGGGCTATCGCCGAGCGGTATCGAGGAGACTCGGATGCGGTCGCGAAGCTCGAGAAGAGCATGTTGGAAGGGAGTTCCGGGAAATGGAATACTGGGGCGAAGATGCCGCCTAATGCGATTTCGGCCGCTGATGCGGAGCGGTTTTCGTATTGGATTTTGGGGATTAAATGAAGATGGGGTTTTGCCTTTGGCGGCGGCATTTTTTGGTGTGGCTGGGGTGATTGTGGTTTTTTTGCTTTGTTTGCCTGCGTGGCGGTTGTTCGTCTGTTTGCCTACGGCGTTGGCCTTTCCTTGATCTGGCTTTTTGGCCTTTTCTTGATCTGGCTTCCTTGGCCTTTTCTTGAATTCTTATTGGTTTATTAGCGTCGCCCCTGTGCGGGGCAGGCACCTACTTCTCTTTGCCGCCGCAAAGAGAAGTAGGCAAGAGAAAGCGGCTCAAACCGCGAATTCTTAAGCGGGTCCCCCGCACAGTTGCGGTAGTGGCGCATCTGGAATCTGTGTTCTCGCGCACTCTACCTTGGTGACAAGGCAATCATGCTTCCCGCCTCGCACTACGTGCTCGCCGGAAGGGTCCATCAGAAATCAGGGGCTTCGTTTGGGCGTGGTGGGGGCCATCGGCTTCGCCTCGGCGAAATGCCAACAACGGACCCAGCGTTTCGGAGTCACCGCCGGCACCCAATATACCTGGTGGCCTACGAAGCGCCGCTGGGCGTTAAAAACGGCGAGTGGTTTTGTAGTACTACCGAGCGAAAAAAGGCGGCGTGGGGTTAATGAAATACCGCGTCGGCGCGCGCAGCGCCGCCGGAAGTATGACGCCTTTGTCACTGACGTCGAATGTGCGAGGGCACAGATTCCAGATGCACCACTACCGCAACTGTGCGGGGGACCCGCTTAAGAATTCGCGGTTTGAGCCGCTTTCTCTTGCCTACTTCTCTTTGCGGCGGCAAAGAGAAGTAGGTGCCCGCCCCGCACAGGGGCGACGCTAATTAACCAATAAGAATTCAAGGAAAGGCCAAAAAGCCAGATCAAGGAAAGGCCAAAGACCAAAGACCAAAAAGCCAGATCAACGAACAACCGCCGAACAGGCAAAAAAAACATCATGCCAATTCAGTA
>NZ_DASRSY010000262.1:0-10506 GCF_035656215.1 Paraburkholderia sp.
CGCGCATACGCAGCGCGCGCCGCGGCATCGGCGCGCATCAGCGGGCCGGTCGCCAGCAATTCCAGCGAACTGAGCACCGAGCGATGCAGCCGCTGGATCTCGTCGAGCTTGGCCTGCGGCACATCGATCTCCTTCGCCACAGAAGGCATCAACGAGCGCAACTGCACCAGCCGCTTGTTGACCGCGAGGAAGCGTTTGACCTGTTCATCCTCGCTGATCGTTTCGCCTTCCAGCAAACGGGTGTAAATCCGCGCACAGTCGCGCAGATTGGCGGCAATCCCATAGCGCCACGAATAAGTCGCGTGCAGCGGCAACGCGAACGAAAACGCCAGCGCGATCACAATGCCGATCAGCACGTTCAGCGTGCGCCATAGACCGACGTCGATCAGATTGTCGCCATGACCCGCGACGATGCACATCGTGATTGCCGTCAGCAGGCCGATATACCCTGACGAACCGATAGCGAACCACGCGCAGATCGCCGCGACGATCGACATCAGCACATAGGTGAGCGGCAGCGACCCGGTCAGATTCTGCGTCAGGATGAGCAGAAGTCCGATCGCCGCGCCGAGCAGCGTTCCCGCCGCCCGGTCGGCGGCCTTCTTGCGGATATTGCCGTGATGCTGCAAGCCGCCGATCACCACCAGCAGGGTCACCGACGACCAGATGCCGTGAGGAATGTCGATACCGGTGGTCGCGAGAATCGACACCAGCATCGCAACGCCGACGCGCAGGCTATGCAGCACCTTCGCGTGGCGATAGCGGTAGTACGGCGACGTGATCGTTCGCACCAGACGGCTAATGGCCGAGCGGCGGACAATGACGCGGGGGGAATCGGCAGAAGCCATGGCTCGCGCGACGGACGCTTTGAAGGACGGTTCCGCTATCCTGCCCTGGAGTGCCCTGGAAAGACAAACGCCCGCAAACTTTTGTCTGCGGGCGTTGCTTTTCCGGCGAGATGGAACGCCTGGCTTAGCCTTCGACCACGTCCAGATAGTCTTCTGGACGGGTGCGGTCCTCGCCGCGCTGCATGCCGAACATGCGCACCAGCAGGCTCACCACCACCGACACCACCAGGTTGACGATCAGCGACCATACCGCCGCGTAGCCCGGAATCGCCATGCCGAACAGGTGGATCGTGAAGATCGAGCCCGCCAGCTTCAGCGAAATCGCCATCCACGTACCGGTTGCGATGCCCACTGCCCAGCCGATCAGGAGGCCGCGGTAGTCGAGCACACGCGTATAGAGACCCAGCACGATGGCCGGCAGCGTCTGGATGATCCAGATACCGCCGAGCAGTTGCAGCTGGATCGCATACGTGAGCGGCAACCCGAGAATGAACGCGACCGCGCCGACCTTGACGATCAGCGACACTAGCTTCGCGACATTGGTCTCCTGCTCATGCGACATGTTGCGGTTCACGAACTCCTTGTGGATGTTGCGCGTGTACAGGTTCGCTGCCGCAATCGACATGATCGCCGCCGGCACCAGCGCGCCGATACCGATCGCCGCGAAGGCCACGCCGACGAACCACGACGGGAAGAAGTGCAGGAACAGCGCCGGCACCGCGAAGTTCGGGCCGAATGCCTTGAAGTACGGCGCGAATTCCGGCATGTCCTTCACGCCCGACGCCAGCGCCATGAAGCCCAGCAGCGCGAGCAGGCCGAGCACCAGCGAGTAAGCCGGCAACATCGCCATGTTGCGGCGGATCGTGTTACCCGACTTCGACGACAGCACCGCGGTGATCGAGTGCGGGTACAGGAACAGTGCGAGCGCCGAGCCGACCGCAAGCGTCGCGTACGCGCTGTAGCCGTTCAGGCTCGACACGTCCGGCGCCTTCAGCAACAGCTTGGCAGGCGGCACCACGCTGAAGATATGGCCGAAGCCGCCCAGTTGCGGCGGAATCACGATGATCGCAGCAAAGATCACGATGTAGATCAGCACGTCCTTGACGACGGCGATCATCGCCGGCGCGCGCAGGCCCGACGTGTACGTGTACGCTGCCAGGATCGCGAACGCGATGATCAGCGGCAGATCGCCGACGAAGCCCTTGGTATCGAAACCCAACGCGCCGATCACCACTTCGATACCGACCAGTTGCAGTGCGATGTACGGCATAGTCGCGACAATACCGGTCACGGCGATTGCCAGCGCCAGCATGCGGCTGCCATAGCGAGCCGAGACGAAGTCGGCCGATGTCACGTAGCCCTGACGTTTGGCGATGCTCCACAGTTTCGGGAACACGACGAACGCGAACGGATAGATCAGGATCGTGTAAGGCAGCGCGAAGAAACCCGTTGCGCCCGCACCGAACACCAGCGCCGGCACGGCGATGAAGGTGTAGGCGGTGTACAGGTCGCCGCCCAGCAGGAACCACGTGACGACGGTGCCGAAGCGCCGGCCGCCGAGACCCCACTCTTCCAGGTGGGCCAGATCGCCCTTGCGCCAGTGGGCCGCGATAAAGCCGAGAATGGTGACGCCGATGAAAAACAGGACGAAGACGAAAGTTGCGGTGGCGTTCATTATTGTGCGCCCCCTTGCGAGCTGCCCGTCGAGCGGGTCTTGGTCTTGAAGTACACGAGCGCCGTGATGATCGCGCTGATCAGCACCCACAGGAGCTGATACCAGTAGAAGAACGGGAAGTCGAACAACTGAGGTTCGACCTTGTTATATGACGGCACCCAGATCATTGCGATCCAGGGCAACAGCAGCAACCAGAGCCAGTGCTTGCTGGCTTTGTTCGCGTCGGCGTCGTGAGCCATGACGTCTCCTCTTCCCTATTATTGAAATGTTGGCCCGTGTTTTGACGGGTGGTGGATCCCCCGTCGCAGGTAGGCCACGGGGTCCCCGAAAGCTTCGAAAGAGTATAGGAGCGTTTAACGTCCGGTCAAGCAGGGACGACCCGAGGCACGAATGCGGTTGGGAGGCTAGCGGGACGGGGCTTTGACGCGGGCGGGACACGGCTTCGACGGCCGGCGGGAGGCGGATCGGCTGTGCGATGCGCGATCGGGAGCGGCTTTGAGAACCGTCGCGTGGGCGCAACGGCGGTGGCCAGGTCAGTCTTATCGCAGTCGAGCCGGTTTGTCCGGCCCGACCGCTTCACGCATCAGACCGAGAACGAGTTGCCGTTCTGCCCGGTCGATTCCTGCAACCCTTTGATCCACTTGCGCGCCGGCAAGCCAAGTTCCGCTTCGATCAGCTTTGCGCGCGCTTGCAGTGTCGTGAACGGCACGTCGAGCGCCGGGCCCGAGAAAGCGAGCGCGATGCGGTTGCCGTCATGCACTTCCGGCAGCGCGACCACGCGGCCGTCGAAGGCTTCGTTCAGACGCTTCATGTTGCGCACGAAGCTCGGATGATCGCCGAACAGGTTCACCGTCACCACGCCCGCGTCGGTCAGACACGCGCGCACCGCACGATAGAAGCCGACGCTGTCGAGCACCGGACCACGCGCGGTGGCATCGTAGACGTCGATCTGCAACGCGCCGATCGTGCCGTGGTTGGCGCGGTCGTTGACGAAATCCCATGCGTCCATTTCGTGCACGGTCAGACGTGCGTCATCGTGCGGCAGTTCGAACATTGTGCGCGCAGCCACCACGACCGCCGGATTCAGCTCGACCGCTTCGACTTTTGCGCGCTTCAGGAAGCGGTATGCAAACTTGGTCAGTGCGGCGGCCCCCAGACCAAGCTGGACGATCCGCTTGGGCGTTTCGATGAACAGCAGCCAGGCCATCATCTGCTGCGCATATTCGAGTTCGATGTGATCCGGCTTGCGCAGACGCATCGCGCCTTGCACCCATTCCGTGCCGAAGTGCAGGAAGCGCACGCCGCCCTCTTCCGAGAACGTGACCGGCGCGAAACGCGGCTTGCGCGGCGCCTCGATTTGCGGCGCGTCGTGCAGGTCGTCGTCGTGCAGCGTGCGCTTTTTGTTGCGCATTACTTTTTGTTTGTTCTGCGTGCTGTCGCTCGGGTCAGCGTCTTTGTTGCGGAACGCACGTGCTTCAGCCGAGGCGCGCCTGATCAATTTCGTCATGTAAGGATGTCGCGCCAGAGACGCAATTTTTGGTCGAACGAGAGCATAGCATTCGCCGGACTCGACGAAGGCAATACGAGGGTGGCGTAGCCGGCTTCGCCGATCACTGGCGCAAAGCGGCCCGCCGTCTTGCCGTTGAAGCAGACTTTGGCAAGCGTCGGCGCGTGGGCGCGCAGCGAAGCAAAATCGTTGGGGCTGGCGTTGCGAATCGCGACGTCGAGACTGCCTTCGCGCTCGCAGGCGGCGAGCACGTCCCACACGCCGATGCCGTGCGAAAGCAAACGCGTTAGCCGCGCTTCGTAGGCGAGCTCGGGAAGCGGTTCGTCGAGTACAGTCCCGAGCAGACGCCAGAACTGGTTGCGCGGATGCGCGTAATACTGCGTCGCCACGAGCGATGCCTCGCCGGGAAAACTGCCGAGAATCAGCGTATGCGTATCCGCCGCGACGACGGGGGGAAAGCCGCGCAGCATCAGCGCTTCACCTTGCTGTCCGATGCCGGCAGGTGTCCGGATTCACGCGCGTCCCGCTCGCGTTCGGAAAGGTGTTCTTGCTCCGCACGCGGCGCACCATGGGCGCGCGACGCCGTATGCTCGAGCGGCCGGCCATGTTCCCGCATATGAGTGCGTTGGGGCACGTGCGCGGCCATCGGGTGTGCAGACGGTAACGGTACGCGCGCCGAAGACGCCAGATGCGCCCACAGCGCAGGCAACATGCATTCGGTCACCATCAACGGCTCACCATGTCGCTCGAACACCGAGCGGCGTGCGACCAGCGTATGCGGTGGCACGCGACCAATTTCACGCATCGCCAGCCGGTACAACGGATGACGAGCCGTCAGTCTGCGACTCACCAGCGACGAACGCGCAACGCTGCTATCGCTGTACAGCAACTCGGCCAGCGGCCGCGTGCGCAGCCGGCGCGTGGCCTGCCATACGCCGACGCTTGCGGCCAACGGCGCGATGCTGTGCGCTGCGACAAACGGCACGCCGTCGACCGACAACACCACTTCCCGAACCCAAACAGGCGCGCGCGACACGAGATCAAGCGCGGCGTGCTCGTCGGCCCACGGTAACGCGACAGCTTCGCGCGTCACGCGCACCACGACAACGCCCAGCGTGCGCAGATGCGCGGTCAGCGATCCGCCGCGGGTCAACCAGTCTTTCTGGGCGGCGCTAAAACCAGGCAAGGGCGCGACGCGCCAGTGGGCGTCGGCGGCATCGAAACGGATAGGCATGGTGTCGGATTATAACGGCGACGCCGTCAGGCGCTTGCCAGCCCCTCATCCCTCCCTCCGTCAGGAAGTTCAGAAGCACCCACTCGGATGCTGGACCACCTTAAACACATGACCGATTTCAGATAGATCCGATTCTCCTCTGCCTATGACGCGCGATACAACCTTCGTGCTTAACAAAGTCGGCGGTCCGCCCGCGATTGAAGGGCGTGCCATGTGATCGGATACTGAAGGAGAAAGAAGAAACATGAGAACGTTCCTGGGCGCAACTGCCTGCGCGATGTCTGTCCTGCTGATGGCTGGTTGCGCAGCCCCGCTAAACCGGGATACTGAAACATCGCTAAACAAGGCGGTCGGCATCGAGGTGACGCCGGTCGCCAACGGGGTTTCAGTCAAGCTGCCCGAATCCGCGTTGTTCGAATTCGGCAAATCCGAAGTGCGCGGCGACGCAGTCGCGGTGATCAACCGTTCCGCTGTTCTGCTCAATCGCAGCAAGAAGCCCGTGCTGGTCGAGGGATACACGGACAACGTCGGCACGCTCGACTATAACCAGCAGCTTTCGGAAGCGCGCGCCACTGCAGTAGGCTACGCGCTGGTGGCGCGTGGCGTAGCGTTGAATCGGATCCGCACGAAGGGCTATGCGTACAACAATCCGGTGGCGAGCAACGATACGCCCGAAGGGCGCACGCTGAACCGCCGCACCGAGATCGTCGTGCGTGGTGAGACGATGGATACGTTGATGGGACGGAAGTAGGCGTTGGCCGCTGCAGATCGTTCCTGGATGACAAATCGGGGGCGCTTTCGGCGCGCCCGATTCAGGTAGCCACGTATTCCTGTAGTGCATTTGCCACGTCATCCAGCACCGTTTCCCATCGACCGAGCTCCCGCTGCCTGAACAACCGCGCAGACGGATACCACGGGCTATCGTCACGCTCGACCACCCACCGCCAATCCGTGCAAGTCGGCAACAGGATCCAGACCGGTGTGGCACACGCCCCGGCCAGGTGCGCGACCGCCGTGTCGACGGTAATCACCAGATCGAGCGTCTGGACAATCGCCAGCGTATCGGAAAAACTGTTGATTTCCGGCCCCAACATGTGCAGATCGATATCCGTGGACAACGCTGCCGCTTCAATTTGCGCGTCACCCTTTTGCAGCGAAAACCACGTCGCGCCAAGCTGCTTCAGGACTCCCCGCCATTTGCTCAACTGAATCGACCGATAGCGGTCAAGCCCATAATCCGGATTGCCCGCCCAGACAATCCCGACGCGTTTTCTGGACTTGCCGCGCACATCCACTGGATCAATCGCGTCGAGGCGGGCTTGCCAGCGCCGAACCTTCGCTGGCTCCGCTGCCAGATACGGCATCGCGACAGGCAGCATCGACAAGTCCAGCTTCATATGCTCTGGCATCCTGAGCATCCGGCACCAGTAATCGTATGGACCCGGCGGCGTGGATATCCATGCCGCATGCACTCCCGCGGCATTACGCGCCAATTCGCCTAGCGGACTCTCGACCCACACATCGACGATCGCGCCCTGCCGATGCAACCAGTCAGCCATCCGCAGAAACTGGAGCTGATCACCAAGCCCTTGCTCACCGATAAGCAGGAAGCGACGTCCCGCTAACGGCTCGCCTTTCCATTCGGGAAAATCGGGGCGAACAAGATCGTGGTTTTCCGGCAGCGCTTCATGCCATCGATATTGTTTCCAGCCCTGCTCGAAGTCGCCGAAACGCAGTTGCGCTGCCGCTAGATTGAACTGGATCCGGGCGTGATCGGGCACCAGCCTCGCAGCCTCGATAGCATGCAACTGCATGGAAGAAAACTCTCCCAGCATATTGAACGCGTAAGACGCGTTGTGATGCAAACCGGCATTCCAAGGATCGATGGCGAGTGCTTGAGCCGCCACGCTAATCGCATCTCTGAAGCGATGCATGCCATTCAGTGCAAAGGTCAATTGCTCCAGCGCTGCGACATCGGTTGCGAAGCGGGTGCAAAGCTCGGCAAGCATCGTATCGATCTGTGCGTCGCGTTCAGCTTGCGACATGGCAGCGATTAGCTCGATTGCGTCGGACATTTGTGTCGAGTCGAGCGCCCATGCGTGGAGCCAATAGTCGGCTGCGTTGGAGAACTGTCCCAATTCAGTGCTGATTCTCGCCAGGGCGCGTACGGCATGACGCAATCCCGGATCGAGTTCAAGCGTCCTGACGTAGTGAGTCCGTGCTTCAGCAAGACGACCGGAGAGCTTCAGACAATCGGCCAGGTTCCGATGCAGGCTCGCGGTGCTGCCAGCCAGAGTAAGCGCGCGATGATAAAACGCTTCAGCGGCCGTCCGGTCACCCTGCATCGCGGCAAGCAAGCCTCGATGCTCCCAGATGTCCGCGCGCTCGGGGGCGGCGGTCAGCGCCTGATCCAGATAATGTCGGGCACGTTCGGGTTGATCCACGCGAAAACAGGCTAGCCCCATCCGATGAAGCGCGTGAGCATTTTGCGGTTGTTGGTCCAGCAGCCGCTGGTACTCGAGCATCGCTTCGTGTGTTTGCCCCGCTGCGAAGCAGGCATCGGCCTGTGCGGACAGCGTGTCAAGGTTTTCCAAGTCGGCTGACAGATGACCAGATAAGCGGTTTGGGTGGTGCATTGATATTGATGTCGACTACTTATATTCGAAAGGACGTTTGTTTTCCAACTAGATCTACGCGCGAGAAAGTGCCATCGCCTTCAGGCGGTCCACCACGCGCTCAATCACCGGCATCCACTCGCCCGGCGCTGGCTGTCTGAACAACTCAAGAGAGTCATACCAGGGCTGCGCCTCCTCATTGCCCCATGACCAGTGCGACACATGATCCAGCATTGCCAGCACCGGGCGTCCCAATGCGCCGGCTAAATGCAATGGCGCGCTGTCGATAGTCAGCAGCGCATCGAGCGCCGTGAGGTGCGCGGCAACGTCGTCGAAACCGGACTCGTAATGTCCGGTCAGATTGTGAACGCGGTAGCCGTGCTCCGTCAAAGCCGCTACATCCGCGCTACGGCCCGGCGTCAGCGGATGGAATACAACGCCGGGTAGCGCCAGCACCGGAGCCAACGCCGCAAGCGGAATCGACCGTTTCGCATCGCGCCGATGAGTCGGACTCCCGGACCACACGAGCCCGATATGCAGCGATGCATTCTTCGCGCATGCGCTCACGCGCTCGCGCCATACCGCCACGTTGTCGGCATCCGCCTGCAGATACGGCGCGCCACTCACCTGGCCGGGCAATAGTCCCAGCTTGTACGGCATGGTCATCATCGGTAAAACGAAGTCGGCCTTGCAACCAATGCCATCCTCGATCGCCACACAGTCGGCGTAAAACCGTCTCAACAAACCCAGCAACGGACGACGCACCGCCAGAACCAATCGGCCACCTTCATCGCGCACACGCGCCGCCAGCGCTGGGACGAATCGAACCATGTGAATGTCATCGCCATTGCCCTGTTCGCTGTGCACGACCAGCGTCTTGCCGGCAAGCGGTTCACCTTGCCAGCGCGGTCCCAACTTCCCCATGACGGTCACGACGTTATTCGGCTCGCGATCGTCACGTGTCAGCCGCGCCTCGAAGCGCGACCATGCGGTCGTCCACGCACCGCGTCGCAATTCGAGGTCGGCCAGATCGACGGCCGCCTGCGCCGCAGAAGGATCGATGACAAGCGCTGCATGCAGCGTCGCTTCGCTGTCGTCAAAGCGTGCCTGCTCGGCGAGATACATGCCAATCGCGGCCAGCACCGCTGCATTGCCCGGCGCGACTACATCGACAGCACGCATGGTGGCCTCCGCCGCAGCGGCGTCGTTGCACTGCCATTGCGCGTGACTCAGTTGCCAGGCCATCTCGGCATCAGCCGGATTGCGCGCGAGCATCTCGCGACAAATGCGTTCCACCGTGGGCCAATCGCGGATCTCCCGGAACGCCAGCACGAGTTGCAGTGGCAACGCGGGATGAATCGTCGGATCAAGGGAGTAGGCCCGCAACAATGCCGCGCGGCGTTCGGCCGGCGCGTCCGCATCCGGCAGCGCTGCTAGCGAAAACGCCAGCCACCACGGGGCGAACGCGTCGTGCGGCGCGTGCCGCTCATAAGCACGCAACATGTGTACCGCCGCCGAATGCGCGCCGCAGCGGTCGATCAACCAGACGATCCATTCAAGCGTCGCAGCCGAGGGTTGCGAGGTTACCGCCAGCTCGCTGTTGCGCTGCGCGACCTCGGCGCGGCCGAGTGCGTCGGCGAACAGTGCCACGCGTGCGTGACGCGCGCCGTTCGCAACAGCCTGCGCTTGCGATGCACTGTGGTACGCCGCTTCAAAGCGCCCCGCGCTCGCGCACAGGTCTGCGTGCAATTGCGGCGTGACACCCTCTGCGATGAGTTCGAGGGCGCGTCGCTCGGCGGCGTCGAAGCCTTGCTCGCGCAAAATCGACCACAGCAGACACGCAGGATCGGCGGGTTTCACCAAGGTGGAATCGGACATAAGAATACAGAGAGGTTGTTGCACGCCGGAACGCGCAATCGCAGAAATAAGACTCGGTGCATAAAGGGCTTAAAGATCGCAAATAATCCTTTACTCATCCGAATTTCGGTCGCAGCAGCATAAGACAAATGCACGTTTTCATATCCCACAAATCAATCTCAATTTAGTTTTGTTGAATATGTTTGGTTAGTTAACCATAATTATTTTACGGTCGATATTTGACGACGTGCCAAATCGTCCGGGTCAACAACAAACGAAAAGGAGTAACGGTTGAATACTACGAACTCGAAAGAAACTTCTGACCGCATCGCCCATCTGGCTGCAGTCGTTTTGCGGCGCCCAGGCGCCTTGCATCAGGAAAAGGAACTGGCCGGCTCTGCGCTCGCGCAGCACCACACGTCTAAACAGACCAGCACGGCGATCGGCAGTCTCGCGGCAAAAGTACTGGCCGACCATCATTCCTGCATCGAAGCAAAGGAACTGGCCGGCTCCGTGCTTTCGCAAGTGCGTCATTTGCATGGACAAGCGCCCGCACACTAAAACCTTTCCGCGGCCCATCCAGATCCCTGCGCAAAACCTTCTCCGGGCAGTCAGGAGATAAGGAGCAGGGATCGGCATAGGGGGCAGTCATAGGTGACTGCGCCCCTGCCACACCACCCGGCATGCGGGTCCGCACCGGGCGGTTCGGGAAGTTGAGGTTATGAGAGTCGGGGTACACCCAGCCGGTCGAAGTATGCGATGGTCAGCAC
>NZ_DASRSY010000263.1:0-16446 GCF_035656215.1 Paraburkholderia sp.
ATGCGTCCGCGAAACACGCAGTGACCGCAGCTCACGCACCGGGTCATACATCGTCGTCACCTTCACCTCAGGCTTCAACGGATCGTCCCGAAGCTTCGCCTCAAGCGTCTTCGCCGAGTTCTCAGCCGCTTGCTCAGAAGACAGATCGATCGCTACCCCATCCATCACCGCCTCAAGCGCGCCAGCGTCGTACAACCGGCTCAGCCGATCCACCACGCCTTGCGCCAGCAGATACGAACGCGCCAGCTCACCCAACGCATCGCCAGCGATCGGCGTCGCATTCTCGGAAGGCAACAGCTCCGACCCATTCAGCGCCAGCTTGAGCATGTGCGCGTTCAGCTCGGTCGCATCCTTCAGATACCGCTCGTCTTTACCCGCCTTGATCTTGTACAGCGGCGGCTGGGCGATATAAATAAACCCGCGCTCGATCATGTCCGGCATCTGACGATAGAAGAACGTCAGCAGCAGCGTCCGGATGTGCGCGCCGTCCACGTCAGCATCGGTCATGATGATGATGCGGTGATAACGCAGCTTGTCGAGGTTGTAGTCGTCCTTGCCGATCCCGCAACCCAACGCCGTAATCAGCGTCACAAGCTGTTCCGAAGAAAGCAGCTTGTCATAGCGCGCCTTCTCCACGTTCAGCACCTTGCCGCGCAGCGGCAAGATCGCCTGAAACTTCCGGTCACGCCCCTGCTTCGCCGAGCCGCCTGCGGAGTCGCCCTCGACGATATAAATTTCGGACTTCGCCGGGTCTTTCTCCTGGCAATCCGCCAGCTTCCCAGGCAAGCCGACGCCGTCGAGCAAGCCCTTGCGACGCGTCATCTCACGCGCCTTGCGCGCCGCATCCCGTGCCCGTGCCGCGTCAACGATCTTGCCGCAAATGATCTTCGCGTCGTTCGGCGTTTCCAGCAGGAATTCTTCGAGCGCCTTCGCGACCACATCTTCCACCGGCGCGCGCACTTCCGACGACACCAGCTTGTCCTTGGTCTGCGCGCTGAACTTCGGCTCCGGCACCTTCACCGACAGCACGCACGAGAGCCCTTCACGCATATCGTCGCCGGCCGTCTCGACCTTCGCTTTCTTCGCGACTTCGTGATCCACGATGTACTTGTTCAACACGCGCGTCATCGCCGCACGCAAACCGGTCAGGTGCGAGCCGCCGTCGCGCTGCGGAATGTTGTTCGTGAAGCACAGCACGTTTTCGTTGTAGCTGTCGTTCCACTGCATCGCGACTTCAACACCAATGCCGTCCTTCTCGCCGCTGATGTGGAAAATGTTCGGGTGCAGCACGGCCTTGTTCTTGTTGATGTACTCAACAAAACCCTTCACGCCGCCCACAAACGCGAAATCTTCTTCCTTGCCCGAGCGCAGATCGCTCAAGCGAATCCGCACGCCGTTATTCAGGAACGACAGTTCGCGAATCCGCTTGGCCAGAATGTCGTAGTGATATTCGACATTGCCGAAGATCGTCTCGTCGGCCATGAAGTGCACTTCGGTACCGCGGTTTTCCGTGTCGCCCAATACCTGGATCGGCGACACAGCCACGCCGTCGATCTCTTCGATGATGCGGTTCTGCGGCACGCCACGGTGGAATTCCATGAAGTGCTTTTTGCCGTCACGACGCACCACCAGGCGCAGCCACGCCGACAGCGCGTTCACGCACGACACGCCCACGCCGTGCAGGCCGCCGGACACCTTGTAGCTGTTCTGGTCGAACTTGCCGCCTGCATGCAACTCGGTCATCACGATCTCAGCGGCACTGCGCTTCGGATCGTGCTTGTCGTCCATCTTGAGACCGGTCGGCACACCGCGGCCGTTGTCGGTGATCGAAATCGAGTTGTCCGCGTGGATGGTGACCTGGATGTCGTTACAGTACCCGGCCAACGCTTCGTCGATCGAGTTGTCCAGCACTTCGAACACGAGGTGATGCAGGCCGGTGCCGTCCGATGTATCGCCGATATACATCCCGGGCCGCTTGCGTACAGCCTCCAGACCTTCAAGGATCTGAATGGACGAGGCGCCATAGCCGCTGTTATCGGGTCGCGAATTGTTCGTTTCAGTCATGGATTTTTTCCGGTTCTGCGTTGCTGCTGGGTTGCTGCTCGGGACTTTTCAAAACACCATAAAAACGCCAAAGGGGCACTGCGCCCCTTGGTGTGTTCTTTGGTTTTGGACGCGTTAGATGCGCATCGGCATCACGACGTATTTGAATTCGTCGTTCTCGGGAATCGTGATCAACGCGCTGGAGCTGGCGTCGCCAAGGCTCACTTGCAACATGTCGACCTTCAGGTTCGCGAGCACGTCGAGCAGATACGTGACGTTGAACCCGATATCGACGCTGTCGCCGTCGTACGCGATTTCCAGTTCTTCCTGCGCCTCTTCCTGATCGGCGTTGGTCGACATGATCTTCAACTGGCCCGGCTCGATAATGCAGCGCACGCCCTTGAATTTGTCCGACGTCAGAATCGCGGCCCGTTGCAGCGAGCGCTGCAGTTCTTCGCGGCCGATCAAGAACTGATTCTTGTGCGACTTCGGAATCACGCGCTGGAAGTCGGGGAATTTGCCTTCCACCAGCTTCGACACCAGTTCGACCTGACCGAATGTGAACTTCACCTGCGTCGCGGCGATGTCGATCTTCAGCGTGTCGTCGATGTCTTCCAGCAGACGCTGCAATTCGAGAATCGTCTTGCGCGGAATGATGACTTCCTGGCGCGCGAACGAGCCTTCAATCTTCATCGACGAGAACGCGAGGCGGTGGCCGTCTGTTGCGACTGCCATCAGCTGGTCGCCGTCTACTACCAGCAGCATGCCGTTCAGGTAGTAGCGAATGTCCTGCTGGGCCATCGAAAAATGGACCATGCCGAGCAACTGGCGGAACGTTTTCTGGGGAACCACCAGGTTCGCGCCGTAGTCTTTAGCTTGAGCGACGGTCGGGAACTCGTCGGCCGCCAGCGTTTGCAGCGCAAAGCGGCTCTTGCCGGATTGCACGGTCAAACGCTTGTCGTTCAAGGTCAGCGTAACTTGCCCGTCGGGCATGGCGCGCAGAATGTCGAGGAGCTTTCTTGCTGCCACCGTGGTCGCGACCGAATCGCCGCCCACGCCGAAATCGGCACGCGTGGTGATCTGCAACTCGAGGTCGGTGGAAAGGAACGACACTTCAGGGCCGTTCTTGGTAATCAGCAAATTGGCGAGGATCGGCAACGTATGGCGGCGTTCGACGATGCCGCTCACGGTTTGCAGCGGCCTGAGGAGGTTATCGCGTTCGGTCTTGACCAGTTGCATAGAGTTCCTTCGTTGATATAACGGCCTGCGCGCCTGACTTGCCAGCCTTACAGCGCGCAGCCGCGGCTCCCCGCCGGCGTCACGCAGCGCCTGTCACGGCGTGAATTCCGCCCGCGGCCGCCGGGCGGTTAAACCTGTATTGTGCCTGAAAACGGGACCGCTCCACTAAAATGGGGGCGAGTTCCGAAATAAACAGGTCGAATTTCCCATCCAACCTGCTTAACCTTTCAGCGTTTGCTCCAGAACGTGTAGTTCGTGGTTCAGCTGCGCGTCCGTGCCGCGCTCGGCGGCAATCTTGCGCACCGCGTGCAGCACGGTGGTGTGGTCGCGCCCGCCGAACAACTCGCCGATTTCCGGCAAACTTTTCTGCGTCAGCTCCTTCGCCAGATACATCGCGATCTGCCGCGGCCGCGCGATGTTCGCTGGACGCTTTTTCGAATACATATCCGCGACCTTGATGCTGTAGAAGTCAGCCGTGGTCTTCTGGATGTTTTCCACCGAAATCTGCCGGTTTTGTACCGTCAGCAGGTCTTTCAGCGCTTCTTTCGTCACTTCAATCGTGATTTCGCGGCCGTGGAACTTCGAATACGCGAGGATCTTGCGCAGCGCGCCTTCGAGCTCACGCACGTTCGAACGCAGGTGCTTGGCAACGAAGAACGCGACGTCTTCGTTCAGGCTCACGAACTCGGACTGCGCCTTGCGCATCAGAATCGCGACGCGCATCTCCAGCTCGGGCGGTTCGATCGCTACCGTCAGGCCGGAGTCGAAGCGCGAGATCAGGCGGTCGTCGATGCCGGAGATTTCCTTCGGATACGTGTCGCTGGTGATGATCACCTGCGCCTTGTTCGCGACCAGCGCCTCGAACGCGTAGAAGAATTCTTCCTGTGTACGGGACTTGCCGGAGAAGAACTGAATATCGTCGATCAGCAGCAGGTCGAGCGAGTGGTAGTAACGCTTGAAGTCGTCGAACGCCTTGCGCTGGTAGGCCTTCACCACGTCGGACACATATTGTTCCGCGTGGATGTAGCGAATCCGCGCCCCGGCCTTGTCCATCAGAAGCTGGTTGCCGATCGCGTGAATCAGGTGAGTCTTGCCCAGGCCCACGCCGCCATATAGAAACAGCGGGTTGTACGAGATGCCGGGGTTGTCCGCGACCTGAATTGCCGCGGCGCGCGCCAACTGATTGGCCTTACCGGTCACGAAGTTGTCGAAGGTCAGAACGGGGTTGAGCTTCGAGCGCTCGTACATCGAGTCGTTCTCGCCGTTGCCGTTCGAGCTGGCGCTTTGGCCTGGGCGCCACGTGCGGCGGGCGGCCGCGGCTTCGTTCGCGTCGAGGCTGGGCAGATCGAGATCGGCGGCATCTTCGGCGGCCGCGCGTGCTGCGTTCGCGTTGAGGTTTGCCATCGCGTTGTTCGCACTGTTCGTGCCACTGGCGCGCGCGGCATGTGCCGATTGCACGGCGCCGACGGCCGCGTCCACGGCGGCACCGCCGCCGTTTGAACCAGAAGACGAATGGCCTGCGCCAATCGAACCAGGCGCGGAAGACGGACGCGACGGAGCCGACGACGCTGCCGCAGGGGCGCGCATGCCGGCTTTCGGGTCCAACACAAATTGCACATCGACCGGCGTTTGCCAGAAATCGCGGGCCATATCCGCGATGCGGCCGGAGAACTGGCTCTTGACCCAGTCGAGCTTGAAGCGGTTCGGCGCAGCAATGCTAAGCGTGTTCGCAGCGGCGTCGAAGGCGACCGGGGCCAACGGTTTGATCCACGTCACGTACTGCTGGGGCGTAAGCTCGCGCTCCAGCAATGCGGAACAGTGTTGCCAGAAATCGTTCATCGAGTTGCTGTCGTTATGGTATGCACGGCGGTTCGCCGCTGCCCCTGTCGCGCATACGCAACAAGGCCCTGAGCAGCCAGGCCGAACCAGGCGTAATGGCTCCAGGCGCTTGTGCCACAAGGGTTTGCGGGGCAAGCGAGCCGGAGCGGCGTGCAGGATTTTTGGGAAGTAAGGCGAGATTCTAACGCCAAAACGTCGGCGAAAGGGAGTTATCCACAGGGACGGATCATCCGACGAAGCTTCTCCAGCCTGGCGCCGAACCAGGCTAAACTATTGACGGCCAAAAGAAAACCGGTTTAAATAGCGGGTTCCGCGAAAACCAATTCTGCACAACCTCCGGCCATTGCGCTTTCAGCGATGATCGCGCGGTTATTTTTCGATCAAGTGAGAGCAACATGAAACGTACTTACCAACCTTCCGTTACCCGCCGCAAGCGCACCCACGGCTTCCGCGTTCGCATGAAGACCGCAGGTGGCCGTAAGGTCATCAACGCACGTCGCGCGAAGGGCCGCAAGCGCCTCGCCATCTAAGGCAGCGAGCGGATTGCGCGCTCCGTCAGTGATAAGCGAAGCCCGCGGCGAAGCGGGAGCGGCTGGGGCGCCGCAACTGGGCTCGAGTCCGTTGCGAGCGCAAGCCGCCTTCCCCAAAGCCGCAAGGCTACTGAAAACGGATGAATTTTCATCCGTTTTTCGTTTGCGCCCGTGGCGCCGCACCGCGCACTTCGTGGTGTACGGCCGGCCCACTGGTAATGACGCTCGCCTGGGTCTCGTGATCGGCAAGAAATATGCGCCGCGCGCGGCCACGCGTAATCTGGTACGTCGACTCGCGCGTGAAGCCTTCCGGCTGCGTCGCGCGGAATTCGGCGGTTGGGATGTGCTGCTGCGTTTGCACACGCGCTTCGACAAGAAGGCTTTGCCGAGCGCCTCGTCGCCCCCGTTGAGGGCGCTGTGCCGCAGCGAGATAGAGGCGCTGCTCGATAAGGCAGCGCGCGAAATTGTCCGTCGCGAGGCGCCGCCCGCGGAAGCGCCCAAGACGGAATGACGCTCAAGTGACCGCCCGCTTCGCGGTACAAGCTGCTCTGGCAGCCATGCTGCGCGGGCGTCGCCCGGTACTCCACGTTGCGCGGCGCCGTCCGGCCGCACCAGCCATGCAAACGGTACTCATCGCTTTACTGCGTTTCTACAAGCTTGCTGTGAGCCCCATGCTCGGCAACCGGTGCCGTTTTTACCCTTCCTGCTCTGATTACGCGCGCGAAGCAATCCAGTATCATGGCGCCGCGCGCGGGACTTATCTCGCCGCCAGGCGTATTTGCCGCTGCCACCCGTTTTCCGCGGGCGGCATCGATCTCGTCCCGCCTCCCACTTCTGAAAAGCGCTGACGCGCCGTTCCATCGACACTGAGACAACGCATGGATATCAAACGCACCGTCCTATGGGTCATCTTTTTCATGTCAGCGGTCATGCTGTTCGACAACTGGCAACGCGACCACGGACGCCCGTCGATGTTCTTCCCGAGCGCCAACCCGACCAAGACCGTCGGTAGCGCCGCACCGGGAACCAC
The DNA here is from genome assembly GCF_035656215.1 of Paraburkholderia sp. Taxonomy (GTDB): domain Bacteria; phylum Pseudomonadota; class Gammaproteobacteria; order Burkholderiales; family Burkholderiaceae; genus Paraburkholderia. The sequence goes on from NZ_DASRSY010000263.1 coordinate 6,682, forward strand.
GACGCCGGGAACCCAGCCCGCCGATTTGCCGGCCACTAACGCAGCAGCGCCGGGCAACGCGCCGGCCGCGGCGCAAGGCCAACTGGTCAAGTTCAGCACCGACGTCTACAACGGTGAGATCGACACTCGCGGCGGCACGCTGTCGAAGCTGTCGCTCGTCAAGCAAGGCGACGGCAAGCAGCCGGATCTGGTCATCACGCTGTTCGACCGCACCGCAAACCACACGTACGTGGCGCGCACGGGTCTGCTCGGCGGCGATTTCCCGAACCATAACGACATCTACACGCCGGTGCCGAACCAGCCGACCGAACTGACGGGCGACGCCAAATCGTTCAAGCTCAGCTTCGAGTCGCCGGTCAAGGGTGGTGTGAAGGTCATCAAGACCTACACGTTCACGCGCGGCAGCTATGTGATCGGTGTCGACACGAAGATCGAGAACGTCGGTACCGCACCGGTCACGCCGTCGGTCTATATGGAACTGGTGCGCGACGACACGCCGGTGGAAACGCCGCGCTTCTCGCACACGTTCATCGGACCGGCTGTCTACACCGACCAGCACCACTTCCAGAAGATGACGTTCAGCGACATCGACAAGAACAAGGAAGACTTCGTCAAATCGGCCGACAACGGCTGGGTCGCGATGGTGCAGCATTACTTCGCGTCGGCATGGATTCCGCAGCAGGGTGTGAAGCGCGACATCTACGTCGAGAAGATCGATCCGGCGCTGTATCGCGTCGGCGTGAAGGAACCGGTGCCGACCATCGCCCCGGGTCAATCGGCTGACGTCTCGGCACGCCTGTTCGCCGGTCCGGAAGAAGAGCGCATGCTCGAAGGCATCGCGCCGGGTCTGGAACTGGTGAAGGACTATGGCTGGGTCACGATCATCGCCAAGCCGCTGTTCTGGCTGCTCGAGAAGATCCACAGCTATGTCGGCAACTGGGGCTGGTCGATCGTGCTGCTCACGCTGCTGATCAAGGCCGTGTTCTTCCCGCTGTCGGCAGCGAGCTACAAGTCGATGGCGCGCATGAAGGCGATCACGCCGCGTATGACGGCGCTGCGTGAGCGCTTCAAGGGCGATCCGCAGAAGATGAACTCGGCGCTGATGGAGCTGTACAAAACCGAGAAGGTCAATCCGTTCGGCGGCTGTCTGCCGGTCGTGATTCAGATTCCGGTGTTCATCTCGCTGTACTGGGTGCTGCTGTCGTCGGTTGAAATGCGCGGCGCACCGTGGATTCTCTGGATTCACGATCTGTCGCAACAGGATCCGTTCTTCATCCTGCCGGTGCTGATGGCCGTCTCGATGTTCCTGCAGACCAAGCTGAACCCGACGCCGCCGGACCCGGTTCAAGCCAAGATGATGATGTTCATGCCGATCGCGTTCTCGGTCATGTTCTTCTTCTTCCCGGCCGGTCTGGTCCTGTACTACGTGGTGAACAACGTGCTGTCGATCGCCCAGCAGTACTACATCACGCGGATGATGGGTCAGACGAAGGCGAAAGCAGCCTGATTGATGTCTTCCAGAAGCGGTCGGTGGTAGCGCCCGCTGGCTGACAGGCAGAAGTAGAAGCTAGCCGTAAAAAAAGCCGCCCGGTTTGCGCCGGGCGGCTTTTTATTGGTCGGCCTACTGGCCCTTCTGGTTTGATGAGTCTTCAGGCGCGGCGCCGGTTTCCTGTTGCGTGCCGCCGTCAAATTCAGTGATCAGTTCTTCCACCAGATTGCGCTGCTTGGGCGACAAACCCACGAAGCGGTTAGCCATCTTCGTAACCAATTCGATTGTTTCTGGCGTCATCGGATATTTCTCGCCACGGCCAAGCGGTTTGGCCTTGCCGGATGGCGTCGGCCCGTAATGCAGCCAGTGAACATCCTTTTGCAGCCATGTGGCTAAAACCTGCAACTTATCGCGCTTTGGAATCGTCGTACCAGCGAGCCATTTGTGCGCGGTTTGTGGCGAGACAGCGGGACCACCCCTATAGAGCAGATTGAATTCCCTGGCTAAATCGGTCCCACCCTTAATGTCTTTGGGGAGTGAGTCTTTCAGCCGTTTGGCGAAAGCTGCTTTTTCTTTGGAGGTCGGCATGGGCCCGATTGTGCAATTCGGCGCATAATCAGTGGACAACCACTTGCGCTATTTTATTGCTCAAATAAGCTATTTTTAGCTCGAAATCGCCACCTAATAGCGTGTTTCACGATTTCGTCGAATACCGTCTTTTCCTTATACAGCGTGCGTTTTAGGCATTCTGACGCGTCCATCTGTCGCAAAGGCGTCTTAAGCTATCTTAGCTTGTGTGAGATAAATCTCTGTTTGTCGTATGAAAATCACGCCAAGTTAGGAATCGGGCCTTGGTCCAGCGCCAGAGGGCCCGCGATACAATGCCCGGCGCCCGCTCCCGCGCATTCAATTCCTTCTGACAGCCTCGCTCCCATGCTCGCCACCGATTCCGATCCGATCGTCGCCATTGCCACCGCCCCCGGCCGAGGCGGAATCGGGGTCGTGCGGATTTCGTTCGGCCGTGCCGGGGAAGCCGCCGCGCAGCCGCTGATGCAAGCGCTCACCGGCCAGGCACTCGCGCCGCGTCACGCGAGCTACGTACCCTTCCTAGACGACAGCGGCAACGCGCTCGATCGCGGCATCGCACTGTACTTTCCCGCGCCGCACTCCTACACCGGCGAGCATATCCTCGAATTGCAAGGCCACGGCGGTCCAGTCGTGCTGCAACTGGTACTGCAGCGTTGCATCGACGCCGGTCGTGCATTCGGTCTGCGTCTGGCCGAGCCGGGCGAATTCACGCGGCGCGCGTTTCTCAACGACAAGCTGGATCTGGCGCAAGCGGAAGCCGTCGCCGATCTGATCGAGGCCAGCACCGAGGCCGCCGCGCGCTCGGCGGGACGCTCGCTCGACGGCGCATTTTCGCGCGACATCCACGCGTTGGTCGAGGAGGTCATCACGCTGCGGATGCTGGTCGAAGCAACGCTCGATTTCCCGGAAGAAGAAATCGACTTTCTCGAAGCTGCCGACGCCCGCGGCAAGCTCACGCGGATTCGCGAGCGCCTTGCACACGTGCTGAGCGAAGCGCGCCAAGGGGCGCTGTTGCGCGAGGGTTTGTCGGTGGTGCTCGCGGGACAGCCGAACGTCGGCAAGTCGTCGCTGCTGAACGCGCTCGCCGGCGCGGAGTTGGCCATCGTCACGCCGATCGCCGGCACGACGCGCGATAAGGTCGCGCAGACTATCCAGATCGAAGGCATTCCGCTGCATGTGATCGACACAGCCGGCCTGCGCGATACCGAAGACGAGGTGGAGAAGATCGGCATTGCGCGCACGTGGAGCGAGATCGAACGCGCGGACGTCGTGCTGCATCTGCTCGATGCGCGAACCGGCATGAACGCCGAGGACGAAACGATCGCTGCTCGTTTCCCGAGCGGCGTGCCGGTGGTGCGCGTGCTGAACAAGACGGATCTGACCGGGCGCGCGCCGACCGTGACGCCGCTGGACGCGGATCTCGATCTCAGCGAAGTGCGGCTGTCGGCGAAACAGGGCGATGGCGTCGCGTTGTTGCGCGAGGAGTTGCTGCGAATCGCCGGCTGGCAGGCGGGCGCGGAGAGCGTGTACCTCGCGCGCGAGCGCCATCTGATTGCGCTGCGCGCGGCTCAGGAGCATCTGGCGACGGCTGCCGCGCACGCCGATCAGAACGCCCAGGCGCTCGATCTGTTCGCCGAGGAACTGCGGCTCGCGCAGGACCAACTGAACTCGATTACCGGAGAATTCAGTTCGGACGACCTTCTCGGGGTGATTTTCAGCCGGTTTTGTATCGGCAAGTAAGACGAGTTGGTCATTTTCGCACCAATGTGTTATCTGGCATGTCTAAGCAGGCCATTCCGCGTAGTCTTCAGGACACGCGCCGAACACCATTTGTTGACCCAAATCCGCACATTTCTTTGGTACACAAAAGACAACCGGTTTAAAATCGCCGTTGTCCGTGTATCAACGATCCGCCATGCCAAAACTAGCAGCCCCCCTCACCGAAGTGCAGATCCGCGCGCTTGAACCTCGCGCCACCCGGTATTGCGTCGCAGACGGCAACGGCCTCGTCATCGAAATCATGACGACGGGCACCAAGGTCTGGCGCTTCCGCTATTCGCTGAACGGCAAGCGCCAGCCACTCGCCACAATCGGCGACTATCGGATGATTTCGCTGCGGGTCGCGCGTGCCAAAGCGCAGAAGTACACGGAGATGGTTGCGAGCGGCGTCTCCCCGGTGGCAACGGCGCGCCGCGACCGGGGAGCGGAGAGCAAGGCTGAGGTGCTGCGCGAGGGCGCGGAGCTCTATCTCTCGACGGAGATGGCCGGCAAGTCGAGCGAATATCAGCGCACCACGCGGCGCGCGCTCGAAAAAGACGTCCTCCCCGCCATCGGCGCCAAGCCGATCAAAGCCGTGACCGACGACGACATCCGCGCGATATGCGACCAGATCAAAAGCCGCGGCTCGCCGAAGATGGCGCTGCACACGCGTAACGCGGTCAAGCGGCTCTATGAGTACCTGATCGCCCGGCAACTCGCTGCGACCAACCCGGCAGCGCTCATCCCGGCCCGCTTCATCGCGACGCCGGACAGCCGCACCCGCGTGCTCGCTCCCGACGAAATAGGCGCCACGCTCCGGGCAATCTACGCATCGAACATTCGACGTCCACTGAAATTGGCTTTGCACCTGCTCGTGCTGACGATGGTGCGGAAATCGGACATCGTCGAGGCGGCCTGGTCCGAACTCAACCTCAGCGCAGCGCGATGGACGATCCCCGCCGCGCGGATGAACAAGGGCCGCGAGCATGTGGTGCATCTCTCGCATCAGGCGGTCGCCCTGCTTCGCGAGCTTCAGGACACGAAGACCAGTCGGAATTTCGTCTTCCCGAGCGTCAGGGGCGACGATCGTCCGATTGCGAAGAGCACACTCAATCAGGCCGTTAAATCGCTCGGACTCGACGTGGAGCATTTCGTCTTGCATGACTTTCGACGCACCGCCGCGACCCACTTACGCGAGATGGGACAGCCGCCCGAGGCGATTGAAAATGCGCGGGCGCATGCCGTCAAAGACACCGCAAACGCAGACAACCACGCTGAGCATGTTGCACAACGGCGTCGAAGCCTGCAACTGTGGGCGGATTTTGTCGACGCCCAGATCGAGAGCGGCCGCCAAGGCGTGATCGGCTAAATAAGGCGGATATAGCAGATGCGGCAAGTGCCAGACAGGTTGCCACGGCCCAGCCAACCCATCGACCAGCGGTGTGCTTGATGGTACACAGTTAGAGAAACGCGGGCCGCAAACATCTGTCTTTAAACAGAAAGACAAGCTCCTCACGAGGTTCTCAAACACACTGCAATCGCGCCCCGTCAGCCAATTCACGTCAATCCCGCCGCACTGCCAGCCAACCCATCAAAGCGCCCTTTCTTCCCGCCGTTCATCGCCTAAACTAAAGCATGATTGCCCGCCGAGGTGGAGGCTCCGATGTCTGAATCGTTAATGGCTTATTTGTTGGGACCTTTGGTGATGCTGCTGGTCGGCGCGGTGATCTGGGCTGCGTCCCACCCTCGTCATAAGACGGGGCCGGAGCGCCTCGAGCGCTGGCTCGACACGCACTATGCGGAGTGGCTGCATCACAAGCATTGAGGCACTGAGCGGGGTCACCCAACAAGAAAAGGCCGTCGCAATGATGCGACGGCCTTTTTCTCTGTTTCGCGCGAGCCCCGAAGCGGCGCGCGCCAGTGCATTCCGTTTACCAGCCCTGTTGCGGCTGCTGCGGATACCCATATTGTGCGGGCGGCGGTGCGCCGCACGCGACGTACGCACGCTGGTACTGGTCATAGCAGTATCCCGGCGGCGGTCCCGCGTACACGGGCGCCTGCTGATACACCGGTTGCGCATAAACCGGTTGCGCATAGACAGGCTGCTGGTAAGCGACCATAGGCGGAGGATTCAATGCGGACGTGACCACCGCGCCCAGCAAGGCACCGCCGATCAGCGCACCGACCACATCGCCGCCATTGCCGTGAGCTGACGCTTGACCCGCCACACTCAGGCTCCCGACCATCAACAACGTCATCGCAATCTTTTTCATGTTTGACTCCCGCCGTTCAGGCATGGAACAGATTGTGTGGGCTGCGTGCAGAAATAGATGCTGCAGTTGGTAACCGGGCATTACCGCCGATTGCTGGGACGCCGCGCAAACGTCGCCTTCGATGGTGCAAGCGTTGGTCGAAACGGTGGTGGTGCCGGAGACCTGGTTCTACCGCGACGCCGACGCGTTCAGGGCGCTCGAGCGTCTCGCGCACGAACGCCTCGACGAGCGTGGCACCGCGCTGCCGCTGCGGATTCTGAGCCTGCCCTGCTCGACCGACGAAGAGCCGTGCACGATTGCGATGACGCTGCTCGATGCCACGCACATGCGCATCGATGCGATGGATATCAGCGAGCGCGCCATGCTCGAAGCGGGCCGTCACTCGATGGAAGCCGTCGCTGCCGAAACCGGTTTTCATCGATACCGAACGGATGCGGCACGCCTTTCTGCGCGCGTTCGGCCAGCCGCCGCAAGCAATCAAACGCGCAGCGCGCGCGTTGTAACAGATGTAGTGGACAATATCGCCGACAGCACCTCCCCCTTGATACAGACAGCACCCTAGAGGACGCGAGATGAACTACGACGACAGCAATCCCTTCGCGAAGATTCTGCGCGGCGAACTACCTTGCATCAAAGTGGCGGAAAGCGACGCCGCGCTGGCCTTCATGGACCTGATGCCGCAAGCGGACGGTCACCTGCTGGTCGTGCCGAAGGAAGCGGCGGTTGAAATTTTCGAGTTGTCGGATGCCTCGACGGTGGCCTGCATGCGCATGACGCAGAAGCTCGCCATCGCCGTTCGCACGGCGCTGCGCCCTGACGGTGTGTTCATCGGACAGTTCAACGGCGCGGCGGCGGGACAAACGGTGCCGCACGTGCATTTTCACGTGATTCCGCGCTGGGAAGGACAGCCACTGCGCATGCATGCACGCGAAGTCGCCGATGCGGCCACGCTCGAAGCGCTGGCCAAGCGCATTCGCGACCACTGGCGCGCCCACTGACGCCGGGCGCGGACTAACTGGTCACGCCCCGTAATATGTGTAAAGTACGGTGAAATCAGCCGTACGCGTTGTACGGCTAGACTGGTGCCTGCCTTGTACCCACAAGGCATTGAGTGTGGATCTCTTTTCAGCCTGCCCGAAACGGCAGGCTTTTTTATTTGCGGGTTTAATTCGCGAACCGCCCTCGCCTCGCGTCACAGCGCTTGCCGCTCGCTCATGCGGCCGGCCAACCGGCTCAAAGCCGATGCCGCGAGCGGCGCAGCGGATGCCGCCAGTCGATACGATGCCGTTTCACCGGCACGGGATTCATCTCGTGCAAATGCCGGTGTTCTTGCCACAATTCGTCAGAGAAAAGAAACGCGACGATAAGCAGCGGGATGACCAGAAAGGCGCCTAATATCAAGTGCTCGATCACGGTAGCCTCCATCCAAGAGCCTGATTTCATTGTAGAGCACCCCATGTGCCCATACGTTGCCGAGCCCCTCACAAATTTGCGATAAGTGGCCTGCGACAACGCGACGCCCCACCCTCGCCGAACCCGCGTGGCGCCTCGCGCTTTGCAAAAACGCGCTGCGCCGGAGTCTGGCGTTGCAAGAACTCCCTGCGCCGAGTCCGGACTAACAGGAAACGCAAGCCTGAGACCTCACCCTGAGCTTGCATACTCAAATCAATAATTCTCAAGGGGAATCCAATGACTATCGAACGCAGCAGCGAACTGACCCTGCGACCGCTCGAGCGCACCGATCTGCGCTTTGTCCACGAAGTGAACAACAACGCAAAGATCATGCGTTACTGGTTCGAAGAGCCCTATGAAACGTTCTCCGAACTGACCCAACTGTACGACCAGCACGTGCACGATCTGCGCGAGCGCCGCTTCGTGGCGATCGACAACGACGGCCAAACGGTCGGCGTCGTCGAGTTGATCGAGCTGGACTATATCCACCGACGCGGCGAGTTTCAGATCATCATCGCGCCGCACGCGCAGGGCCGCGGCTACGCCACCGTCGCCACACTGCTCGCAATCGACTACGCGTTTTCGGTGCTGAACCTGCGCAAGGTCTACCTGATCGTCGACAAGTCGAATACCGCTGCCATTCACGTCTATGAAAAGTGCGGTTTCCGGCACGAAGCGGAGCTGATCGAAGAGTTTTTCGGCAATGGCCGCTATCACAATGCATTGCGCATGTGCATGTTCCAGTCCGAGTTCTTCGAGGGTAGTCAGCACGCCGAGTAACCCGCTGTCAGGTCGATCAGGGACGCCATGCTGCGTCGCCTGACACACCTGGCACCGTTTATCTTCAGTACGTACACCGTTATTTCGTGATTTTTGATTAGTCGGGTGAATGACTTTGTGTGCAATGCACCAAGTGCATTTGTTAATTGTATTAATTCACTTAATTGGTGCCTCTCGTTTACGCGAATACGTACCGCAAAGCTTTACTGGTTAAAGCGGTGCGCCCCACCCGTCTTTTAGTTATCCGTTGCAATCCTCCCTGTTTAAGCTACTGCTCAAGGTTTAAGCAGGTCCGAAAGGTGATGCGACAATTCGCCGCTGTTGCGACCGCACACAAGATGTGCTTGTCCTTCTCTCGCGTTCTCCTAAAGTGCAAGGTGCGGGTTCGACGTTAAAGTTAAATACATAGCTAACCTGAGTTATTCAACCCGCACCGGAGGAAAATATGAAAACGCGAATCGCCCTTGTTTTCGCCATTGCGGGTTTGGCTGCTGCTTCTGTCCAGGCACAAGATTCCATGGTCAAGCCGCAGCAAACCATTCAGTTCAAGGCCAACGCGTACGGTTGCCTGTCGAAGGATAAACTCGACGCCGCCGACCAGCATGCGCAAGCTGGTGAACAGCAAAAGATGCAGGAATTCTTCTCCGGATATCAGTGCGTTTCCGCGCCGGAAAACTCGAGTTTCCGAGTTGTACGCGTGGTCGGACACGATGTCGAATTCGTGAATGCTGCTAATAGTGATACGGAAGGCCTCTGGGCAAACGATCGATTTATCAAACAATAAGCTAAACGCCAACGCTCCGGCGAAACGCCGGAGTTTTTGACTGTCGCCATAAACCCTCTGACTTTAAAAGCCGAGGGCTGTGAACCTGCGAGTTATAAATCGGCTGGGCATTACGTGCCTGGCCGTTTTTATTTCTGCCCGCTTTTTCCAAACTGTGAAGCCCATAAAAAAGCCGATGCGGGATTTCGATCCGCATCGGCAATACGCCTTCTCGCAAAGCGCAGGGAGAAACGTTTAGCCGTTCAAACGGCGATCAATGCGAGTCGCGCGGTACCGCCGCGCCGCTCGATCCGACCAGGAAGTCGAGATCCGCGCCCTGATCCGCTTGCAGCACATGATCGACGTAAAGCTTGTAGTAGCCGCGTGTGGGCGGCGCAGGAGGCTGCCACGCGGCACGGCGACGCGCGAGTTCTTCGTCGGTGACATCCAGATGCAGACGGCGGGCGTCGACGTCGAGTTCGATCATGTCGCCGGTTTGCACGAACGCGAGCGGGCCGCCCGCAGCCGCTTCCGGCGATACATGCAGCACCACCGAGCCGTACGCCGTGCCGCTCATGCGCCCGTCGGAAATGCGCACCATGTCCGTGATGCCTTTTTGCAGCACCTTCTTCGGTAGCGGCATGTTGCCGACTTCCGCAAAG
>NZ_DASRSY010000264.1:0-10183 GCF_035656215.1 Paraburkholderia sp.
GGACTCGATGCAAAGCGTTATCCGTCGTTGCCGGCGGAGATGACGCGGCCCGGCTCGACGGTTTTTCTGCCGCCGAAGGACCTGCTGGTCGGCGCGATGCAGTGGTGGCATTTCGTGCCGGGTGCCGACTGGCGGCATCCCACCGGGCCTGACAGTTCGATCGATGGGCTCGGCAATCATCCGGTCGTGCATATCGCGTATGAGGATGCGCTCGCCTACGCGAAGTGGCGCGGCCGCGATCTGCCGACCGAAGCCGAATATGAGTACGCGGCGCACGGGGGCACCTCGATCACCTACCCGTGGGGCGACACCTTCGCGATCCGGTCGAAGATGATGGCCAACACCTGGCAGGGCGCCTTTCCGTTTCAGAACACCGCGAAAGACGGCTTCGTGTCGACTTCTCCAGTGGGTTGCTTTCCAGCCAACGGCTATGGGCTATACGACATGGTCGGCAATGTCTGGCAGTGGGTGAAGGATCCGTGGCAGCAGAGCCACTCGCAGCAGGCGAGCGAGCCGCCGCCGAACCCGAACGTGGATCTCGAGGACGCGCTGGTGGCCAAGGCGCGTAGCACGGAACTCGGCACGATCAAGGGCGGCTCGTTTCTATGTTCACCGATCTATTGCAAACGCTACCGACCGAGCGCGCGCCACGCGCAGGACGTGACGATGGGCACCAACCACATTTGTTTTCGCACGGTACTGAGATTGCCGGCGTCGTAGGCGCGCCTGTTTTGGCGCCGCCAGTAAAAAACTAGTTACCTGGATTTGGAGAGTACTTTGAAATCACGAGAAAACGCCGTGAGGATGACGTTCGTCGCAGCGTCCTGCGCCTGGTTGTTCGGCATGCCGTTAGCCGCGCATGCGCAAAGCCGTGTCACCCTGAGCGGCATTATCGACACAGGCATCCTCTACGCGAACAATAGCGGCGGCCATTCCGACTGGTCGACGACCAGCGGGCAGTTGACCGCGTCGCGCTGGATTATGACTGGCAGTGAAGACCTGGGCGGCGGATCGCATGCGATCTTCCGTTTGATGAGCCCGTTCAATATGCAGAACGGGCACGGCACCGGTCGCGCGTTCAACGTCGCCTACGTGGGTCTCGCCGATGACCGTTTCGGCACGGTGACCTTGGGCCGGCAATGGGACACGACGATCGACACGGTCTCGGGTTTCGCGACCAACGAAACATGGGCGGGTTACATCGGCGCCCACGTCGGCGATGCGGATAACACCAATGCGAGCTTCAAGGTCAGCAATACCGTCAAATACGTGAGTCCGCAGTTCGCCGGACTGAGCTTCGGCGCGACCTACGGTTTCAGCAATCAGGCCGCGGCCGCGGACGGTTCGTCGGGTTTTGCGAACAATCGCATGATGAGCGCGGGCGCGGCCTACGCACGCGGGCCATTCGCGGCAGGTGTCGGTTTTCTGCAGGCGGACCGGCCTGACGCGCAGCCCGCCGGCGCATTGGGTGCGCCGGGTGCGGGCGTGTACGACGACTATGAGAATACGTTTTCGAGCAGCATTGCCAGCACGGCCGGCGTGAAACGGCAGCGTATCTGGCTCGCCGGGGCTTCTTACCAGTTCTTCGGCGCGCTGACGTTGGGCGGCATGTACTCGAAAACGCAGTACCGCTATCTGGACGCGACCGCATTGACGCTCGATAACTACGAGGCGAACCTGACGTGGCAGATTACGCCGTCCTGGGAAACGGGCGTGGCCTACATCCGTACCAATGGACGCTATTCAGGCAGTGGCACGGGAGATGCTGAACCGGGCTGGGATCAGATCAACCTCGGCACGGAGTACGCGATATCGAAGCGCACGACGCTCTATCTGATCGGCGTTGCGCAACAGGGGCGGCATGCGGTGGCGCAGATTTATGGTGTGTCGCCGTCGAGTACGCGCCGGCAACTGGTGATGACGTCAGGCATTCAGCATCAGTTTTGATTCGATGAGGGGTGGCACGGTGAGGTTGTTCGGCACCGTGCCCGGCTTTTCATGGATTCGTCTCGGCGCCCAGCAGCCCTTCCATAGCCCGCGAGCAATCCTTCACCAGCCTTGAAAACGTCTCCACTCGACACTGTCGCCACTCGCCGAGACTGCGTGATACTCGGGGAACTGCGCGCCGGTCGCGCAGGCGTGATTGGGCAGAATGCGCAGCTTCATGCCAATCGGAAAGCGCTGCGTGATATCGCCGGCGTGCACGCCTTCTTCCGACGACGACAGAATCCCGTGTTCCTGATTGGCGCCGCTCACCACGTAACCGGCAAGCGGTGTTCCGTTCAGCAGACAGGGCTGACCGTAGCCGAAATCGTGCGCCTGCTTCGAGGTGCCACGATCGCGGCTCATCGCCATCCAGCCCGCGTCGAGAATCGCCCAGCCTTTATCCGCCTGATGGCCGATCACGGTGGCGAGCACGCTGAGCGCGATATCTTCAAGCGCGCACACGCCGACGTTGTGCATGACCAGATCGAAGAAAACGTAGACACCCGCGCGTACTTCGGTCACGCCGTCCAGTTGCCCGGCGGCGAGGGCCGTGGGCGTCGAGCCGACGCTGACGGCCGGGCACGGAATGCCTGCGTCGCGCAGCCGTTGCGCCGCGCGCACGCAGCCCGCGCGTTCCTGCTCCGCAAGCGCGGCGAGCGCCTCCGGCGTATGAAGCTCGTAGCTGGAACCCGCGTGGGTCATCACGCCGCCCACCTTGACGCCGTTCTCATGCAGGATCCGGCCGACTTCGAGCAGGGTGTCCTGTTCCGGCGTAATACCCGAGCGATGGCCGTCCGTGTCCACCTCGATCCACACATCGAAGGATTCGCCGTGCTGGTCCGAAAACGCGGCGATGGCTGCGGCGGCGGTCGGATTGTCGACCACCAGCTTCAGATCGCAACCCTGGCGGCGCAACGCCAGCGCTCGCGGCAGCTTTGAAGGGGCGATGCTGACCGCGTAGAGGATATCGCTGACGCCGGCCGCGAAGAAAGCCTCCGCCTCTTTCAGGGTCGAGACCGTGATGCCGCGTGCACCGGCGGCGATCTGCGCGCGGACCACGTCGATGCATTTTGTGGTCTTGACGTGCGGACGGAATGCAACGCCCAGCGCGTTCATATGGCCCTGCATCCGCGCGATGTTCTTCTGCATCCGGGGGATGTCGATCAGCGCGGCAGGGGTGTCGATGTGGTCGAGTTTCATGTGTGCACCGGGGAATAGAGCGGCTTCAGGTCCGGCCGAAGCGGCTGAGCCAGGGGACTAGCGAGTCGAGCGTCGGCGCTTCGATCTCGGGCGGCTGTGCTCCCGCTACCAGCGGCAGACCCACGCGGTTGTGCCAGTACGTCCGCAAGCCGACCGCGGCCGTGCCGAACATGTCGTAGCTGGAACCGGCCACGAACGCGGCCTCATGGGCGTCTACGCCAAGTTTGCTGAGCGCGAGCCGGTAAGGCAACGGGTCCGGTTTGTACATGCCGGCTTCTTCGGCGGTGACGATAGCGTCCCAGTGGATCGGGAAAATGTTGGCGGCCTGCGTGCCGAGGTGGATGGAGCAGTTGGTGACGATCGCCAGTTTGCAATGCGGGCTAAGCGCCTGCAATGCCTCGACGGCGCCGCTCCACGGTGCGAGCTTCAGCCAGTTGGTTTCGAGCGCGATTGCGGCCGACTCCGGGAGCCCGACTTCGGCGGCCGCTTCAGGCACCAATTGTTCATACGCAATGTATTGGCCGCAGCCGTAGGTCCGGCGCAAATAGGCCGCACGCCATGCACGGCCCACTGATTCTGAACCTGCGGCCTGATTCCACGACGTCCATGAGTCGAGCAGGGCGGTCAGGAGATCGAAGAGGACCGCCTTGGGGTAGGCGGTCGGGGAGGATTGGGATGTCATGATTTAACCGGCGAGGAACGGTAAGCCGATTATAAAGTCCGGTTGTTCGCCGCACGTTCAGATCAGTTAACTCTCAAATTCAGTCTGAATGAATCTACTGTGTTTGACGCGTGCGATTCCTACGTTCCAGCTTCTATCTTCTCCACGGCGGCAGCGGCCTGAATCTGCCCTGTAAATACTGCATGAAATGCCGCGTACGAGCCGGCAATCCCGTTCGCTGATGGGTCAGTGCGATCACGTTGGCATCCGGCGCTTTCCAGCCCGGCAGCAGGCGCACAAGCCGCCCCTTCGCGATGTCATCGGCAACATCCCATTCCGAGCGCAGAATCACGCCGCGGCCTTCACAAGCCCATTGGCGGATCACGTCGCCGTCGTTGCAACTCAAATGCGCAGAAACGCGCACGCTGCGCCGCGTGCGCCCTTTGCTGAATTGCCACAGCGAGACGTCCTCGTTGTTCTCGCGTAGCACGATGCACGGCAGCTTGCCCAGTTCTTCCGGCGACTCCAACTGACCAATGCGCTTGAGCAGCGCCGGTGCGGCGCATACAAAGCGCGCATTCGGCGCAATTGCGTAGCCGACCAGATTCGATATCGGCAACTCGCCGATATGCACGACGATGTCGAAGCGATCCATCGTCTCGGTCAACGGCTGGTCCGATAGCGTCAGCGCCACGTCGATTTCCGGATTCTGCTGCTGGAACTCGGCGATGGCGGGCGCCAGGTGACGCCGCCCGAATCCCAGCGGCGCGTTGATTTTCAGGGTGCCGATCAGACCGCCCCGGCGCGTCTGGAAATCTTCGAACAGCGAGTCGAACTGCTGGACCAGTTCGGCGCCGCGTTCGCATAAGAGTGCGCCTTCTTCCGTGAACTGCAAACGGCGTGCCGTGCGGTTCACCAATTGCGCGCCCAGCTTCTTTTCCAGTTGCTGGAGGCGCTGAGTCACCGCCGAGGGCGACAGCCCCAGTTTTCGCGCCGCAGCGATCAGGCTGCCACTTTCGCGGATGGTCAGCAGAAACCGGATATCGGCCGAGTCGTTCATCGTGGCAGGGCCTCGGTTGTTTTTCTCAATGTTTATCCGCCGCTCGAGGGTCGCGCGTAACTCGATACGTAGTCGTATTCCTGCGTGTTCACGTGGGTGAGCCGATACTCGACCGGCTGTTCATTGTACGAATACGCAATCCGCTCGACTTCCAGGACGGATGCGCCAGAGGCGAGTTCGAGCAGTCCGCTCTCAAGTTCGCTCGCCTGTCCAACGCGCACCCGCTCATCCGTACTCACCACGTTAATGCCGAACGTATCCTGATAGAAGTTGTAAAGCGTGTTCGGACGATTGCGCAGCGCGGCTTCCGTGAGCTCGGGGAAGCGCGCCTGCGGCACCACGATGTTCTCGACGATCACGACCACATCGTGCAGTGCGAGCTGATTCGTGAACTGAAAGACCGGCGCCCCTTCGCTGATTTTCAGCCGGGCCGCGACTCTCTGCGTTGCCTTCGCTTTACGGAAGTTGACGAGGCTCACGGTGGGGTAGGTCTTGTCCCCATCGTTGCGCACGATGCGAAAGAAGCGGAAGAAATGCCGATCGCGCTGGTGCATCGCGACGAACGTGCCAAGGCCCTGGTGCCGGATGAGGATGTTCTCGGCGCACAGTTCGTCGATAGCCTTGCGCAGCGTGCCGATCGAGACGCCAAAGCGCTCGGCGAGACGCCGTTCCGCCGGAATCGCTTCGCCACCCTTCCATTCGTGCGCCGTAAGCGCCGCCAGCAGCGCGCTCTTCACTTCCTTGTACCGCGTGCCGCCAACGGCGGCCGGCGTTTCCGTCGTGGTGCTCATGATTCTCCCTGAATTCTTCTGAAGCGCGTTGACGCGATTTTACGGCAATAAGCCACTCATGTAACACATATAGATGATCTAGTTGACATGGATGAATTTGACGCCTAGGATGACTTCAACACAACGCAGCGGCGACATGAGATTCGTCGCCCGGCACGCACTGGCCACTTATTGAACTCAACCAGGAGACGCAGATGAGTCACGCAGCAGCAGAAACGAATGGCGCCGCGAGCACGGCGGCTGACACGGGCGAACGCAAAACGATCCACATCGTGTTGCACGAGGCGAGGGACACGGTGGGCGTGGCGGTTGTCGAAGGGATTCAGGCAGGAACGCAACTCAACGCGTGGATCATGGATGAAGACGAGATCGTGACCGTGGCCGCGAAGCAGGACATTCCAATCGGCCACAAGGTGGCGCTCAAGGACATGGCCGTTGGCGACACGGTGTTCAAGTACGGCGTCGATATCGGCAAGGTGGTCGCGCCGATCACTGCGGGCGAGCACGCCCATGTGCACAACATCAAGACGAAGCGCTGGTAAGCCGCGTACCCGCCAGGCAAAAAACATTTCGCTTCCCCATATCGAGAGAGACACCATGAGCGTCATTGAACTGGATACGACTTTCCGCGGCTATCGCCGCAGCAACGGCCGTGTGGGCGTACGCAATCACGTGATCATCCTGCCGGTCGACGATCTGTCGAACGCGGCGGCGCAAGCGGTCGAGAACAACATCAAGGGTACGATGGCGCTGCCGCATCCGTATGGCCGTTTGCAGTTCGGCGCGGACCTCGATTTGCACTTTCGCACGCTGATCGGCGCGGGCAGCAACCCGAACGTCGCGGCGGTCGTTGTGATCGGCATCGAGGAAGGCTGGACCAAGCGCGTGGTCGACGGTATCGCGGCGTCGGGCAAGCCGGTCATGGGCTTCGGCATCGAACTGCATGGCGATCACGACACGATCATGCGTGCGTCGAAAGCTGCGAAAGAGATGGTGCAATATGCGACCTCGCTGGAGCGTGAGGAGTGCCCGATCAGCGACCTGTGGGTATCGACGAAATGCGGCGAGTCGGACACTACCTCCGGCTGCGGCGCGAACCCCACCGTCGGTAACGCGTTCGACAAGTTGTACGGCCTGGGCACCACGCTCGTGTTCGGCGAGACCTCGGAGTTGACGGGCGGCGAGCAGATTGTCGCCGCGCGCTGTGCGAACGACGGCGTGCGCGAGCGCTTCCAGTTCATGTTCGATCGCTACCAGGACATGATCAATCGCTGGAAGACCGACGACCTGTCGGAGTCGCAGCCCACCAAGGGCAACATTGCGGGCGGCCTCACGACCATCGAGGAAAAGGCGCTCGGCAACATCCAGAAGATCGGCAAGAAGTGCATGGTCGACGGCGTGCTCGACAAGGCCGAAATGCCGACGCATCCGGGTCTCTGGTTCATGGATTCGTCGTCCGCAGCAGCCGAGATGGTCACGCTGTGCGCGGCCTCGGGTTTCGCGGTTCACTTTTTCCCGACAGGCCAAGGCAACGTGATCGGCAACGCGATCGTGCCGGTCATCAAGATCTGCGCGAACCCACGCACCGTGCGCACGATGAGTGAGCATATCGATGTGGACGTATCCGGCATCCTGCAACGCGAGCAAAACCTCGACCAGTCCGGCGACCGCCTGCTCGAATGCATGCTCGCCACGGCGAACGGCCGCTGGACTTCGGCGGAAACGCTCGGCCATCGTGAATTCGTGCTGACGCGGCTGTTCGAAAGCGCCTGATCCGCCGCAAGCACAAACGCCGCACAGCATCACAGCATCACAGCATCACCGATAGAAGCAGCAGGGCAAAACGAAGTCCCCGTCCGGTGCGCGCCGGCACGACACCGCTCGAAGAAGCGGGCGTGCCGTACGGCGCGCCCGTCGTCTTCTGGCAGCAGCGAGTGGAGGAGACACCATCTTGCGCGTGCTCAAGCATCTCTATGTGCAGGTCCTGATCGGACTTGCGGCCGGCATTCTCGTCGGTCATTTCGCGCCGTCGCTCGGCGTTCAGTTCAAGCCGCTCGGCGACACTTTCATCCGCCTGATCAAGATGTTGATCACGCTCCTGATTTTCTGCACGGTGTCGGTTGGCATCGCGCGCATGGAGAACCTGAAGCAGGTCGGGCGCGTGGGCTTCAAGACGATCCTTTATTTTGAAGTCGTAACGACGATCGCGCTCGTCATCGGGCTCGTGGTCGCGAACCTCGTGCATCCGGGCGCGGGACTGAACATCGATCCCGCGACTCTCGACGCGAGCGGCGTTTCGCGCTTCGTGAGCGAGGCGCATACGCAGTCGCAGGCGAGTTTCCTCGATGAGATCGTGCCGAATTCGGTTGTCGGCGCGTTCGCGCGCGGCGATCTGTTGCAGGTCCTGCTGTTTTCGGTGTTGTTCGGGATCGCATTGTCGATCATGTCCGGACGCAGCCGGATCCTTCAGCGCGGCATCGAGCAGTTCGGTGACGTGCTGATGCGGATCGTCGAGATGATCATGCGGCTCGCGCCGCTCGGTGCCTTCGGCGCAATCGCATTCACGGTTGGCAAGTACGGCATCGCGAGTCTGCAGCAACTCGGCCTGCTAATCCTGTGCTTCTACATCACGAGCATCCTGTTCGTCGTAATCGTGTTGGGTACGGCATGCCGCTGGGCGGGCGTGGGTCTCTGGCCACTCCTTAAATACCTGCGCGAAGAACTGCTGATCGTACTCGGCACCTCGACCACTGAATCCGTGCTGCCGCGCCTGATGGAGAAACTCGAACGGCTTGGCTGTCCGAAGTCGGTCGTCGGTCTCGTGCTGCCAACCGGCTATTCATTCAACCTGGATGGCGCCGCGATTTACCTCACGATGACCTCGCTCTTCATCGCGCAGGCGACCAACACGCACCTCACGCTGATGCAGCAGATCGGCCTGCTGGCGATCCTGATGCTGACCTCGAAGGGCGGGGCGGGGGTGGCTGGTGCGGCGCTGGTTGCGTTGACGGCGACGCTGTCCACCCACAACATCATTCCGGTGGCGGGCATCACGCTCATCATCGGTATCGACCGCGTGCTGAACGAAGTGCGTGCGATCGTGAACATGATAGGCAATGCGGTGGCGACGCTCGTGGTCGCGCGCTGGGAAGGCGTGTTCGATGTCGAGACGGCGCGTGCCGTGCTTGCGTCGCCGCGCAACGAAACGCTACAGGACAGCACGGATGAGGTGGACGGCGCGATGATGCCGCTGTCCTCGCGTCAGGCGATACGCGAGAGTCACAAATGAGCGATCCGAACCTGCGATACGTTCCGGCTGATGAACTGGGCGAACTGGCTCGCGCGGCCTTGCTGGCAGCGCGCGCGACGCCTGCGACGGCCGACGCTACGACGCGCGCGCTCGTCTACGCGGACACGCGCGGGCTCGCGTCGCACGGGGTTGCGCGCCTGCCGATGTACGTCGCGCAACTGCGCAACGGCCGCGTCGATCCGGTGGCCGTGCCGGGCATCGTACGCGACAAGGGCGCGGCCTTTCTGATCGACGCGGCCGACGGCCTCGCCTTCGCGGCCTGCGAACTGGCGATTGCGACCGGCATCGAGCGGGCACGGCAGTTTGGTACGGCAGCGGCGAGCATTGTGCGCAGTCATCATTTTGGCGCGGGGGCGTATCACCTCGAAGCGATCGGCGTGGCCGGGCTCGTCGGGCTCGCATTCAGCAATGCGCCTGCGTCGATGCCGGCGTGGGGCGGCAAGAAACCGCTCTTCGGCACGAACCCGATCGCGGCCGTCTTTCCTCGTTCGAAGGGCCGGCCGCTCACCATCGACCTGTCGCTATCGCAGGTGGCGCGCGGCAAGATCATGGTTGCGGCGCGAGACGGCAAGCCGATCCCGCAGGGTTGGGCAACTACCGCGGACGGCCAGCCGACCACCCATGCGCAGGCCGCGCTCGACGGCATGATGCTGCCGTTCGGCGGCGCCAAGGGGGCCATGCTCGCGCTGATGGTTGAATTGTTGGCTGCCGCGTTATCTGGCGCGCAGTTCGGGGCGGAGGCCGGATCGTTTCTCACCGCCGAGGGCGCGCGTTCGCGCGTCGGGCATCTTTTCTGGATCATCGACCCGGCTGCGCTCGCGGGCACCGCGATATACGAGGCGCGGATCGAGACGCTGATTGACCTGATGCTCATGGACGACGGTGTGCGTCTGCCAGGTTATCGGCGAGATGAAGTGGCCGAGGCTGCCGCGCGCGACGGCATCGGCATACCGGCAACGCTGCTTGCGCAACTGGCGGTGCTTGCCAGAGCCGCAAGTTAAACTGACGCTTCCGTAACGAAGCCGACAGCCTGACTAGTGTCCTGAGTTAAAAATTCATTGAAAGATGCCGATCACGTACTAAAGTGTTCTGTGTAGCACTTGATACGCGGAGGCAACGATGAGTGGACGGTCCAAAGGGGAACTCGTGCTGAGCGATTCTGAGCGCGAAGACCT
>NZ_DASRSY010000265.1:0-5630 GCF_035656215.1 Paraburkholderia sp.
CCTGCAACGCGGCGTCGCGATGCGCGGCGAGCGGCCTCAATTCTGCCAGTAGACTTTGTGCGTCGGTATTGCCGGGCTGCAGTGTTTGCGCAGCGCCAAGCGCCGCTTGTGCCGTGGACAGATCGTTGGCGCGGAAGGCCAGATGCGCTGCCTGCAGTGCTTGCGCGGCATCGCGGAATTGCGGCGGCGTGGGTTTTGCAGGTGCTGCGACCACCGGCGGCGCGACGGGCGTGATCTGCATTGCCGGGGCGGCCTTGGCAGGATTGGTAGGAACAGCGGGCTTAACCGCGCCAGCCTGGTTCGTCGATTGAGCCGGTGCGTACAGCGCAATTGTGCCGGACGCCGTTCTGGCATCCTGAACATTATCGGCGTTCTGCTCGGCGTTGCCGTTCTGCGATTCGTGGTTGTCGCTGAATAGTGCATAGGCGACATACGCTAGTCCGATTGCGCCAATGGCCACGATCGCGAGCAGCACGCGGCGCACCGGGAGCGCGTGGAGGCCGCCAGAACGTGGCAGATCGGCGAGTGGGGGAATGGGCACATCTTGTGCGGCGAGTATCGGCGCTTGCATCGGCGTCTCGGCAGCGGCAGCTTCGCCGGTCAACGCAGCCTGTGCGGCGAGGTCGATTTCGCTCGGCTGTGCCGGGTCAAGGCCGTTTTTCTGCACCGTCTTGCTCATGGCGCTGGCGCGGCTGCCGGGAATCACGACGCGCTTGTGCGGGCTGGCGTCGAGCGGATGCACGGCGCCGCAATACGGGCAATAGTCGACTTGCCGGTACAGCGCACCACCGCAGCGTTTGCAGGGCGTCGGAAAACTATGGCCGAGTATTGTCTGGGTGGACATACTGTGTACCCACCTGTGGAAAACAGTGCCGATACGGCATGCTCCAGATCGTGTTGAGGCAGGAGTAATTGTCCGCGGAAACCACGATCCACATGCACCGGAGAGCCTTGGGACGCAAGTCCTCGCTTGCGGTACCGCTGCTTGCAATATGTGGCGTTTCGATGAGAACGTCAATCGACGTTCTTACCTACGTTATGTGCGGTAGAACACATTTGTAGGTACGACGAAACACTGCATATGTCGGCAGAACGAACAGACCGATGATTTTTTTCATACCGTTTGTGCAGTCACGACACGCACGTGATGAAGCGATGGCGGAATCGGCAGAACGGCATGGCGGCGATGAAAAGAAACGAGGTCGAAGCGCGTGGCGTTCGACCTCGTCATCAAGCGTTTGTAGAAAACGCTCGCAGAAAACGTGATGCGGGATTAGTGCTTGCGTAGCGGATGATCCTTCAGAAGCCACGCGAGTGCGAACGCGAGCACCACCACGCAGGCTGCCGAGAGATACACCAGGTGCAACGCACCGGCAAACGCCTGCAGATAATCGCTACGCAACGCTTCAGGCAACTGGTGAATGGCCGCAGGTCCGAGCGCGTGCGGCAATTCGGTGTCGGGCGGAATCAGCTTTTCCAGGCGCGCGGCGAGGCCGTTCGAAAACACCGCGCCGAAAGCGGCCACGCCGATCGAGCCGCCGATTGAACGGAACAGCGTTGCGCCCGAAGTGGCGACACCCATGTGCTTGAATTCGACCGTATTCTGGACGGCGAGAATCAGCACCTGCATCACCATACCGAGGCCGCAGCCGAGAATGCCCATGTCGATATACATCACATGAATCGGCGTGCTGATCTGCAGGCGCGCGAGCAACACCATCGCCACGGCCACAAGGAACGTGCCGGCGATCGGGAACATGCGGTACTTGCCGATCTTGCTGATCAAACGGCCGGTCACCATCGACATCACGAACAGGCCGCCCATCATCGGCAACATCTGCATGCCGGCTTCCGTCGGCGTCGAGCCTTTGACCACCTGCAAATAAAGCGGCAGGAAGGTGACCGAGCCGAACAGCGACACGCCGATGATGAAACCGATCAGACTGCTCAGCAAAAACGTGCGCTGTTTGAAGAGCTCGAGCGGCATGATCGGTTCGACGGCAGTGCGTTCTTCGTGGATGAAACCCCAGATCGCCACCAGTCCCATCCCCAGCGTGAACCACAACTGCGGCGACGACCACGGCAGGATCGTGCCGCCCTGGCTCGTGAACAGGATGATGCAGGTGAGGGCGCCGGCGAGAAACGCGGCGCCCATGTAGTCGATGGTGTGCTTCACATGCCGCACGTGCGGTTTGAAGACCGCGCCGATCACGGCCAGCGAGATGATGCCGAGCGGCAGGTTGATGTAGAAAATCCAGCGCCATGACAGGTGCTCGACGAGAAAACCACCGAGCAGCGGCCCGACCACCGTCGCGAGACCGAACACGCCGCCGAATACACCCTGGTAGCGGCCACGCTCAGCCGGTGGAATCACGTCCGCGATAGCGGCCATGGTCACGACTAGCAGGCCGCCGCCGCCGAGCCCTTGCAGCGCGCGCAGCACGATCAGCTGGGTCATGTTCTGCGCGATGCCGCACAACGCCGAGCCGACGAGGAACACGACGATCGCTGTCTGCAGCACGATCTTGCGGCCGAACAGATCGCCGAATTTGCCGTACAGCGGGACGACGATGGTCGAGCTGAGCAGGTAGGCGGTCACCACCCATGACAGGTTATTGAGTCCGCCAAGTTCGCCGACGATGGTCGGCAGCGCGGTCGAGACGATTGTCTGATCGAGCGCGGCGAGCAGCATGACCAACAGCAAAGCCGGAAACAGCAGGCGGATCGGCGGGTGGTCGGTTGCCTGCGTGCCGGGCTGGGCATCGGGCTGCATGAGCCCGGTGGATTGATTCGTTGTCGATTGGTCCATGGCACCAAGGTGTTGAAATTAATTAATTCAGGGATTAATATATGCGACATCGCGTCACGCGTCAAATTGAATGCAATGGCAAGGATTCCGTCAGATGAACAGGAAGTGAAGCGCACGCTGCCCAGCACGGCTGCCGTGAAGGCGCGAAAGCTTTCCAGGCCGGCGTCAGCCGCCGCGGGCGATTTTGCGAACGCTGCAACGCCCGCACCCGCACGGCGCCCCGGCAGGCCTTCGGGTTCGGCGCGCGGTCCGGAGCAGCGCAGCCGGCTGCTGGACGCCGCGCTCGCCTTGTTCGCGCGGCAGGGCATCGTCGATACCACGCTTGGGGAGATTGCTCGCGAGGCAGGTTTCACGCCGGCGATGATGCATTACTACTTCAAGACGCGTGATCAACTGCTCGACGTTCTGATCGACGAGCGTTTCGCTCCACTGCGCGCGGCGCTCGGCGTGCCATTTCAGGAGCATCCCGACGACCCGGTGGCTGCCATCACGCAACTCGCGCGGCGTTTGGTGCAGGTGGCAAGTGACAACCCGTGGTTTCCGTCGCTGTGGGTGCGCGAGGTGATTAGCGACGGCGGTCTGCTGCGCCAGCGCATGCATGAACGCTTCGGCAATGCGCATCAGAAGGCGTCGCTGTCAGCCATTGCGCGCTGGCAAAAGGAAGGGCGCCTGAATGCGGGGCTGGAGCCGTCGCTGGTGTTCGTCACGCTGCTAGGCCTGACGATTCTGCCGCTGGCCACCTCGAAGCTGTGGCGTAACGATCCCGTGCGGCGCAATATCGGCGGCGAGGAGATCGCCCGGCATGTAGTGGCCTTGCTGGTGCAGGGCATCGGTCCCAGCAAAGCGGACTGACGCCGGCATCGGATCCTCATGCAGCGGGAGGCGCTCGGGCGCAATGCCCTCTGTTGCCCCGGCAGCGCCGGGGCTATCCCTTCAGTTATGGGCCGCGAGGCGCGCTGCGCAGCGGCGCTTGAGCGTGAAGCGTCACGCGGAGTTTCTTCACCGTCGACACATCTACCGGCTCTGCCTGATTGCCCCAACTGCCGCGGACGAATGTCAGCACGTCGGCAACCTGCTGGTCGCTGAGGCGCCAGCCGAAATCCGGCATGGCAAGCGGCGCAGGCATTGCGGACGACGACGGCATCTTCGAACCGGTCAGAACGATGTGAATCAGCGCGGTCGGGTCAACCGCGTTGACGACAGGGTTGCCCGACAGCGACGGGAAGGTCTGGCCGGCGCCCGTGCCGTCCGAGCGGTGGCAGGCATTGCAGTTGTCGAGATAGGTCGCCGCGCCGCGCGCCCGCAGGTCGCCGGCACGCAGCGCGCGCGTGGCGCTCGCGGCTTCGGCGGCGCTGACGGGCGGACCCAGGGCGATGTCTTCGGGTGTGAGACTCTTCAGATACACGGCGATGGCATTCAGGTCGGCGTCGCTCAGATGTTGCGTGCTGTCGTTCACCACTTCCGTCATGGCGCCGAATGCCGCGGTATGGGCGCCGCGCCCGGTCTTCAGAAACGCCGCCAGTTCCTCTGTCGACCAGCCTGCGAGCCCGGTGCTGAGGCCGTCGGCGAGGGGTGGCGCGTTCCAGCCGGCCAGCGTGGCGCCGCTCAGGTAGCGTTTGCCGTCCTTTTCGCTGAAGGCTTTTTCCTGACCCGTCGCGCCGTGCGGCGTATGGCATGCGCCGCAATGGCCGAGCCCCTGCACGAGATAGGCGCCGCGATTCCATTCGACGCTCTTCGACGGATCGTTGCGGTAAGGCGTATCGGCTTTCAGATACAGCAGGTTCCAGCCGATCATCAAAGCGCGCACATTGAGCGGAAACGGCAACTGGTTCGGACGGTCTGGCTGATTCACCGGCGCGATGCCCTTCATGAAATACGCATACAGCGCGTCCATGTCGTCATGCGACAGAATCCGGAACGACGGATACGGCATCGCCGGATAGAGATGCCCGTTGCGTTTCGAGATGCCGCGGCGCACCGCATCGTCGAACGCCTGGAAGCTGTAGCCGCCGATGCCGGTGTCTTTGTCGGGCGTGATGTTGGTGGAGTAGATCGTGCCGAACGGCGTATCCATCGGCAGGCCGCCGGCGAATGGCTTGCCGCCCGGCGCTGTATGGCACGCGGCGCAATCGCCCACGCGGGCCAGATAGGCGCCGCGCTGCACGAGCGTGTTGACCGCCGGTGTGACTGGAGAGGTCAAGGCGGCGGGTGTGATGCGAGCTATCGTGCTTGCGCTCGCCTGACCGTATGCAAGGCGCGCCGCCGACAAAAGCGCCCACGATGCCGCCGCTGTGCAGACAGATATCGCTGCTCGAAGCCGGGGAGAGTTTTTCATGCTCTGCGTCCTCGTCAAACGGCCAGCAGCGCGCCGGGGTTCTTCAGATAGCGCGTGCGAATCGCATGCGCCGCCCAGTATGCGAGTGCGCCGACCGTGCCGGTCGGGTTGTACGAAAAATTTTGCGGGAACGCGCTGGCGCCGAGCACGAAAACGTTCGGCACGTCCCAGCTTTGCAGATACTTGTTGACCACGCTGCTGTCGGGGCGCTCGCCCATGATCGCGCCACCGGTGGTGTGGGTGGTTTGATAAGGACGCACGTCATATTGATCGCCGATCTTCTTCGTGTTGATCACCAGTTGCTTCGGCTTCATCGCGCGGCCGATTTCCGCTGCGCGTCCGGTGGTGTATTGCGACATCTTGATATCGTTGCTTTTCCAGTTGAAGGTCATACGCAACAGCGGTTGGCCATAAGCGTCGCGATACGTCGGATCGAGGTCGAGGAAATTGTCGCGATACGACATCACCGAGCCTTCGGTGCCGATG
>NZ_DASRSY010000266.1:0-13744 GCF_035656215.1 Paraburkholderia sp.
ATTCGGTGACCAAGGCGTCCGCTCAAAAGCGGAGAGTAAACGCGAAATGCCGACAGTTTACAAGCGCTGCTCTATGTCATTGAAAGTAAACGAGCTTTCTCGCTGTCGTGGCGCGACAGCGACGTTGTGTATAACGACATGCCTTAACAGTCGTTATCATACAAGCACATAGTTAGACATTTGTGATAGTTCCGCCCATCGTTCCTTGCGGGGGTCGGCAGCGTGCATTTGTCAATGCACCTCTCACGCACCTCCCGACAACGCTTTGTCGCAGGGCGACCATAACTGCACTTAACGAAACCCGAATCGGCGTCATCATTGTTTTGGAAAAGTTGGGCATATAGCATCGCGCGCTTCGACTGACCGCTCTGTTCGGGTATCAGAACTGGAAACGGCACCTGCTCCTGCGCCGCTATTTGCAGCTCAGGCACGTCACCTCGAACAGGTTGACCTGTCTGGGTGATGGTAAGCCCGCGATAAAACAGTTTCCATGCCAGTTTGGCCTTCGTGAAAACATAACACTCCGTGCACACCGGTGTGATTGTCGCTGGAGCGTCCGCCTTTAAAAGGCTACGCGAGCCAGAGAGATTGGCGGGGGGCCCGACAGGATCAGCGCCGGTCTCGTAGTTACTAATCCACTGATCAATCTCTTCACTGGATATCGCTTGTGCGGTACCGCCGTTCTTCGCCACCGTGCCTGTCCGACTCGCCACACGACCATCAGGCGTATAGCTGTAATCCACAGTCAGGAAACGCTTCAGACCCGCCGTCGGTGCGGCTGCATCTTCGTTGTACGTGAACCGGCTGACGCGTCCGCGTTTGTCATACGCGAAGCGTGCTTCACGGTAATTCCCGGTAGCTCTTGTTACACGGTTCGACGCGTCGCGCTCCTGCGTCCCGAACAGCCAACCCGAAACAATGTCCTGAGCCGTGTTTATGTTGCCCGTGGAGTCAGAAAAGTAATACCAGTCTTCGGTTTTTACGCCATTGACATATACCGTTGCTTGCGCCAATCGGTTGTTAGCGTCATAGCGTGCGCCGACTGCAACTTGTTCCCTGCGGCAACTGCATCGAAGCCGCTTGCGCCCGTTGCGTCGGATGTGTCGAACTCGCTGTATCCGGTAACGTTGCCGTTGGCGTCATACACGAACGCACGCATCTTGCCAGGGGTTGCGACAAGTGACGGATGCAGGCTTGCCGAATCGGCATAACGCACCGACGTTATCACCGTGCCACTAGAACTACTCACCGCAGCGCGAACCGGTCGGCCCGAAGCATCGTACGAATATGCCGCACTTCCGTCCGGCGCATTTTTTTGCAGCAGGTTCCCGCTCGTATCCAACGTCCGGCTCTCGGTGCCATCGGTTGTACTGCCACCGGTCACGCGCAACATGCCGGCGACTGACGCAAAGTTAACCGTGCCCGAACCATCCGCCCAGGACATCGTCGTTGAACCGTTGCCATAGGTGAACTGGACGTTCTGCGTCGTATCCGGGTGCGTTGCTGAGATAGCGCGCCCTCTCACATCGTATGTCCACGTTGCGATCCGTGAACCGGATTCGTCAATCACACCGGTTAGTGCGTTTTTGAAGCGCGAGTCGTCGTAGATGTAACGGCGCACGTAACCATCGGGCCATGTGACAGATACGAGGTTACTGCTTCCGTCATAACCGTATTGCGTAAGGCCGCCGCTTGGGTCCGTCATGCGGTAGATCCGGCCTAACGTATCGTACTCAAGCTTGATCGACAACAACTCATACTTCGGAGCTGCACCTTCCGCACGCTGGTTGATGGCCGTGAGCCGCCCCGCGCCGTCATAGGAAAGCGTTCGGGTGAAACCGGTGCGTGTTGTTTCGGACAGCAGGACGCCTTGTGCCGAATACGACTCAACGGTGTCTGTCGTTAGGTCCGTCAAAACCCATCCGGATCTGTTCTGAGCGAGAGCGAGCCCACTGAAGCTGGAGGTTTTCCACTGTCCGTTGGTAAGTAGGAAAGTGAGTGGTTGGCCGTTTGCGCCGAAGAA
The DNA here is from genome assembly GCF_035656215.1 of Paraburkholderia sp. GTDB lineage: Bacteria > Pseudomonadota > Gammaproteobacteria > Burkholderiales > Burkholderiaceae > Paraburkholderia. The sequence continues at coordinate 2,024 of NZ_DASRSY010000266.1, forward strand.
CTCGTGGCCCGGAATCACCGGCGCTTTGACCCAGGGGCTCGGGCCGCCCCAAAACATCTTCGCGCCCGAATGACACTTGCAGTCGCTCGCGCAGATGCCGCACGCGGCGATGCGAATCACCAGTTCATGCGCACGCGCCTTGGGTTTCGACACCTGTTCGACGCGATAGTCTTTCGGTGCGTGGCAGACGATCGCCGTCATGTCCTGCCGATCGGATTGAGTGGATTCAGTGGACTGAGTCATTGCATGGTCCTGCTTAAAAAGAGGAAGTCAGTGGAGAGTTACTTTCTGCGGTCGCGGCTGATGTAAATCGCCAGCAAAATAATTCCGCCCTTGATCACGTTCTGCACATACGGATTCACACCGACCATATTCAGTCCGTTGTTCAATACGCCCAGAAGCAACGCGCCAATCAAGGTGCCGATAATCGAGCCGCGTCCGCCGGAGATCGAGGTGCCGCCCATCACCACGGCGGCGATGGCGTCGAGTTCGAAGCCAACACCTGCGTTCGGCTGGCTGCTCATCAAGCGTGCGGTCAACACAATGGCGGCGAACGCGGAGGTCAAACCGGCAAGTACGGGTTGTTCAGTTCCTGAAACGTCATGCCGATCTTCAGCGGCGCGGCTTGTGCAGCCGGCGCCGTGATGAACGACAGGCCGAACGCGAGCGTCGCGAGAGCTGCCGTGCTGCGCGCGAAGGTCTTCAACTATGCCTGCTTTGAAGTGGATTGCGTCATGGTTGTCTCCGTTATTAAAACTGTTCGATGAGATGAGATGAGCACGTCCCTCACGCTGTCCAGGGACAGCGCGATAGGCGTTGAAACGCGGGTGAAGTGAAACGCTTCGGCTTAAAGCTTGATGAGGACTACGTCGGTGGATAAGCAGCGGCAGCGGTGCGTGGCAAACCTGGCGCAAGCACGATCGCGGGTGCATCGTCGATGCCCGCGCCGCGCGCGGCCGCTTCTTCGGAGGCGTCGCGGCTCGCGTCGTTCAGTTGCTGATAGCGGCGAAATTTCGAAGGCGCCATGCCCTTCACCGCGAGGAACTGCCGGTTGAAATTCGACAGGTTGTTAAAGCCCGCCTTGAAGCAGATATCGGTGACACTCAGTTCTTCGTCCGTGAGCAACTGGCATGCGAGGTTGATGCGCATGCGGTTCACGTACTGCACGAACGGCAGTCCCGTATGGCGGCGGAAATAGCGCGAGAACGCACTGACGCTTTGCCCGGCGAGTTGCGCCAGATCCGATTCGCGCAGATCGTTGGACAGGTTCTTGCCGATATACGACAGCGCGTGATTGATGCGAGTCGACGCAAACCCTGTCGGGTCCGCCTGATAGGCGGGACTCGCAAGCGTCTCGCGATCCCCGGCATCCATCAGGATGTCGAGCATCGACATGAACAACACGAGTCGACGCAGTCCGCGCGCGGCCAGCAATTCGAGGAACAGCGGCTGGATCGCCGCACTCGTCTGCGCGCCGAACAACACGCCGCAGCGCGAGTCTGCGAGCAGCGCCTCGACCTGGCGCCACTCCGGGAAGCTGCCCATGCAACTCGACACGAATTCCTGCCCAAACTGAACGACCAGATTGCGCTGCGCAATCGTCTCGCCTTCCGGCACGTCGCTGACCCAGTTATGCGGCAGGTTCGGCCCCATCAACACGAGGTTGCCAGGCACAAAGCTACTGATATGGTCGCCGACGAACATCTTGCCGGTCGTCGCCACGATCAGATGGATTTCGTATTCCGGATGAAAGTGCCAACGCACCGTGCGATACGGATAGCCGTGCGACCACACTTTGAACGATTCGTCGCGCCGTAAGGCAACGAGTTCCAGATCGGGTTGCATCGCGTCTCCCTCCATGAAGCGGCGTGTTGCGGGTGCCGCTGAGCTTCATCTTGTATAGCGAAAAGTAGTCCTCAAAAGCCTTGTCCACCACTAGAAATGAACCCGCGGACCGATACTTTTTTGCATTCGGGTGAGTCCTGGCGCGGGGAAAGTCAAATTTGATGCAATGCAATACGCACCGCGAGACGCGTCCCATAACGCGCGGACGGCTCGCCAGTCGCGCCGAAAGTCCCGCCACGCCGCGCCGCGCCACGAAAAGCCGCTTACGTCGCCTTGACATTCGTTTCGCCGGGTACGATCATTCGCTCACAGACAGAGCAAATGCTCTACCCTCGAGAAAAAACGCACGCTCCAAGCCGTGCGATCGAAACATTCAGGAGACGCACATGAACAGCGGGCAAGGCAGCGGCGCGGCCGCACACGTGATCCTGCACATCGGCGCGGGATCGTTTCATCGCGCGCATCAGGCCTGGTATCTCCATCGGTTGACCGAGGCGAAAGTGGCGGGTGAGCCGCACTGGACGCTGACGGTCGGCAATATCCGCAGCGACATGAATGCGGTGCTCGAAGCGCTCGCCGCGCAAAACGGCGTCTATACGCTCGAGACCGTCACGCCGCAAGGCGAGCGCGCATACGAGACGATTCGTTCGATCGAGCGCGTGGTGCCGTGGACCGAGAGTCTCGATGCGCTGATCGAAGCGGGCGCCGATCCGGCCTGCAAGATCATTGCGTTTACCGTCACCGAAGGCGGCTACTATCTCGACGAGCAGGACGAACTCGACACCGAAAACGCCGATCTCGCGATTGACCTGAAAGGCGGCCACACCACGATTTACGGCGCGCTCGCGGCGATTCTCGACGCGCGCATGAAGCGCGGCGCCGGCCCGGTCACGCTCCAGACTTGCGATAACCTGCGCAGCAACGGCGAGCGTTTTCATGCGGGCATGAGCGAGTTTCTCGAACGGCGTGGCGCGGACGAACTGGCGCAATGGTTCGACGACAACACCGCGTGCCCAAGTTCGATGGTCGACCGCATCACGCCACGCCCCACACCCGACGTGCGCGAACGCGTGAAAGCCGCCACCGGCGTCGACGATGCCTGCCCGGTGATGGGCGAAGCCTTCATCCAATGGGTGATCGAAGACCGCTTTATCGCGGGACGCCCCGCGTGGGAAAAGGTCGGCGCGGAACTGGTCGACTCGGTGCTGCCTTACGAGGAAGCGAAGATCCGCATTCTCAACGCACCGCATAGCTGCATTGCGTGGGCGGGCACGCTGGTCGGACTGAACTACATTCACGAAGGCACGCTCGATCCGGACATCAACAAATTCGCCTTTGACTACGTGACCGAAGACGTGATTCCGTGCCTCACGCCGAGCCCGCTCGATCTCGAACGCTATCGCGACGTGGTGCTCGAACGCTTCGGCAATCCTTATATCCAGGACACCAACCAGCGCGTTGCGGCCGACGGCTTTTCAAAGCTGCCGGGCTTTATCGCGCCGACGCTCGCCGAATGCTTCGAGCGCGGCGTCACACCGGCGGCGACCGCGATGTTGCCGGCACTGTTCTTCCGGTTCCTCGAACGCTGGAACGCCGGAGCGCTCCCGTATGCGTATCAGGATGGCGTGATGGACGAGCGCGTCGCCCGGGGTTTCTTTAGCGCGCCCGATCCGTTGCAGGCGTTCGCCGCAGACCAGCTGCTATGGGGCAGCATGGCACAGACACCGGAGTTGGAATCGGCGTTGGCGGGCGCATTGGCGCGCGTCGACGTGTGGCTGGCCAAACGCGGCGCGGCTTGACCCGCAGACCCGTGCGACGGCGCCCAGCGTCGCCGCAATGTGGCGCGCGTACACCGGCGGCAACGGACATCGTGTCACTCAGCGCCGCGCACCGCGCAGCATCGAACCACGCCGGTGCCAGGCTTAATGCGCATGGCACCGCTTGGCCCTTGCGGCTAAAGTAGCGCATCCCTAACGACGAAGGTTTCGCGCCCATGTATCTCGGCATCGACCTCGGCACGTCCGAAGTGAAAGTCCTGCTGCTTGCGTCCGATGGACGCGTGATCGGCACCGCAGGCTCACCCTTTACCGTTTCGCGCCCGCATCAGCGCTGGGCCGAACAGAATCCCGAAGACTGGTGGGCCGGCACGCGCACGGCGCTGGCCGCGTTGCGCGCCAGACATCCCGACGAGTTCGCGCAGATTCGCGGTATCGGCCTCTCTGGGCAGATGCACGGCGCCGTGCTGCTGGATGCGCAGGACCGCGTATTGCGCCCCGCGATCCTGTGGAACGACATGCGCAGCGACAAGGAATGCGCGGAGCTGACCGAGCGCGCGCCGGAGTTGCACACCGTGGCCGGCAATCTCGCGATGCCTGGTTTCACCGCGCCGAAGCTGCTGTGGGTTGCGCGTCACGAACCGGACATCTTCGCGCAGACCGCCTGTGTGCTGCTGCCGAAGGACTACCTGCGCCTGCAACTGACCGGCGGCAAGGTATCCGATCCGTCGGATGCAGCCGGCACGCTGTGGCTCGACGTCGCCAAACGCGACTGGTCCGATTCGCTGCTGGCCGCCTGCAACATGACTCGCGCGCAGATGCCCGGCTTGTGCGAAGGCAGCGAGCCGTCTGGCACCCTGCTTCCCGAGGTGGCGCGCGAGTTCGGTTTGAGCGACGGCGTGATCGTCGCGGCCGGCGGTGGCGACAACGCTACGAGTGCGATCGGCATCGGCGCGACGCAACCGGGCGACGGCTTCGTCTCACTCGGAACCTCAGGCGTGTTGTGCGTGGTCGGCGACAGTTTCCGGCCGAACCCTGCTTCCGCGGTGCACGCGTTCTGTCACGCGATTCCGGATCGCTGGCATCAGATGAGCGTGGTGCTGTCGGCGGCAAGTTGCTTGCGCTGGGTCTGCAAACTCACCTCCACCGACGAACCGACCCTGCTCGCCGAAATCGAGGCGCTGCCACCAGATGCGTTGACCACCGCCCCGCTCTTTCTGCCCTATCTGTCCGGTGAACGCACGCCGCACAACGATCCGTACGCGCAAGGCGTGTTCTTCGGCATGAATCACGCGACCGATCGCGCGTTGCTCGGCTACGCGGTGCTCGAAGGCGTGACGCTCGCACTCACCGACGGCCTCGACGCATTGCGCGCAGCCGGCACCGAAGCGAAGGCGCTGTCTCTGCTCGGCGGCGGCGCGCGCAGCGACTACTGGGCACAACTCCTCGCCGATGCGCTCGACACCGCCACCCGCAAGCACGGCGGCGGCGAAACCGGTGCGGCGCTCGGCGCGGCACGCCTCGGCTGGCTGGCCGCAGGCGGCGACCCGGCCAAGGTGCTGACCAAGCCACCGATCGAAAAGGAGTTCACGCCGAACCCGCAACGACACGCCGAACTACGCAACCGGCTCGAAGCGTATCGCGCGCTCTACCGCCACGTGCGGCCGCTGTTCGACCCCGCGCGGCAACCGCTCGCCTGACCGGCAAGCCGCAGCCGGTTCCCGCTGAGAGGCGGAGACCGGCTGCTATCATCGGCGCACTTCAAGCGAACCGTCACCGTGCCCAAGTCCACAGAAAAATTAGATCTTGCTACCCGCGCCGCGTGGCTTTACTACGTCGCCGGCAATACCCAGAACGAGATCGCCGAGAAACTGCAGGTGTCACGCCCGGTCGCGCAGCGCCTGGTCGCCTTCGCTGTCGAGAAGAATCTGATTCGCGTGCGCGTCGATCACAAACTGGCCGACTGTCTTTCGCTCGCCGATCAACTCTCGAAGCGCTACGGCCTGAGCATGTGCGAAGTCGTACCGATCGACAGCGATACGTCGGAGGAGGTCGACCGCAAACTGGCCGTGGCCGGCGCGCAGGTCATGGAACGCTATCTCAGCGAAGAAAAGCCGATGGTGGTCGCCGTGAGCAGCGGCCGTACGCTGAAGGCCGCGGTCGATCAGATCGCCCAGCTGGAGCGTCCGCAGCATCGGTTGGTATCGATGGTCGGGGCGATCGCCCAGGACGGCTCCTCGAACCGCTACGACGTCGCGCTGCACATTTCCGAGAAGACCGGTGGCAAGTATTTTCTGCTGCCCGCGCCGTTGCTCGCCGATAGCGAGGCCGAGCGCGCGCAGTGGTGCAATCACCGGCTTTACCGCATCGTCGAATCGCTGTCGGCCAAGGCGGATGTCGCGTTCGTCGGCATCGGCAATATCGGGCCGCACTGTCCGTTGCACGAAGACGGCTTTATCACGTCCGCGGAAGTGACAGAGTTGGTACAGAACGGTGCGGTGGCCGAAATGCTCGGCCTGCCGATCGATTCAGCCGGCGCGCACGTCGAATCGCCGACTGGCCGGCGTGTCACCAGCATCGCGCTCGACGCCCCGCCGCCGCGGCCCACCATCGGGTTTGCCGGTGGCGCGCGCAAGCGCGAAGCGCTGATCGCGGTGCTCAAAGGCGGCTGGCTGTCGGGACTGGTGACCGACGAGCTGTGTGCACGGGCGGCGCTCGAAGCCTGAGCGCGGCGAAGGATGGCGGCTTAATGGCTGTGTATGACTGTGTATGGCTAACGGCAGCGCATCGCCGCCTTACAACACCGGCAAGCCTTCCGTGATGATGATGCGATAGTCTGCGCCCCGTCGGCGCGTCTCGCTGACCGCCTGATATGCCGGACTGCGGAACCACGCAAGCGCTTCGTCATAGCCCGTGAATTCGAGAATCAGGATATCTTCGATCGCCGGGCCTTCCACCACTTCCCTGCGTCCGTGACTGGCCAGCATCATCACCGGATGCTGCTCGAAGATGGCCGGCGCATCCTGTTTGTATTCCTCGAGTTTGGCGGGGTCGAGTGTTTTCTCGCGCGTAATGACGACGTAGGCGGGCATGAGCGTTTCCTGGTGCGGGAATGTGACTGAGCGGAAAGCGGCGCGCCCGCCGCTTTCCTAATCAATTACTCACGCGGCCAGCACTTCGACGATCTTACGCTGGAATGCTTTCCCTTCGCTGTCGAATAAATGACAGTGATCCGGCGTGGCGCCGAGCCTTTGCGTCTCGCCCTTCGCATGCCGTTCGAGCGGTGGAATCCGCGCGATCAGGCCATCCGGCGAAACGCTCGATTCTGCATACAAATACGCTGCGTCGCCGAGCGATTCGAGCGCCATAGTGCGCGCCGAGATGCCGTCGTCTGTCGTACCCACATGCAGATGCTCCGGACGAATGCCGACGGTGACCTTGTCGCCCTGCTTCACCGTGCCCGGCTCCACCGCGACACGTTGTGTCTCGCCGGTTTCGTAGCGCACCGTGACGCCGTCGTGCGTCACCGATTGCACGACGCCTTCCATGAAGTTCATCTTCGGTGAACCAATAAAACCGGCGACGAAACGATTGGCCGGCGCGTGATACAGCATGGTCGGGCTGCCGACCTGCTCCACATTGCCCGCCGACAGCACGACGATCTTGTCGGCCAGCGTCATGGCTTCGACCTGATCGTGCGTCACGTAGATCATCGTGGTCTTCAACTCGTCATGCAAGCGTGCGAATTCGAGGCGCATCTTCACGCGTAGCGCGGCGTCGAGATTCGACAACGGTTCGTCGAACAGGAACACCTTCGGCTTGCGCGTAATCGCGCGGCCGATTGCAACACGCTGGCGCTGACCGCCTGAGAGCTGTTTCGGCTTGCGATCGAGCAGATGGTCGATATGCAGAATCTTCGCTGCGTTGCGCACGGCGGCGTCGATCTCCGGCTTCCTGGTGCCGGCGAGTTTCAGGCCGAACGCCATGTTGTCGTACAGCGTCATGTGCGGATACAGCGCGTACGACTGAAACACCATCGCAATGCCGCGCTTGGCGGGCGGCACGTCGTTCACCCGCGTGCCGTCGATGGTGAGATCGCCGCCGCTGATGTCCTCGAGGCCGGCGATCATCCGCATCAGCGTCGATTTACCGCAACCGCTCGGGCCTACGAATACGACGAATTCGCCGTCCAGGATGTCGAGGTTGATGTCGCGCATCACTTCGTTGTCGTCGTAGGCTTTTCTGATGTTGCGCAGAGTTACGCTTGCCATGATGTGTCTCCGTGTATTGCTGTGCGTTACTAACGGTGCTAACGGTGCTTCAGCTGCGTCGGTTGCTCAGGTTAGATCCGTTGCTTCCATGTCTTCAACAGCTGCGTTGGTTCGCTTCTCTATGTGCGATTCAGAACCTGCTCATTCGTTGTTCATCTGCTTTGACCTGCCGCGCTTAGGGCGCCGCGGCCGTCGCGCTCAGCGTCCATTGCGCGACCAGTTCCGGCAACTGCAGCATGTCGTCGAAAACGTGACGCGCGCCTGCTGCATGCAATGCATCGATCTGGGCATCGCTCGCATGACCGCCGCCGATAAAGCCCAGCACTGTCATGCCCGCCGCGGTCGCCGCCGTCACGCCCGTCACGCTGTCTTCCACCACGAGGCAGGCGGACGGCGCGAGGCCGACACCAAGCGCTGCAGCGAGATAGACATCGGGTGCGGGCTTCGGATTCGGCACCGCATCGGCGCAAAAGAGCCGATCGCCGAAGAACTTCACGAGGCCCGTGCGCGCCAGCACGTTCTCCACATACGGCCGGAAACTGTTGCTCGCGCATGCTTTGGTGAGCGGCACCTGCGCGAGCGCAGCCTCGATTCCAACGACTGCCGGCGCCTGCATCGCCGCCGCTTCCACCGCTTGACGGATCGCCTCGATATCCGCGACGCTGAGGCTCCTGCCGAGTTGCGCCGCCGTGCCTTGCAACACCTTCTCGATGCGCAAGCCGAGCAGCGGCAGCACCACTGGTTCAACATCGGTATCCGGCCAGCGCGCTTCGAGTTCGTGCACCAGCATGCGCGCCGCCACGGCTTCGCTGTCGATCAGCACACCGTCGCAATCGCAGATCAGCGCGAAGCTACTTACAGCCGTGCCTGCCGTCATTTGACCGCCCCGAACGTAAGGCCGCGCACCAGTTGCTTCTGCGACAGCCAGCCGACGATCAGGATCGGTGCGACCGCAAGCAGCGATGCAGCGGAGAGCTTCGCCCAGAACAGACCTTCAGGACTCGAATACGAAGCGATGAACACCGTCAGCGGCGCAGCGTTCGAACTCGACAGGTTGATGCTCCAGAACGCTTCGTTCCACGACAGGATCACTAGCAGCAGCGAGGTGGAGGCGAGTCCCGGCAACGACATCGGCATCAGCAGGTAGACGATTTCCTGCCACGTCGCTGCGCCGTCGATCCGTCCTGCTTCGAGAATGTCGCGCGGAATTTCGGCGAAGTACGTGAACGACATCCACACGGCAATCGGCAGATTGATCAGCGTGTAGACAATCACCAGACCCGACACCGTATCGAGCAAGCCGGTGTTTTTCCACAACAGATAGATCGGCACCAGCACGCCGACCGACGGCATCATCTTGGTCGACAGCATCCACAGCAGCACCTTCTGCGTGCGGCGCGTCGGAAAGAACGCCATCGCGTAGGCGGCCGGCACGGCGAGAATCAGGCACAGCACCGTGACGCCGACCGAAATCAGCACCGAATTCAACGCGAACGAAAAGTAATTGCTGCGCGCGAATACCTCGCGAAAACTATCGAGCGTCGGGACGAAAAACAGCGACGACGAATACGCCTGCTGCTCCGTCTTGAACGCGGTGATCGTCATCCAGAAGATCGGAAAGAACAGCAGGAGCGCGACCAGCCATGCAATGACGCCGGGAATACCGCGGCGAATCGCAGCGAACGGCGACTTGGCCGGCACAGTCATGGGCGCCGTGGACGCCGGTGTAGAGGCAACGTGGCTCATTTTTCGTACTCCCCTTTCAGGTTCTTCGCGAGCATCCGCACAAGGAAGAACGACACGATGTTAGCCAGCACGACAGCCAGAATGCCGCCTGCCGAAGCGAGACCGACGTCGAACTGTTGCAGGCCCAGCGAATAGATCAGGTACGACAGATTGGTGGTCGCGGTGCCCGGACCGCCGCCTGTGGTCGTATAGATTTCGGCGAAGATCGACAGCAGGAAAATCGTCTCCATCATCACCACCACTGCAATCGCCCGTTTCAGGTGAGGCAGCGTAATGTAGAAGAACATCGAGAACGGACCCGCACCGTCGATGCGCGCCGCTTCCTTCTGTTCCTGATCGAGCGACTGGATCGCGGTGAACAGAATCAGGAACGCGAACGGCAACCACTGCCACGCGACGATCATGATCACCGCCGTCAGCGGATAGTCGGCGAACCAGTCGATCGGCTGCATGCCGACTGCGCGCATGCCCTGTGCGATCAGGCCATACACCGGATGCAGGATCATGTTCTTCCAGATCAGCGCGCTGACCGTCGGCATCACGAAGAACGGCGCGATCGCCAGCAGCCGCGCGATGCCCTGACCGTAGAACTTACGATCGAACAGGATCGCCATCAGCACGCCGCCGACCACCGTGATCACCAGTACCGAGATGATCAGTTCGAGCGTGTGCCCGATCGACGGTCCGAACGACGGATCGGTGGCGAGATATTTGTAGTTGTCGAATCCTGCGAAGCCTTTGAGATCCGGATTCAGCAGGTTGTAGCGCGAGAACGAAAACCAGATCGTCATCGCCAGCGGAATCGCCATCCACAGTACGAGTACCGCAACCGAGGGCGATACCAGCCAGCGGGCGGAATTGGCTTTGCGGACTTCGCGTTCTTTTTCTGTCTGGGGTTGGGCATGCATGAGAGGTAGGCGCAGAGGACGCATGATTGACCACCTGTTCGGTAATGCGCGGGCTGTCCGACGAAGACACCGCCTTAGCCGTATCACTCACCGCGACGCCTGTGATGCCGCGGCGCGTAATTGGCAAATGAGCGGCAAATGAGCGGCAAATGAGTGACGAGGACGGCCCGCTGTGCTGCGTGAGCCGGCTGACGGGCGTCAGCCGGCGCGGTTCACGTTACGTTACAGTGCCTGCAGGTCGGCTTATTTCTGATAACCGGCCTGTTGCACGGCGCGGTTCGCCGTTGCCTGCCCGGCGGCCAGTGCCTGATCGACCGTCATCTGACCGGCAACCGCGCCGGAGATGCTCTGACCGACCACGGTGCCGAACGACTGGAATTCAGGGATGCCAACGAACTGCACACCGGTGTACGGCACCGGCTTGAGCGTCGGGTGATCCGGATCCGCCGTTTCGATTGCCTTCAGCACGAAGTCGCCGAACGGTGCAGCCTGCTTGTACTCAGGGCGCGCGTAGGTCGAATGTCGTGTTCCCGGCGGCACCGAAGCCCAGCCCTCATCCTTCGCAACCAGTTCGATGTACTGCTTCGACGTGGCCCACGCGATGAACTTCTTCGCCGCGTCAGCCTGCTTCGACGACTTCGGAATGGCCAGTGCCCACGCCCACAGCCAATGCGAACCCTTCGGCGTGACGGCGATCGGCGCCGCCGCAAAGCCCACCTTGTCGGCGATCTGCGACTGCTGCTTGTTGTAGAGCATGCCGGCGGCCACCGTTGCGTCGATCCACATTGCGCACTTGCCCGAAGACATTAGCGTGAGGTTTTCGTTGAAGCCGTTCGAGCTCGCTCCCGGAGGGCCGTCTTTCTTCAATAGATCGACGTAGAACGTGATGGCCTTCTTCCATTCCGGCGAGGTCAGTTGCGCTTGCCACTTTTCGTCGAACCAGCGGCCGCCGAAGGTGTTCACCACCGTCGTCGCGTACGCCATGTTTTCGCCCCAGCCGGCCTTGCCGCGCAGGCAGATGCCGTACATGCCGTTAGCTTTGTCCGTGAGCTTGTCGGCGAATTGCGCGATCTGGTCGTAGGTCGGCTGATCGGGCATCTTCAGGCCCTTGGCCGCGAACAGATCCTTGCGGTAATACGTCATGGAGCTTTCGACGTAGAACGGCAGCGCGTACAA
>NZ_DASRSY010000267.1:0-11865 GCF_035656215.1 Paraburkholderia sp.
CACAGCGCGAAATCCGTCGCGCGCTGTTTCTCGCCCAGTGCAATACGCTTTCCGGCCTGCAGGCCCGCTATATCGAGCCGCGCGAGAAAGCCGTAATCGCCCTGTTTGCTCGTGTCGAAGTAGATGCCGTCGGCCGTGCGGTATGTGTAGCCGCTGCGCTCGAGTTCGGCAATGAAGTCGATCTGTTCGGCGATGTGACCGGTCGCGCGGCACCACACGGTGGGTTCCAGCAGGTTCAGCGCGCGCCAGTCGTTCATGAAATCGGCCGTATAGCGTTCCGCGATCGCCCAAGCCGACTCGCCCGTGCGCCGGCTGCCCTTCTCCATTTTGTCTTCACCTTCGTCCGCGTCGGAGACCAGATGACCCACGTCGGTGATATTGACGACGTGTCGCACGGCGTAGCCGTTCAACGCCAGCACGCGTCGCAGCACGTCTTCAAACACGTAGGTTCGAAGGTTGCCAATATGCGCGTGGTCGTACACGGTAGGGCCGCAGCAATACAGCCCCACGTGGTCCGCTTGAATCGGCGTGAAGGCGCGTAAGGTGCGCGACCATGTGTCGTACAGGGCGAGCGGCATGTGAATTCCTCTGTGGTGTCGAACGCGTCGGTGAACGTGAAGCGGAACGTAAAAAACGAAAACGGAAAAACCAAAACAAAAAGGCCACCGGTCGTGTGACGGGTGGCCTCAGGGATATGGACGTGTACAGATCGACTCGCTAGACGCAAGCTCCCCTTGGCAGGCTGCAACAGCATGCGCGCAAAGAATGCGAACGGGAATGGATAGAAGCGGTCATGGAAACGATGCTAACGCGTGTTTCGACGCGGGTCAATCTCGAAGACGGCATGATGCGTGTCGTATCTCGGATCGCCATCAGGTTCGCGCATCGGGCCTCTGCTGAGCGTCTCAACGAAGGGCGATCGGCACACGGCGACGATCTCGCCGCCGTGTGCATTACGAGCAATCGCGACTGCGGTTAAGCCTTCGCTACACGCCCATAGGTATCTTCGAAGCGTACGATGTCGTCTTCGCCGAGATAGGCGCCGGACTGCACTTCGATCAACTCGAGCGGAATCTTGCCCGGATTCAGCAATCGATGCGTCACGCCAAGCGGAATGTACGTCGATTGATTTTCGGTCAGGATGATCTCTTTATCGCCGTTGGTAACGAGCGCGGTGCCCTTGACGACAATCCAATGCTCCGCACGATGATGGTGCATCTGCAAGCTCAGTTGCGCGCCAGGGCTGACGACAATGCGCTTGACCTGGAACCGGTCGCCGCTGTCGATGCCTTCATACGATCCCCACGGCCGCACCACGCGACGGTGCGTGACCGACTCGTGACGTCCCATCGCATTCAACTGTGCAACGATCTTTTTGACGTCCTGCGCCTGGTCGCGATGCGCCACGAGCACAGCATCGGCGGTCTCGACGATAACGACGTTATCCAGTCGCTCGTCGACGTGACGGACGAGGTGCACACCTTGTCGTCGCTCGCCGGCTTCGACGCGTTGTTGCGCGGCAAAGCGGTCTTCACCTACGGGCTGCCTTTTTATGCAGACTGGGGATTGACACATGACGCACTCGCGCCATTGCCATGGCGCCATCGCACGCTGACGCTGGACATGTTGTGCGCGGGCGTGCTGCTGCGCTACCCCCTCTACTGGGACTGGCGCACGCGTCTTTTCACTACGCCGGAAGCCGTAGTCGAACAGCTCGCACCACAAGCTGCACGACCGCTCGAACAGGTGCGTGGCAACCGGATGCGGCCATTGCTCAAAGCAATCCGCTGGACCCGCAACGGAATCCGCCCTGCTTCATGGCGTTTCCGGCAAAGGCTCACGCCTCACGCGTAGCCGCACCGCCAGAAAACGTAAAAGCCCCGCAAGACTTTCACCTTGCGGGGCTTCTCTCAAGCGACTACTTTTCCGCTTATCGCGACATCATGTGCATGCTGACGTTATGCATGATCCACAACGACCCGACGATCAGAATCACGGCCGTAAGCACCGTAAAGCCGAACGCCATGACGTTCCAGCGCTGTGCCGACGACGTATTCATGTGCAGGAAGAAAACCAGGTGCACGACGATCTGGACGAGCGCGAGGCCCGCGATCGCGAGCAATGCGTTCTCGCCGGTCAACGTGCCATTCAGCACGAGGCCGAACGCTGCGGCGGTCAACACGACGGAGAGAATGAAACCAATCGTATAGCTGCCGATGCTGCCGTGACTTTCACCTCCGTGTCCTTCGTCCGAGTGCGCCAGGTGTGAGTGATGGCTATGGTCCATTTAGATCACGCTCGCAAGATAGACAAAGGTGAAGACGCCGATCCACACGACGTCCAGAAAGTGCCAGAAAAGGCTCAGGCACGTCAGGCGAATCATGTCGCGTTCGGTCAGATCGCGATGACGCATCACCTGAATCGCGAGCACGACCATCCAGATCAAACCGCACGTCACGTGCAAACCGTGCGTGCCGACCAGCGTAAAGAACGACGACAGGAACGCGCTGCGGCTCGGGCCTGCGCCCTCGGCGATCAGGTGCGAGAACTCACGCATTTCCAGCACGAGAAACGCGAGACCCAGCAGGAAGGTCACGCCGAGCCAGAAGAGCAGCACGCCCTTCCTGTTCTTATGAGCGCCCAGCATCGCGAAACCGTACGTGATACTGCTCAGCAGCAGCATCGACGTTTCAAGCGCGACGCCCGGAATCTCGAACAGATCCTTACCGGTCGGACCACCCGCGAACTGATGGCCCATCACCGCGAACACGGCGAACAGCGCGGCAAAGATAATGCAGTCGGTCATCAGGTACAGCCAGAAACCGAATACCGATTGCGACGGCACATGGTCCGGCGCGAGATGCGGTTGAACCGCAATAGTCTTCTGTAACATCAGTCCACCTCCAACGCGACCTGGGCACCCGCACCAGCGCGTTTCTCTTCAATCAGCGCGACTGTGTCCGCCGGGATGTAGTAGCCGTCGTTGTCCATGAAGCTGTAGACGATGACCGTGCCGACTGCACCGACCAGGCCGGCGATCGCAAGCCACCAGATGTGCCATACACCGGCAAAGCCGAGCGCCAGCGAGAACAACCCAACCAGCAGACCCGCAGGCGTATTCGACGGCATATGAATGTCGCGATAGGACGGCTCAGTTTGCTGCGCTTTACGCGACTTCATATCGGTGAACGCGTCCAGCTTGCGCACCGTCGGGATGATCGCGAAGTTGTACACCGGCGGCGGCGAGCTCATTGCCCATTCCAGCGTGTGACCGTTCCACGGATCGCCCGAAACATCGCGGTTTTCCGGCAGATTGCGGTCGCGGATACTGACGTACAGTTGCGCCAACTGGCAAGCAATGCCGATAGCGATCAGCCCTGCGCCGAACGCAGCGAGGATCAGCCACGGATGCCATGCCGGATTGTCGTAATGATTCAGACGGCGCGTCATGCCCATGAAACCAAGCACGTACAGCGGCATTAACGCGACATAGAAACCGACCAGCCAGAACCAGAACGCAGCCTTACCGAGCTTTTCGTTCAGCTTGAAACCGAATGCCTTCGGGAACCAGTAGTTAAAACCGGCCAGATAACCGAACAGCACGCCACCGATGATCACGTTGTGGAAGTGAGCGATCAGGAACAGGCTGTTGTGCAGCACGAAGTCCGCGCCCGGGATCGCCATCATCACGCCGGTCATACCGCCGATCGTGAACGTGACCATGAAGCCGATCGTCCACAGCACGGGCGTGGTGAATTCCAGACGGCCCTTGTAAATCGTGAACAGCCAGTTGAACACCTTCACGCCGGTCGGAATGGCAATCACCATCGTCGCGATACCGAAGAACGCATTGACGTCAGCGCCCGAACCCATCGTGAAGAAGTGGTGCAGCCACACGAGGAACGACAGGACCATGATCGCGCAGGTCGCCCACACCATCGTCTTGTAGCCGAACAGCGGTTTCTTGGCGAAGGTCGCCACGACTTCCGAGAAAATACCGAACGCCGGCAGGATCAGGATGTACACCTCCGGGTGACCCCATGCCCAGATCAGGTTCAGGTACAGCATGGCGTTGCCGCCGCCGTCGTTCGTGAAGAAGTGCATGCCGAGGTAGCGGTCCAGACCGAGCAACGCGAGCGTCACGGTCAGGATCGGGAACGACGCCATGATCAGCACGTTGGTGCAGAGCGCAGTCCACGTGAACACCGGCATCTTCATCCAGGTCATGCCCGGGGCGCGCATCTTCACGATGGTCGCAAAGAAGTTCACGCCGGTGAGCAAGGTGCCGATACCGGAGAGCTGCAAACTCCACAGGTAATAGTCGACCCCGACACCCGGACTGAACTGCAACTCCGACAGCGGCGGATACGCCAGCCAACCCGTTTGCGCGAACTCACCGATCACCAGCGACACGTTGATCAGAATCGCGCTGACCGCGGTCATCCAGAAGCTCAACGAGTTGATGAACGGGAACGCAACGTCGCGTGCGCCGATCTGCAGCGGCACGATCAGGTTCATCAGGCCGATCATGAACGCCATCGCCATGAAGAAAATCATGATGACGCCGTGCGCCGTGAACACCTGATCGTAGTGATGCGGCGGCAGATAGCCAGGGCTCATGTAGCCGAGCGCCTGTTGCAGACGCATCATGATCGCGTCGGAGAAGCCGCGCAGCAGCATGATCATCGCCACGATGATGTACATGATGCCGAGCTTCTTGTGGTCGACGGAAGTCAGCCACTCCGTCCACAGGTAGCGCCATTTGCCGAAATACGTGACCGTGCCGAGCACGGCCAGCCCGACGAGCGCCATGAAGATGCCCGCGCCCACGATGATTGGCTCGTGATACGGAATCGCATCGAGCGTAAGTTTTCCGAACATGCGTTACCCCTTACCCTTTGGCGCACAGTTAGCGTCTTTCATGTTGTCGAGGACGTTACCGTTGTTGTATCGGGCAATGATGTTGTGAAAGAGCTTCGGATCGACCGACGAGAAGTAGCGCACCGGCTCCTTCTCGGTAGGCGCCGACATCGTGTGATAGCGGTCCATGTCGAGACGGTCGGACGAGCCGCGTACCTTGGCGACCCACGCATTGAACTCGTCAGGCGACGTAGCGAGTGCGCGGAACTTCATGTCCGAGAAACCCTTGCCGCTGAAATTCGCCGCGGTGCCTGCGTAGTTGCCGGCTTCGTCGGCGATCAGATGCAGACGCGTTTGCATACCTGCCATCGCGTAAATCTGGCCGCCGAGTTGCGGAATGAAGAAGGAGTTCATCACCGTGTCGGACGTGATGACGAAGTTTACCGGCGTGCCGACCGGGAACGCCAACTGGTTCACCGAGGCGATGCCGAGGTCGGGATAGATGAAGAGCCACTTCCAGTCGAGTGCGACGACTTCGACGTTGATCGGCTTCACCTGCGACTCGAGCGGCTTATACGGATCGAGCTCGTGTGTGCTCTTCCACGTCAACACGGCGAGGAAAAGAATGATCAGCGTCGGAATCGTCCAGATGGCGATTTCGATGCCGGTGGAATGCACCCAGCCCGGACGGTATTCCGCGCTCTTGTTCGAAGCGCGATAACGCCACGCGAACAGCAACGTCAGCGCAATAACCGGAATGACCACGATCAGCATGGCCAGAGTCGACGTGGCAATCAGATCACGTTCGGCCAGACCCACACTTCCCTTCGGATTCAAAACATCGAGGTTGTTGCAACCCGAGAGCAACAACGCGAGGCCGACGGAAAGGAAACTTATCGACCCTCGCAGAGTCTTTCCTTTCATATCCATTGCCCTTCATTTACGACTTCAACGAACGTCATTCGACCGCTCTCCCTTAGTAAGCGATCGCATAATAGGGGGACGTCAAGCGGATATAAACACCCGATTCAGCAACAATCTATTGCGTCGCAACACCGTGTGACACGTTGCCGCACGTCTCTGCGCACGCTTGGGTTTGCAATGCTCTATTGCAAAGTATTAGCAGCGTCACCGAATTACAAAAGTCTCGTTATACAAGTACTAAAACGCAGCATGACCTGAATGGTTACGCTGCGTCGGATACTTGGAAATGGACGTGTATGGATGCGGAAAAACTGCGTCAGAAAGAGCGGCATCCATGCGAATAATGCTGCACCTGCGCTGGGCTTCGTTCCGGTCAGCCCGGCGTGCGCGCCGCGACGACAGCGGGCGCCGCCGCCTGCAGGTGCTCGCCACCGTCAGCCGGTGCGGAGTCAGAAGGATGTGCGGTTCGTTCCGACTGGGCCAGCAGCGTACCGACCGAGGGGTCGATCGCATCGGTGAAAGGCTTCGGATTGATGCCAATGGCCAGCACCAGCAAAGCCATCGCGCCGAGCAATACGAACTCGCGCTTGCCGAGGTCCTGCAGTTTCGCGACGCGTGCATTGGCGATCGCGCCGAAAATCACGCGCTTGTACATCCACAGCGTGTAGGCCGCGCTCAAGACCAGCGTGGATGCCGCGATTGCGCCGATCCAGAAATTGAAGCGGATCGCACCCATCAGCACCATGAATTCACCGACAAAACCCGAGGTGCCCGGCAGGCCGATATTAGCCATCGAGAACAGCATCACGAACGTGGCGAAGCGCGGCATGGTGTTGGCAACGCCGCCGTATTCGGCGATCGAAGCAGTCTTCGTGCGGTCGTAGAGCATGCCCGTGCACAGCAGCATCGCGCCGGAAACCACACCGTACGACAGCATCTGCACGATCGCGCCGGCCTGGCCGATACGGTTGAAGACGAACAGACCGAGCGTCACGAGACCCATGTGCGCGATCGTCGAATACGCGAGCAAGCGGCGCATGTCCGTCTGCACAAGTGCCAGCAGGCCGGAATAGATCACCGCGATTAGCGACAACGTGATCATCATCGGCGCGAAGAAATGGCTGGCCTGCGGTGCGATCGGCAGCGCGAAACGCAGCAGGCCGTAGCCGCCCAGCTTAAGCATCCCGATCATCACGGCGGCGCCGGTCGGGCCGTCGAGGTGAACGTCCGGCAGCCACGTATGCAACGGCCACATCGGCACCTTCACACCAAACGCAGCAAGGAAGCCGAGGAAGATCAAAGCCTGCGGCCAGGTGCCGAGGTGCGTTTCACGCCACAGCGCGAGATCGAAGCTGTGCGTCTGGCTGTACAGGTACAGCATCGACATCAGCATCATCAGCGAGCCGAGGAACGAGACGAAGAAGAACTTCACCGCAGCATACGACCGATTCGAATTGCCCCACGTGCCGATCAGCAAGTAAAGCGGAATCAGCGTCGCTTCAAACGAGATGAAGAACAACATGCCGTCCATCGACGTGAACACGCCCTGCATGAAACCCGACAGCATCAGGAATGCGCCGAAGTACTGCGCGGTGCGCTCGGTGATCGACTCCCACGAGGCGACCACGATGATGATCGTGGTCAGCGCGACGAGCCACAGCGAAATCCCATCCACCCCCACATGCCATGCAATATCGAACGTAGGCGACCAGCGGACGTTCTCGACGAACTGCATCGACGTCACGTCGTTACGGAAATTCGACACCAGCGGGATCACCGGCAGGAAACCCGCCACCGCGCCGATCAGCGCGAGCCATCGCGTGCGACTACGTGCCGCGTCAGATCCGGCACGCAAAACCACCAGGCCGGCGACAATAGGGATCCAGATGAGTAGGCTAAGAAGCGGAGGCAATGGCATGTGTTCTGTTGAAAACTTGAAATACAAAACGCCGCATCAACGCCTTCAAAAATGAAAGCATTGAAATGGATATGTAGGCTGGATTTCGCTGAAATTGACGCCGAAGCAGTGCTGCCCGCTCCACGTTTACCCGCAGTCGAATGACCAAGGGTGGGAGATTACCAAGATAAGAATACTTTTGCAGCGCAACAATGCTGCAACGCCTTTGGCAATGTATTGTTGACACGCCTGCCCTTGCGAAACGCCGAAAAATGTGCAAACGCACAAATTCGACATTGAGGGATTTTCACCATGCTTTTTGCATGGAGAAGAAAGCAGTTGGCCGATACTTAGGCACTCTTGCGCGAGCGCTTCCACGCAACGATTGAATTGGAATAAATCATGCTGGTGCATGACGCGCCATCAAGGCCGGTTTCGAGGGGTCGGCAAAAATTTAGCGCGTCCGCGCGCAGAAAATTTTTTTGATCCGACACTCTAAAGAAGCGTCGGCGCACGCCCGAAAAGCCCACCTCGATCCACTCAGCCGCCTGCTTTCAGATGAGGATCAGGCGATGGCCGCATGCGCCTGCGAGCCTTACAAAACCCGAATATACTTCGGCGGTTCAAGGGCCGACGCTCGTGCGCAGCACGGTAGTTTTTTTCACGGTTAAACGCCGCCCTCACCGGCCAGACTTATCGGATACCGCATGGTGCTTCGTGATGAAGGTGTCGTTCCCGCGCTCGAATGCCGCGAGCTTGGCAAGACCTACGGCGCTGGCCGCCTCGTGCTGGCGCACCTCGATTTCACACTCGCGCCGGGTGAATTCGTCGCGATCATGGGTGACTCCGGCGTGGGCAAATCGACGTTGCTGAATCTCATTGCGGGGCTCGACAGCGCGGATAGCGGCGACGTGATCATCGACGGCAGCGCGGTCTCGCGTCTGGATGACAACGCAGCAACGCGCTTGCGCCGGCAAAAACTGGGCTTCGTGTTCCAGGCGTTTCACGTGCTGCCGCATCTGACTCTTGCGCAGAATGTCGCTCTGCCGCTGCTGCTAAACGATCTACCCACGGCCGGCGCGCTGGATATGCTCGCGGCCGTCGGTTTGAGCGGCCGTGGCGATGATTTTCCGCGGCAGTTGTCGGGTGGCGAGTTGCAGCGCGTCGCCATTGCGCGGGCGCTTGTGCATCGTCCGAAACTGATTCTCGCCGACGAACCCACTGGCAACCTCGATCCCGATACCGCACACGACGTGCTCGGCTTGTTCCGCACGCAAAGCAAGGCAACCGGCGCGGCCACCATCATGGTCACGCACTCGGAAGCAGCCGCGGCCGTGGCGGACCGCATTCTGATTCTGAGCGAAGGCGGCTTGCACGCGTCATCCGGACGCAAGGCCTTTTCCGACTCGCACGCCGACTCCGGATCCATTGCGCGTTCGCCCGATGATGCACGCTGACCTACGCCCGCTGCAGCGAATGCGCGGTCATCGCATGCTCGCGCGTTGGCTGTTGAGCGCGGAGTGGCGCAGCCATCGCGGACGCGCACTGGTTGCGATCGCAACGATCGCGCTCGGCGTGGCACTGGGTTACGCCGTTCAATTGATCAACAGCGCGGCCTTCAATGAATTCTCGGCGGCGGCGCGCAGCCTGTCGGGCCAGGCCGATCTGCAGGTACGTGGCGCACAACCTTTATTCGACGAGTCCATCTATCCGCGTTTGTCGAACGAGCCCGGTGTAGCGCTGGCGAGTCCCGTACTCGCTCTCGATGTCACCGTGCCGGATCAGAACGCCGCGCTGCCCGTGCTCGGCATCGATGTCTTCAAGGCAAGCCGCATTGCGCCTGATCTGATCGGTGTGCCATCACCAGAGCGGCCGTTCGATACGCTCGCGGCCGATACGGTGTTTCTGTCGTCGGCCGCGCAGCAATGGTTGAAGGTGAAAATCGGCGATGACGTAGCGCTGCGAAGCGGCACGTCGATCTTGCACTTGCGCGTAGCAGGCGGTCTCTTGAGGACACGGCCGGGTCAGCGGCTCGCGGTCATGGACATCGCTGCAGCTCAGTGGAAGTTCGGCAAGGTGGGCAAGCTGTCACGCATCGACGTGCAACTCGAACGCGGCATCGATCGTGAACGCTTCAAGCATGACCTGCAAGCGCGGCTTGGCACGCAGTGGGTGATCTCCGAGACGCGCGACGCCGAAAGCCGGACCGATCGTCTGTCGCGCGCCTACCGGATCAATATGAATGTGCTCGCGCTGGTAGCGCTTTTCACTGGCGCCTTCCTCGTGTTTTCGACGCAGGCGCTGGGTGTCGTGCGACGCCGGGCGCAGTTCGCGATGCTGCGCGTGCTTGGACTGACGCGTGGCCAACTGTTGCGGCAGATCCTGATGGAAGGCGCGCTGCTCGGCCTGCTCGGTTCGCTGTCCGGGCTCGCGCTCGGCTATGCGATGGCGAGCGGCGCGTTGCGTTTTTTCGGCAGCGACCTGGGCGGTGGCTACTTTCCTGGCGTGCAGCCGCACGTCGGTTTCGAGCCGTTGGCGACCGCTCTATTTCTGACGCTCGGCATCGCTGTATCGGTATTAGGCAGTCTTGCTCCCGCACTGGAGGCGGCGCGTGCGCGGCCCGCAGTGGCGCTCAAAGCCGGCGCCGAAGAAGGCGCGTTGGCGCGACTCGCTACGCCGTGGCCCGCTTTGGCATGCCTGCTGGTTGCCGCCGTGCTCACGCAGGTGCCTCCATTGTTCGATGCGCCTATCGGCGGCTATCTGGCCGTTGCGTTGTTGCTGGTCGGCGGGATTGCGCTGATGCCGCGCGTGACCGCTTCGATCTTTGGTGCAGCGAGCCGTGCGCTCGGCGCGCGACGTCGCGCCGGCGCGGCGAGCACGTTGGCGTTAGCGCGCCTTGCGAATGCCCCGGGCCATGCATCGATCGCGATGGGCGGTGTGCTGTCGAGCTTCGCGTTGATCGTCGCGATGGCGATCATGGTGGCCAGCTTCCGCGTTTCCGTCGAAGACTGGTTGGGCCACCTGCTCTCGGCCGATCTGTACGTTCGCGTCGCACCGAATGGCGACACCGGCGGCTTGCGCCCCGACGAACAGACTCTGGTGGGCGCCGTGCTCGGCATCAAGACCGCCGCGTTTGCCCGCACTTCGCATCTCACGCTCGATCCTGCACGGCCGGACGTTGCCGTGCTCGCGCGTGAAATCGACGCTGCCGATCCAGGTGCGAATCTGCAGATGACCGGCGCGGTGCTGCCTCCTTCCGCGTTGCATGCGGGCGAGACACCTGTTTGGGTATCCGAAGCAATGGTCGATCTGTATGGCTATAAGCTTGGTCAACGTGTGCAATTGCCGCTCGGCGAGCGCGGTCACGTGTTCGTTGTGGCCGGCATATGGCGTGATTACGTGCGCCAGACCGGTGCGATCCAGATACGGCTTTCGGATTATCGGCGTTTAACCGCCGACACAAGTGCGACGGATGTGGCTGTTACTGTTCAGCCTGGGACGAGCGTCGACCGCGTGATTGCCGGACTGCGTGCGCTGCCCTACGGGGCATCGCTGGATCTCTCGCTGCCGGGTGAAATTCGAGCGCATACGCTGATTATCTTCGACCGGAGTTTTGCGGTTACTTATCTGCTCGAGGGTGTCGCGATCGTAATCGGTCTGTTCGGCGTCGCCGCGACGTTCTCTGCGCAAACACTCGCACGAGCCCGGGAGTTCGGCATGCTGCGGCACGTGGGCGTAACTCGCTCACAGGTTCTTTCGATTCTCGCGCTCGAAGGCGGGATGCTCACTGCTTGCGGTATCGCGATGGGCTTCGTTCTCGGATTCGCAATCAGTCTGATTCTGGTGTTTGTCGTCAATCCGCAGTCGTTTCATTGGAGCATGTCGCTGCACGTTCCGTGGACCGTGCTCGGCACGGTGGCGTTGGTGATGCTGGCCTCGTCATGTTCGACGGCGGTGATTGCGGGACGCGGCGCGGTGTCGGTGGATGCGGTGCGCGCGGTGAAGGAGGATTGGTGATGGGAGCTCTGCCGCGTGAAATGGCTCAGGCGTCAACGCGCAAGGGCGTGGACTTGGACTTGGACTTGGACTTGGACGGCGTTGGCGTTGGCGTTGGCGTTGGCGTTGGCGTTGGCGTTGGCGTTGGCGTTGGCGTTGGCGTTGGCGTTGGCGTTGGCGTTGGCGTT
>NZ_DASRSY010000268.1:0-3643 GCF_035656215.1 Paraburkholderia sp.
GGGCACCGAGGCTGGTTATATTCGCTCGCGGTGGACGAATCGTTGCGTCGTCACGGTATCGGCACGCGTCTGGTCGCGCATGTCGAAAACGCGTTGACCGAACGCGGCTGCCCGAAGCTGAATTTGCAGGTGCTGTCCGCAAAGGCCGACGTGCGCGCGTTCTATGAGGCGCTCGGTTATCGCGCGGATGCGGTGATCAGTCTCGGTAAGCGGTTGGGAGAACTGGCGGAAGCGCCGGCGGCTTAGGCGCTGACAACCGCTTGAATGGAAAAAGGCCGCATGCCTGAAAGCATGCGGCCTTTTTTACGGCTAAAGCGAACCTGGACCGGGTTATTCACCCGTCACTCATTCGCCCGGCTTATTTACCCGGCTTATTCATCCAACTCATTCACCCAACTCATTCACCCAAATAAGCCGCGCGCACCTTCGGATCATCCAGCATCTGCTTCGCGTCGCCCGACATCGTCACCAGACCCGAGTCCATCACGTAGCCGCGGTTCGCTGCCTGTAACGCGAGACGCGCGTTCTGCTCGACCAGCAGCACTGTCATGCCTTCGGCCGAGATCGCCCGCACCACTTCGAAGATCTTCTCGACCATGATCGGCGACAGACCCATCGACGGCTCGTCCAGCAACAACAGCTTCGGCTTGCTGATGATCGCGCGCGCCATCGCCAGCATCTGCTGTTCGCCGCCCGACAACGTGCCCGCGTATTGCGTGGCCCGCTCCTTCAGGCGCGGGAAGAAGCCGAACATGCGATCAACGTCCGATTTGATGCCGTCCGTGTCGGTACGCAGATAAGCACCCATCTGCATGTTCTCGACAATCGACATGCGCGAGAAAATACCCCGGCCTTCCGGCACCATCGCCAGACCGCGCTTGAGCAGCTCGTGCGCCGGGATGCCCTTGATCGACTGGCCCATGTACTCGATGTCGCCCGCCGAGTAGGGCTTCAGCCCCGTGATCGCCTTCATCGTCGTGGTCTTGCCCGCGCCGTTCGCGCCGATCAGCGTGACCAGTTCGCCCTGCGCAACTTCGAGGTCGATACCCTTGACTGCCTGGATGCCGCCGTAATTGACCTGCAGGCCCTTGATTTTCAACATTGCCGTTGCCATTAGTGGACCCCCGCACCCAGATAAGCTTCGATCACCTTCGGATCCTTCTGCACATCTGAAGGCAGACCTTGCGCAATCACCTTGCCGTAGTCGAGCACCGTCATCTGATTGCACAGGCCCATCACCAGTTTCACGTCGTGCTCGATCAGCAGGATCGTTTTGCCGTCGCTGCGGATCTTGTCGAGCAACTTGGTCAGCTCGACCTTTTCCGTTGCGTTCATGCCGGCAGCCGGTTCGTCCAGTGCAAGCAGCTTCGGATCCGTTGCCAATGCGCGGGCGATTTCCAGACGGCGCTGGTGACCGTACGACAGATTGCGCGACGTGTAGTCCGCGTACTGCGCAATGCCGACGTACTCCAGCAGTTCGATCGCACGCTCCTTGATCTCGCGCTCTTCGCGACGCTCGGACGGCGTCTGGAACACTGCGCCGATCAGGCCATGCTTCGTGCGCACGTGACGCCCAACCATCACGTTTTCCAGCGCGGTCATGCCGCCGAACAGACGGATGTTCTGGAACGTACGGGCAATCCCCGCCTTCGCCACCTGGTAGACAGCGGTCGGCGTGTATTCCACGTTGTCGAGCTTGAACTCGCCCGAATCCGGCGTGTACAGACCCGTGATCACATTGAAGAAGGTCGTTTTGCCGGCGCCGTTCGGACCGATCAGGCCATAAATCTGGCCCGACTTGATCTGCAGACCGACGTCGGACAATGCCTGCAGCCCGCCGAAGCGCTTGTTCACGCCTTTCACCGACAGGCGGATCTGGTCGCTGCCTACGCTGTTGTTTACGTTATCGCTCATATGATTTCTCTCCGTGTCGACCAGAGTTAGCGCTTTTAGCGCTTACTCTGGTCCCATGCAGGGCTCGCCCTGCACCAGGCCTCAGGCACGCACCGGCTTCTTGCCGCTGCGCTTCGCCAGTTTCGCAATCTTGTCTTCGTGCTTCGGCGCCGGCCACAGGCCTTCCGAGCGGTACAGCATGATCACGACCATCGCGAGGCCGTACAGCAACTGACGGATCACTTCCGTATCGACGATTTCGTGGCCGAAGATCGCGTTCTGCAGCGGACCCATCGTCGAACGCAGGAATTCCGGGAACACCGAAAGCAGCACCGCACCGAGAATCACACCCGGGATGTGGCCCATGCCGCCGAGCACCACGCACGCCAGCACCACGACCGATTCCCAGAACGTGAACGACTCCGGCGACACGAAGCCCTGGAACGAGCCGAACATCGCACCCGACAACCCGCCGAACGATGCACCCATCGCGAAGGCCAGCAGCTTCACGTTACGGGTGTTGATGCCCATCGCCTTGGCGGCGATTTCGTCTTCGCGGATCGCGGCCCATGCACGGCCGATACGCGAGTGCTGCAAACGCGTACAGACCCAGATCACCAGCAGCGAACACAGCACGAACAGGTAGTAGTACAAGTACACCGACGGGAACTGCATGCCGAACAGCGAATGCGTCTGCGCGAGGCTGAAGCCACCCACCGACACAGGATCGATCCCCGTGATCCCCTTCGGACCATTGGTGATATTCACCGGACGGTCGAGGTTATTCATGAAGATCCGCACGATTTCCCCGAAGCCCAAGGTCACGATCGCGAGGTAGTCGCCACGCAGACGCAGGGTCGGCGCACCGAGCAGGATCCCGAAGGTCGCGGCGAGCCCCATCGCAATCGGCACGATGATCCAGATCGGCGCATGCAGGCCGCCCGGGAACAGATGCGCAATCCACTCGAACTGCGAGGTCAGGTGTGGCGAGCTCAGGAGAGCCGCGACGTACGCGCCGATTGCATAGAACGCGATGTAGCCCAGGTCCAGCAGCCCGGCGAAGCCGACCACCACATTGAGGCCCAGTGCGAGCATCACATACAGCATCGCGAAGTCGAGCACGCGGACCCAGTAGTTGCCGCCGGCCGCGCCGATGATCATCGGCGCCGCGATCACGAAGATCGCGGTGATGATGCCGACCGTCAGCGTCTTCGTCAGGTTCTTTTCAGGGATGAGCGTCGTGGACGGCTCGATCGGTTGAATTGAGGTCATGTTTGCTTTCTCCCAGGGATCAGGCGCGATCCGCAACACGTTCGCCGAGCAGACCCGACGGACGGAACACCAGCACGATGATCAGCACAATGAACGCAAACACGTCCTGATAGTTACTGCCGAACACACCGCCCGTGAGGTTGCCGATATAGCCCGCCCCCAACTGTTCGATCAGACCGAGCAGCACGCCGCCCACCATCGCCCCGCCGAGATTGCCGATCCCGCCCAGCACCGCCGCGGTAAAGGCCTTCAGACCTGGGATGAAGCCCATATAGAAGTGTGCGTTGCCGTATTCGGACGCGATCATCACACCGGCCAGAGCGGCAAGCGCCGAGCCGATCATGAAGGTCGCCGAAATCACGAAGTTCGGGTTCACGCCCATCAGGCTCGCGACGCCCGGGTTCTCAGCGATCGCACGCATCGCGCGGCCGAGCTTGGTCTTGTGCACGAGCAGCAGCAGGCCGCCCATCACGATGAA
>NZ_DASRSY010000269.1:0-27216 GCF_035656215.1 Paraburkholderia sp.
CGCGGTCCCGACATTCGCCCGGGCAACAGCGGTCAATGGGGTCTCGGCGCACGCTGGCGCGTATTCGGCGACACCGAAATCGGCGCGTACTACCTGCACTACAACGACATGAATCCGAGTGTCGTGACGACTTACTTCCCCACGCTGCAGTACCAGCAGAAGTACTTCGACAACATCAAACTCACCGGCCTGAGTTTCTCAACCGACCTGAACGGCGTGAACGTGGCCGGCGAAACGTCCTATCGGCAAGGCGCCGCCGTGCTGGTGAACACCCCTGCCGGTGCGCAATCGACACGTGGCGACGTCTGGCAGTCGAATCTCTCCGCGATCTATTCGATCGGACCGACGTTCCTCGCCGCGTCGCAAACCCTGGTCGGTGAAGTCTCGTATGTGCACGCCGGCAACATCACGCCGCTGCTCGGCTCGTCGACGATCGCCAACACGCGCAATTCCGCCGCCTTCGAAGTGGCATGGACGCTCAGCTACAAGAACGTCTTCAACGGCTGGGACGTCGACGTGCCGATCACCTACGCCGACGATTTCACGGGTAAGTCGGCGCTTGCCGGCGCGCTCGGTTCGATGACCGGCGTGGGCGACCACCGCGTCACCGTCGGCGTGAACTTCACGCGTCTGAGCAACCTGAAACTCGCCCTCGTCTACGCGAAATTCCTCGGCCGGCCGGACCCGACCAATCGTCCGCTCGCCGATCGCGACTACGTGCTCGCCACCGCGACTTACTCGTTCTGATGCTGCGTGCCGAACTCTTTGAGCGCTTTGTGTTTCAGGCGCTTTGCAACATGCATCGCCCTTTGAATCAGCCGTCTTTTTACTGCAAGAGGATTTGGTCATGAGTCGAATTTTCAATCCCGTATTGCGTGTCTGCGTGTTCGCGGCAGCTGCCGCGTTCGCCGCCGCACCAGGCGCCCCATCGTTCGCCAAAACCAGCCCGGAAGATCTCGCCAAACTCGAAGGCCCGCTCACGCCAATGGGCGCCGAGCGCGCGGGCAACGCCGACGGCACGATCCCCGCATGGAGCGGCAAATGGTTCGGCACACCGCCGGGCGTCGACTACAAGCCGGGCCAGCGCTTCCCCGATCCGTATGCGAACGAGAAACCGCTTTTCGTGATCACCGCGCAGAATATGCAGCAATACGAAGCGCGTCTCACCGACGGCGAGAAGGCCCTGCTCAAGAAGTATCCGGACAGCTTCAAGATTCCCGTCTATCCGAGCCACCGCGATTTCGGCTATGGCGACGCTGTGTACAAGGACATCCGCCTGTACGCGCCGAACACCACGATGACGAAAGACCAGAACGGCCTGAAGGATTTCCCGCCGATCACACCGTTCCCGGTGCCGAAGAACGGTGTCGAGGCAATGTGGAATCTACGCTTCGCATCCGGGATCGAAGGCGAAACCGCGACCTACGACCAGGCCGTGGTCTACCCGGACGGCAATATCGCGTGGGGCAAGGTGCAATACGCGATTTACGGGCCGCGCAGCGCAGACCATTTCGATCCGAAGAACGCACTGAACGCAAAGAGCTTCTTCCGTCAGACCACCATGCTGCCGCTCTCCGATCGAGGTACGATTATCACCGGCTATGAGATGTGGGATCAGGAAGGCTCCGACACCCGCCGCACCTGGTCGTATAACCCGGGCACGCGCCGCGTGCGCCAGGCGCCCGAGTTCGGCTTCGATCAGCCCGAAGGACCGGGTGGCTTTCGCACCGTCGACGATGATCGCCTCTTCAACGGTTCAGGCGAACGTTACGACTGGAAGATCATCGGCAAACGCGAAGTGTATGTGCCGTACAACAACTACAAGCTGATGGACCCATCGATCAAATACACCGATCTGCTGACCAAGGGCCATGAGAACACGCAGTACATGCGCTTCGAACTGCATCGCGTGTGGGTGTTGCAGGCCACGCTCAAGTCCGGCTATCGCCACCAATACGCGAAACGGGTGCTGTATCTCGACGAAGACACGTGGGACGCAGTCGCCGCCGATAACTACGACGCCCGCGGCACGTTGTGGCGCACCAACCTCGCCCCGACGCTGTATGCGTACGACGCCAAGTCGGTCTACTCGACCGCCGTGTTCTATCACGACCTGATCTCGGGCGCCTATTACGCGGACCGTCTGGCGAATCAGGAGCCGATGCCGGTGCTCACACGTGGCCCGCAAATGACCGAAGCGTTTTTCTCACCTGATGCGATTCGCGGCGCAGGTAATTGATTCTGTTGCGCCTCTGTTAGAGCCGAAACCGGGGACGAGTTCAGGCTCT
Organism: Paraburkholderia sp.; assembly: GCF_035656215.1. Classification (GTDB taxonomy): domain Bacteria; phylum Pseudomonadota; class Gammaproteobacteria; order Burkholderiales; family Burkholderiaceae; genus Paraburkholderia. The sequence continues at coordinate 2,289 of NZ_DASRSY010000269.1, forward strand.
GCCCCGGCGCTTTTCCCTTTCTATTTTCGCTCGCCATGACCTCGACACTTCACGCCACACTCGGCGACGAGCTTTATCACGCATGGCGCGAATGCGCGCCGATTGCACCGTTCTCGGCGCGCGCCGGCGGTTTGTCGCTCGCCGACGCTTACCGCGTGCAGCAGCGCTTCGTCGCACGCCGCATCGAAGCGGGTGAAACCATCGTCGGCAAGAAGATCGGCGTGACGAGCCAGGCTGTGCAGGACATGCTCGACGTACGCCAACCCGATTTCGGTGTATTGCTTTCCGGCATGCACTACGTCGCCGGCGAGGACATCCCGATCGCGAAGCTGATCGCGCCACGCGCGGAAGGCGAAATTGCGTTCTATCTGAAGCACGATTTGCGCGGCCCGGGCATCACCCGAGACGCCGTGCTTGCCGCGACCGAAGCGGTCGGCGCGTGCTTCGAGATCGTCGATTCGCGCATCCGCGATTGGGCGATCCGCATTGGCGACACGGTGGCCGACAACGCGTCCTGCGGCGTCTACGTGCTTGGCGATGAACGCGTCGCACCCCACGCGCTCAATCTCGCCGCTTGCCGCATGACGCTCGACAAGAACGGCACGCGCGTAGCGGAAGGGCTCGGCGCTGCCGCGCTGGGTCACCCGGCCGATGCAGTCGCATGGCTCGCGAACACGCTGGGCGAACTCGGCGTGCCGTTGCTCGCCGGAGAAGTCGTGTTGTCGGGTTCGCTGGCGGCATTGATTCCCGTCACTTGCGGCGACCAGTTGCACATGCGGATTGAAGGCATCGGCAGTTGTTCCGTGCGCTTCATCTGACCGTTTGACTGTCTTTTCCTTGAGGATGCATTGAATGAGCAAGATCAAATGCGCGTTGATCGGGCCCGGCAATATCGGCACCGATCTGCTGTACAAACTGCGCCGAAGCGCGGTGCTCGAACCCGTATGGATGGTCGGCGTCGACCCGGACTCCGACGGCCTCGCGCGCGCCCGCGAAATGGGACTGAAGACGACCGCTGACGGCATTGACGGCTTGCTGCCGCATCTGGCCGCCGACGATATCCGCATCGCCTTCGACGCCACCTCCGCGTACGTGCACCGCGAGCATTCCGACAAACTGACCGCACGCGGCGTGCGCGTGATCGACCTGACGCCCGCCGCGATTGGCCCGTTCTGCGTGCCGCCCGTCAACCTTGCTGCGCAGATCGACCAGCAGGCCATGAACGTCAACATGGTCACGTGCGGCGGCCAGGCCACCATCCCAATGGTGTACGCGGTGTCGCGCGTTCAGCGCGTGGTATACGGCGAAATCGTCGCGACCGTGTCGTCACGCTCGGTGGGTCCCGGCACGCGCAAGAACATCGACGAATTCACGCGCACCACGTCACGCGCGATCGAACAGATCGGCGAGGCTGCGGTAGGTAAGGCAATCATCGTGATCAATCCGGCCGAGCCGCCGTTGATCATGCGCGACACGATCCATTGCCTGACCGAAACCGATCCGGACATCGAAGCGATTACGGCCTCGGTTCACGCCATGATCGACGAAGTGCGCCAATACGTGCCTGGGTATACGTTGAAAAACGGTCCGGTGTTCGATGGCCGCCGCGTGTCCGTGTTCATGGAAGTCGAAGGCCTCGGCGACTATCTGCCGAAATACGCCGGCAATCTCGACATCATGACCGCAGCCGCCGCGCGCACCGCCGAGCTGTTTGCCCAACAGATGCTTGCCGCATCGCCCGCCACCGCGTGAGGAGCCGACTATGTCTTTAGCAGGAACCCGTATTACCGTGCACGACATGACGTTGCGTGACGGCATGCATCCCAAGCGTCATCAGATTTCACTCGACCAGATGTGTTCGATTGCGCGCGGACTCGACGCTGCCGGCGTGCCCTTGATCGAAGTGACCCACGGCGACGGCCTGGGCGGTGCGTCGGTCAATTATGGCTTTCCGGCGCATACCGACGAAGCCTATCTGAGCGCCGTGATTGCCGAAGTGAAGCAGGCCAAGGTCTCTGCCCTGTTGCTGCCGGGCATCGGCACGGTCGAGCATTTGCGCATGGCGCACGAGCTCGGCGTGCATACGATTCGCGTGGCCACGCACTGCACCGAAGCCGATGTGTCCGAGCAGCACATTGGTCTCGCGCGCAAGCTGGACATGGATACGGTTGGCTTTCTGATGATGGCGCACATGTCGCCGCCGGAGCAACTGGTCAGCCAGGCGAAGCTGATGGAATCGTATGGTGCGAATTGCATCTATATCACCGACTCGGCCGGTTATATGCTGCCCGACGATGTGACCGCGCGCATTGGTCTCGTTCGCGCTGCGTTGAAGCCAGAAACGGAGCTGGGTTTTCACGGGCATCACAATCTTGCAATGGGCGTCGCCAATTCGATTGCGGCTATTGCTGCTGGGGCCAATCGTATTGATGCCGCTGCTGCGGGGCTTGGTGCCGGTGCGGGAAATACCCCGATGGAAGTTTTTATCGCCGTGTGCGAACGGATGGGAATTGAGACTGGTGTTGATGTCTTCGGGATTTCGGACGTTGCCGAGGACCTTGTGTTGCCGATTATGGATGCACCGATCCGGATTGATCGCGATGCGTTGACGCTTGGGTATGTTGGTGTTTATTCGTCGTTTTTGCTGTTTGCCAAGCGAGCTGAGGCGAAGTATCGGGTTCCGGCGCGGGATATTCTTGTCGAGATGGGGAGGCAGCGGCTTGTCGGTGGGCAGGAGGACATGATTGAGGATACGGCGTTGACGCTTGCTCGGGAGAGGGGGGGTTTGGTGTAAATAGGGTTTTTTGCCTGCGCGGCGCTTGTTGTCTGTTTGCCTATGGCGTTGGCTTTTCCTTGATCTGGTATTTTTGGCCTTTCCTTGAATTCTTATTGGTTTATTGGCGTTCGCCCCTGTGCGGGGCAGGCACTTACTTCTCTTTGCCGCCGCAAAGAGAAGTAAGCAAGAGAAAGCGGCTCAAACCGCTAGTTCTTAAGCGGGTCCCCTGGCTTGGAGGGGACAGTGGTACATCTGGAATCTGTGTTCCCGCACATTCCGCCCTGGTGACAAGGCAGTCATGCTTCCCGCCCCGCACTACGTGCTCGCCGGAAGGGCTCATCAGAAACCAGGGGCTTCGTTTGGGCATGGTTGGGGGTCATCGGCTTCGCCTCGGCGATGACTGAATTGCATGAGACCAAGGGCTTCATTTGCGGGCGGTGGAAGCCACTGGCCTCGCCTCGGCGCGCCGCAGTGTCCGGTCACCTGCCCATGAGATGCGCAAGTACGTGGTGGTGCGAACTAGAGCTTCGAGTGAAGCGTCGATGCCTTGTAGCGCGTGGCGAGACGGTGAACCATTGCGCCGGATGGGTGGCTGACGCGAAAACAAGCAGACGGGCCCAGGAAGTACGCTTCGGCGCGCGCAGCGCCGCCGGAAGTATGACGCCCTTGTCACTCACGTCGAATGTGCGAAAACACAGATTCCAGATGCACCACTACCGCAACTGTGCGGGGGACCCGCTTAAGAATTAGCGGTGTGAGCCGCTTTCTTTTGCCTACTTTTCTTTGCGGCAGGCAAAGAAAAGTAGGTGCCAGCCCCGCACAGGGGCGACGCTAATAAACCAATAACAAAACAAGGAAAGGCCAACGCCATAGGCAACCAGACAAAGCGCCTCACAGGCAAAATTCCCTTAACCAAAAACATCAAAACACAACCATGAAACACATCCCATACAAACCCGCAGCACTAGCTGCCCTACTATCATCAATAGCCATAACAGCAACACCCCAACCCACCGCCGAAGGCAAACAAACCGACACCTACATCCAGATGGAAAAAATCCAGAACACCCGCGACCTGGCGGGCCTAACAACCCGGGATGGCCGGCAAATCCAGCCCGGCCGCCTGTACCGAAGTGGCAACCCAGCCTTCGCCACACCAGCCGACATCACAAAACTCAAGGCAATGCACCTGGACGTCGTGCTGGACTTCCGCGCGGCAAGCGAAAAGAAACCTGCCGAACAGGCCTTCGCCACCCAATTCCCCTGGCAAGCCGATCCGGTGCTAGCCGGAAACCTCTCGCCCGAAGCGATCATCCCATTACTCAAGCGCTCCACGCCGGCGCAGATGCATCAATTCATGATCTCGCTTTACAGGCAATTTCCCCGCGACTACCAGCCGCAATTCGGCCGCTTTCTGAAACTGGCAGAAGACGACAAGACCATCCTCTATCACTGCACCGCAGGTAAGGACCGCACAGGGTTCGCCACAGTCCTGCTGCTGTCCGCGCTAGGCGTCGATCGTGCAACCGTGATTGCCAACTACCTGGAATCGAACCGCTATAACGCGACAGGTAACGCGCAAGCAACCGCGCAGTTGCAAAAGATTGGCGTCGCGCCCGACGTGCTGGCCCCGCTGCTAGCCGTCGATCCCGACTACATCGGCGCGGCAATGGAAGTCATCGATCAGCAATACGGCGGCATGCAGCACTACCTCGTCGACGTCCTCCATGTGAATACCGAGAAGATTCGCCAGAACTATCTCGAGGCAGCACCGTCCGTCGCAACGAATCCCTGAGCCCATAAAAGGCCGCCGCACTTCTGGTCTCCCTCGCACAGCGCGGCGCGCGCCACGGCACGATTCGCCTTACCTGAAGAACAAAACCCCACGCTCCGAAAAACGTGGGGTTGCCCGGCAGGCTGAGGGTGGTCCATGCACCGCCCCTGCTTCGTTTCGTTACCCTTCGAACACGTGCCGCAGCGGTGGCGGCGCCCCGCCCTCGCGCATCTTGATCTCCACAACCTTTCTCGCCGTACTCGAAGGCCGCACATCCGCCATGTCGACGTAAAACTGCGAGTACCAGTCGCGCATCTGATACAGCGGTCCGTCGCCTTCGCACAGGAGCGGATTGTCGATCCGCGTCTTCGTGTCCCAGATCGCCACGTCCTCATAAAACGCGGCCTGCGCCTGCGTCGAATACGCGCGCGCAATCTCCATGTTCTGTTCGTCCGATAAGCCCGGCACCTTCTTCACCATCACGCCGTAACGCAGCTCGAAACTGTTCATGTCCGTCGGCACATGGCAGTTCAACAGAATCGAATGAATCGGATGGCCGCCGCTCTGCCCCGTCATTTCGGTGATGTGATACGCCGGGCCGAAGTAAGTGGACAGCGCGATCAACTCGTCGTCGCCAAGGCGTTCGCTGCGGCCAACCAGCAGTTGCGTGGCCTTGTGTCCTTCGAACAGATTCGCGAAGTAATCGATCGGCGCGCCGTGCACGGTCCCAAAGTGCGCCATGTCCGAGATGTTGTCGACCAGCTCGCGGCAGTTGGTGCCGATCAACATTCTGTCGACGACCCAATCCGACCATTCGTCGGAAAAACACGCGTCGATACGGGGAATGGTCACTTCTTCGGACGGCGGATTGCCCTCGGGATCGTGCCAGATGAACAGCAATTGATTCTGCTCGCAAGTCTGCCACGTGCCAATTTTGGCTTTCGGCGGGACCCGCTTGCAGTATGGGATCGACTGGCAATTGCCCTCACCGTCCCATTGCCAGCCGTGAAACGGACACACCAGCGTATCGCCATCCACGCGACCGGCGCTCAGATCGCCGCCCATATGCGGGCAAAAGCCATCCACTACGTTCACGCGCCCCTGCGAATCCATGAACGCTGCAAGGCGCTGGCCGAACATGTTCAGCGTGTGCGGCTTGCCGTCCTTGTATTCGCTAGCGAGACCGAGGCAATGCCAGCCGCGGGCGTAACGCTGCACCAGCGGCTGCGATTCAATTTTGTACGGACGTGCGGACATCTCTTATCTCCTCCAATGGAAAAGGCGGCGCTTCGGACTAGCCGCCGTCATCAGTGTTCTTTCGAAGCGCGCAGACCTTCGCGCTCACGCCTGACGATAGACGTGGCGCGCACCGCCTTCATCGTCCCGACGGACTAGGGACTTCAGCTACCCGTTAGCGCCCCGGATTGCCATGCTCGAGCGCAGCCGGTTCGACTTCGTCGGGAGCCGCTGCAGTGCCGCGCACAGCTGCATTTGGCCGGCTCGTCAAAGCCACGCTCCGCCCAACAACAGCTTCACCCGCACGCCGCTCCGCCCGCTCGACGCCGAGCCATGCCGCCATCGCGGGCAACAGAAACACTGCGCCGAACAGATTGACGAGGAACATGAAGGCGAGCAGTACACCCATATCCACCTGGAACTTGAGCGCGGAGAATGCCCACGTCCCCACGCCGATGAACATCGTCACCGCGGTAAACAAGGCCGCGGTGCCGCGTTGACGCATCGCCGCCGCGAACGCATCGGGCAAGGTCGCGCCCCCGCGCACCTCATGCTGCAGCCGTTCGTATAGGTAGATGCCGTAATCGACCCCTACCCCCACGCCCAGCGTAATCACCGGCAAGGTGGCAACCTTCAGGCCGATGCCGAGCCACGCCATCACCGCGTTGCACAAAATCGACACCACCGTCAGCGGCACGACGATGCACAACACCGCGCGCCACGAACGGAAGGTCACGAAGCACAGCAACGCGATCGCGCCGAAAATCGACAGCAGCATCGCGACCTCGGCGTCGCCGACCGCTTCGTTGGTCGCCGCCATCACCCCGACATTGCCGCCTGCGAGCCGGAACGCAATATTCGGCGTGTGATCTTCCGCCGCCAGTCGTTTGATTTCGTCGACGATGTGCGCGATCGTCTTGCCCTCGTGATCGGTGGTGTAGATCAACACCTGAATCGCCTGACAGTTCTCGGTGTTCATGCCATTGTCCGGATCGAACGCGCTCGCGCCCTGCGTGAGACCATCGCTCGAACGCGGCAGCGCGCCCCAACGCGGATTGCCTTCGTTGAAGGCAGCAATCGATATCTTTGCCAGCGATGGCACACTCACCACCGACTGCACGCCCGCCACCCCGCGCATTTCCATCTCGAAGCGTTCGACCGCGCTCATTACCGGGTAATGCAGGCAGGCATCGTCGAAGCCGGTTGTTTCGACGATCACCGCGAGCGCATCGACGCCGATGTTGTACTGGCTCGTGATTCGCGCGTTATCGAGGTTGTAACGCGACGTGCTGCGCAACTCGGGCGCGCCCGTGCCGATGTCGCCAATCTGCAGATTGCGCGACTCTTTCGCGCCGAACGCGAGCAACAGCAGCGCGACCACGAACACGCCGAGCGCCGGCACGGGCCGCGCGAACATCGCGAAGCGTGTCCACAAGCGGCTGCCGCCTTGCGCCGCACGGCTTTGCGCACGCGCGAGCGTCCCTGCTTCCAACCGCGTGTACGACAGCAGAATCGGCAAAAACACCTTGTTGGTGACGATCATCAGCAGCACGCTGAGGCACGCCGTGACACCCAGCTCACGCACGATTTCGATCTGGATGCGCATGATTACCATGAAGCCGAGCGCATTCGTCAGCAAGGCAACCGTGCCCGGCACGAACAGCTTGCGAAACGCATCGCGTGCCGCATCGGTCGAGGACATGCCGGCGACCAGCGCCTGCTTCCACGCATTCGTCATCTGCACGGCATGCGAGACACCGATCGAGAAGATCAGGAACGGAACGAGGATCGACATCGGATCGATACCGAGGCCTAGCACCGGCAACGCGCCGAGCAACCAGACCACCGGCAGCAAGGCGACAAACAGCGCGAGCACCGTGGTCTTGGCCGAGCGCGTGTACGCAAACAGCAACGCAGCGGTGATTAGAAACGCGAGCGCGAAAAAGCCGATCACGCCGCTGATCCCCGCCTCCACATCCCCCACCAGTTTTGCAAAGCCGATGATGTCGACCTCGACATCCTGATTCGAATAGCGCGCGCGGATCTGTTCAAGTTGCCGCGCCACCGCGCTGTAATCCAGATGCTTGCCGGTGACGGGGTCCGTCTCGCGCAACTCCGCGCGGATCAGCGCGGAATGCAGGTCGTTGCCGACCAGCCTGCCGATCTGGCCGGAACGCGCCACGTTGCGGCGCACTTTCGCGAGGTCGTCGGGATTCGCGCTGCTGAACTGGCCGGGCACCACGACATCGCCGCGAAAGCCTGCTTCGGTGACCTCCGTATAGCGCACGTTCGGTGTGAACAGCGAGAAAACGCGCGAGCGGTTCACGCCGGGAATGAAGAACACGTCATCGGTCGCGTGACGCAGGTCGTCCATGAACGCCTGGTTGTAGATGTCGCCGTGCCCCTTCCAGCGCAAACTCACGAGAATCGTATTCGCGCCCGGAAAGGCACTCGCATAGCGGTTGAACACCTGCATATACGGGTGCTGCATCGGGATCATCTTGTTGAACCCGGGATCGAGCCGCAGGCGCGTTGCGGAACAACCCAGCGCGACGGTCACCGCGAGACACAGCGTCAACAGGATGCGCCGGTGCCGCATAATGGCGTCGGCACAACGCTCGACAAAACGTGAAAGGCGGGACGAAGAAGGACGGGACGATGCGTTCATGATGCGTCTCACGGCAAGACAACGGGAAGCGCGGCGGCCGTGGCGAAACAGTGGCCGGCGAGCGCGCTATGAAAGTTCGGTGAACGAAGCCGCGAGTTCAGGAAGGTGACGCGCCAGGCGGCACAAGCGGTGACCCGAGCGGTGACGCAAGCGGCGACCGAACTTCGGGCGACACAGGCAGCAGCGCCACGCCCGCTTCTCCGCCCAGTGCAAGCTCGCCATGCCCGGCGTCGACCACGGCCGCGAGGCTCTGCACGCCACCCACCTTGCGTACCGCGAAGCTCTGTCCGTTATCGCGCGAGGTGACGATCGCGCCGCCCTGGCCGACCAGCACCAGTTCGCCGTCGGCGAGTTGCACCGCGCCGAAGTACGAGGTGCCGACGCGGCTATCGATATGTGTCCACGTGTCGCCCTGATCGGTGCTGCGCAGCACGTTGCCACGCATGCCGTACGCGAGCCAGTCGCCATCAGCGAGCTTCAGCACGCCGAATAGCGAGCCCTGATAGGGCACGGGCCGCTTCTCCCAGCTCGCGCCGTTGTCGGTTGAGCGCAGCAGCGTGCCGGTTTCGCCGGCGATCATCAAACGTCCGCTGGCATCGCCGGTAATCGCATTCAGATGACGATCGTCGGCGGGTGTTTTCTGTTGGGCCCAGGTGGCGCCAGCGTCGTGCGAGACGAACAACTGGCCGAAGCTGCCACTGGCGAATACCAACCCATCGGCGTTGCCCCACACGGACAGCAGCGGGTCCGAATGCTTGCGATCGAAGCGCACTTCGCTCCAATGCGCGCCGCCATCGACGGTGCGCACGATCCAGCCGTCATGCCCAACCGCAATGCCGATACGCGGCGAGATGAAGAACACTTGCGTAAGCGCCGACGCTTCGTCGGACGTCACAGCGGCTCGCCGCCAGGACGCGCCCGCATCGTCGCTCAGGAGGATCACGCCGCGCTCGCCCACCGCGACGAGGCGCGTACCTGCTCTGGCGAGTCCATTGATCTGCAGGCGATCAGCCTGAATGGTCGTGGCCGCGAAAGCCGGCACCGGACGAGGCGAAAACGCAAACAGCGCCGCGCCCAGCACCGCCGCCGAAAGCAGCAAACCAGGTATTGTCGATTTCATTTTTGTCTCCTGTCGATCGGAGTTCGCGCTTTAGCTGTCGATCGGAGTTCGCGCTTTAGCGCGCTACTCCGATCCCATGCAAAGCTCGCTACTTCGATCCCATGCAAAGCTCGCTACTCCGACCCCATGCAAAGCGCTTACTCTGGTCCCATGCAAAACTCCGACTGCGGTCTACGCCGCTGTTTCGAAGAGTGCCGCGGCGCCCATCCCGCCGCCGACGCACATCGTCACGACGACATAGCGCACGCCGCGCCGCCGAGCTTCGAGCAGCCCGTGCATCGTCATGCGGGTGCCGGACATGCCGAACGGATGACCGACCGAGATCGCGCCGCCGTTCACGTTCAGACGATCGGCCGGAATATGCAGTTGATCGCGGCAGTAAATGACCTGACACGCGAACGCCTCGTTCATCTCCCACAGGCCGATGTCGTTCACCGTCAACCGATGACGTGCCAGCAGTTTCGGTACCGCGAGCGCCGGACCGATGCCCATCTCGTCGGCATCACAGCCCGCCACCGCCATGCCGCGGTAAATACCGAGCGGCGTCAAACCGCGCTGCTTCGCCTCTGCTGCGCTCATCACGACCACCGCTGCCGCACCATCGGACAGTTGCGACGCGTTGCCGGCCGTGATGAACGCGCCCTGCGCGACCGCTTCGCCGCCGCTCCAGACCGGCTTCAGTGCCGCCAGACTGGCCGCGCTGGTATCGGCACGATTGCATTCGTCGCGCGTGGCACGCACGCTTTCGCTGCCAACCGGCTTACCTTCCTTGTCGAACAGCGCGCGCTGTGCCTCGAACGGCACGATCTCTTCGTCGAAGCGGCCCGCTGCCTGCGCCGCCGCAGTGCGCTGCTGGCTCGTCAGCGCGTATTCGTCCTGCGCCTCTCGCGAGATGCCGTAACGGCGCGAGACGATTTCCGCCGTTTCGATCATCGCCATGTATGCGGCCGGCTGATGCGCGAGCACCGCATCCGAGCGCGCCCGGTACGCATTCTTGTGCTTGTTCTGCGTCAGCGTGATCGACTCGACGCCACCCGCCACCACGATCCGCGCGTCGCCACACAGGATGTGTTGTGCGGCCGTCGCGATCGTCATCAGGCCCGACGAACACATCCGGTCCATCGCCATGCCTGGCACCGAAGCCGGCAAACCCGCTGCAGCTGCCGAGAGCCGGCCGATGTTGTAGCCCTGGGTGCCCTGTTGCGCGGCGCAGCCCATCAGCACGTCGTCGATATCGGCGGGGTCGAGTTGCGCGCGCTCGACAGCGGCGCGCACCACGTGGCCGCCGAGCGCGGGCGCTTCGGTGTCGTTGAACACGCCGCGATACGCTTTGCCGATCGGTGTGCGTGCAACCGAGACGATGACCGCTTCGTTCATGAATATTCCTCTACGGGTTCTACTGCTTTCTTCGGGTTTCTACAGGTAGTAGCGGCTGATGGTGTCGGCCACGCAACCGGGTTTAGTCTCACCGTCGATTTCCACGGTCACGCGAATCCAGGCCTGCACGCCGCCTTCGATCGCTTCGGCGCGCAGCAGCTGGCCGACGCCGCGAATGCGCGCACCGGCTCGCACTGGTGCGGGAAAGCGGATCTTGTCGCAGCCGTAGTTGACGCCGAGCCGCGCGCCGTCGATACGTACGATCTGCGGCAAAAAGAAATTGACGAGCGAGAGCGTCAGGAAGCCATGTGCGATGCATCCGCCGAACGGCCCGTGTTGCGCACGTTCAACATCGACATGAACCCATTGATGATCGAGCGTGGCATCCGCGAACAACGCGATGCGCGCCTGCTCGACCTCCATCCACGTGCTTTCACCGAGCCGTTCGCCGACCGCTGCAACCAGCTCGTCCGGATGAGCGAACACGCGAACCAGCGGCGGGTCGCAGCACACTTCAGCCCGTACTTTGGTCATAACGCGGTCCATCACGCGTGCTGACTACTGACCGACAGCACTTCACCGGTCATATACGACGCGTAGTCGCTTGCCAGAAAGACCATCACGTTCGCCACCTCCCACACTTCGGCGGCGCGTCCGAATGCTTCACGCGACGCCAGTTGATCGAGCAGATCGGCCGAAGCTGACTTCTTCAGAAAATCGTGCAGTGCAATACTCGGTGCCACCGCGTTGATGCGCACACCGTACGGCGCCGCTTCGAGCGCGGCACAGCGCGTAAGCGCCATCACGCCGGCCTTCGCCGCCGCGTAATGTGCCTGTTCCGCCTGCGCCCGCCAGCCGAGCACCGACGCGTTGTTCACGATCACGCCACGGCCTCGCTGCTGCATATGCGGCAACATCGCGCGCGTCATGCGGAAGGTGCCAGTGAGGCTAATGTCGATCACCCGCGACCATTCGGCATCGTCCATTTCGACGATGCGACGCGCGCCGCCGAGGCCCGCGTTGTTGATCAGCACGTCGACGCCTTGCATCTTGTCCTCAGCGTCCGCGACCAGCGCGCGTACATCCTCTTCCACCGAGACGTTGCACAAACGCCCGTAGATCGCCTGCAAACCCGTTTCGGCGCGCAAGGTTTCGACTGCCTGCGCGAGGCGCTTCTCGTGGATGTCAGAGATGAAGAGCGCCTGGCAGCCCTCTTCCGCGCAACGTTTGGCGGCGGCAAAACCGATGCCGACACCGGCGGCCGCCGTAATCAGCACGGATTTACCCGCCAGCAGTTGATGGCCCGGCACATAGGCAGGCGCGGTCCGCACCGTCTGGGATTCGTTCATAGCGTTCCTCGGGGTTCTCTCGGCATGCCGAGCCCGCGCTCGGCCATGATGTTCAATTGGATTTCGTTGGTGCCGGCGTAGATCGTGTCGGCGCGCGAGAAAAGAAACACGCCCTGCAGGCGGATACGTTTCGCGTCGGTGCTATCGATCAGATTGGCGTTGAGGCCAAGCACATCCATCGCCAGTTGGCCGAGCTCGCGATGCCAGTTCGACCAGTAGTATTTGTAGATCAGTGCCTCGCGGCCCAACGTGTTGGCGCTTTCATCGGCACCGGCGCCGGCCAGCATGCGCAGCGCGTTGTAACGCATCACGCGCAAGCCGGCCCACGCCCGCGCGATCCGCTGGCGAATCAGCGGGTCATTTGCCACGCCCGTTTCATGCGCCGCGTCGACCACCCATTCGAGTTCACGGATGAACTGCATCTGCTGGCCGAGCGTGGACATGCCGCGCTCGAAGCCGAGCAGCGTCATCGCGATGCGCCAACCGTCGCCAGGGGCACCGACCAGATCTTCAGCGGCAGCGAGCGCGCCGTCGAAGAACACTTCATTGAATTCGGCGCCGCCGTTCAATTGTTTGATCGGGCGAATCTCGATGCCGGGTTGATCGAGCGGCATCAACAGGAAAGACAATCCTCGATTGCCGCGCGACTCCGGATCGGTGCGCGCGATCACAAAGATCCAGTCGGAATCGTGCGCGAGCGACGTCCAGACTTTCTGGCCATGCACGCGCCAATTGCCGTTTTCGTCGCGGACCGCGCGCGCGCGGACGTTCGCGAGATCTGAACCCGCACCCGGCTCCGAATAGCCTTGGCACCAGAACTGCGTACCGTTCAGGATGCCTGGCAGAAAACGCTTGCGTTGATCTTCAGTACCGCATGCGATCAAGGTCGGCCCGAGCAAACCTTCGCCGATATGACCCATGCGTCCTGGACCACCGGCGCGTGCGTATTCCTCGTGAAAAACCACCTGTTCTGCGACGGACATCGCCCGGCCGCCATGTTCGGCGGACCAGCCCAGACCGGTCCAGCCGCCGCTTGCCAGTTCACGTTCCCATTTCTTGCGCAGCGCCGGGTACGCTTCTTCGTCGCCAGGACCACCACGGTATTGCAGGCAGGCGAACTCGCCGCTCAGGTGCGTGCTCATCCAGTCGGCGACTTCCACGCGCAAGTGTTGCTGTTGCGTTTCGCTGTTCATCAGAGCACTCCCGCGAGGACGGCTTGCGCGTGATCGGCATGATTGAGCGGCAAAGGCCGCACTGCGCTCAAAGCTTCCCCGCGGTCGATCACCTGCTCCGCGATGAACGACAGCATCTGCGCGGTCGTGCCGAATTGCGCGCTGCAAGCTTGTGCGCGCTTGAAATACAGTTGAGGGTCGTATTCCCAGGTGAAGCCAACGCCGCCGTGCAATTGGATCGCTTCCTGAGCGCAGAAGCGGAACGCATCGTTGGCGGTGGCTTTTGCTGTGGCGATATCGGCAAGCACATCCGGTGGTAACGAACCGCCTGCCTGATAGCGCATTGGGTCCGGCACCAGAGTTCGCGCTTGATCCCAAGCCTGCGCCGCGCCGAGCACGGCCGAACGAGTCGCCTCGATTTCAACCATCATCTGCGCGCAACGATGTTTGATCGCCTGAAACGACGCGATCGCACGGCCGAATTGCACGCGCTCTGTCGTATAGGCAAGCGTGAGGTCGAGGCATTGCTGCGCACCACCGAGCTGTTCGGCGGCCAGTGCCAGCGTTGCAAACCACGCCGTGACTGAAAGCGCGCGTTGCGCTTCGCGACCATACGCCAGCAGCGCGTTACGCGGCACGTCGACCGCATTCAACTCGATATGCGCCAACGGACGCGTCATATCCAATGTCACGAGCGCCGTGCGAGTGAGGCCGCCAAGATCAGCGCAGTTCAATTCGAACAGCGCGATGGTTTGCGCTTCGTTCGCGATCAAAGCGGGCACCAGCAACAGATCGGCGCTCGCACCATCGAAAACCTGTGCCAAAGTGCCCGACAGACGGTAGCCGTCAGCCGTCTCTTCCGCATACACCGAAACCGCCGGTGTATGAGAGCCAGTCACTGCGTACGCCGAAGCTGTGCGCCCATCGAAATCAGCCCCTGCTTGCAACGCAAGCGTCGCGCTCACCTCGCCGCTCGCGATCCGCGAAAGCCATCCACGCGCCGCCGCTGATTCGCACTGCGCCAACGCCATCGCCGCCAGGCACACCGTACTGAAGTAAGGCACACAGGCAAGGCGTCGCCCCATCTGCTCCATCAGCAACACCAGTTCCATCGCGCCCAGGCCCGCGCCGCCCACCGCTTCCGGCACAATCAGCGCGCACCAGCCGAGCTCGCCTGCGAGCGTGTGCCACAGATCATCGTCGCGGCCCGCGCGGTGTTCGATCGCCTGCCGCACAGCCGCCGATGCGCTGCGCTCGGCCAGCACCTCGGCCGCCGAATCGCGGATCATGGTTTGTTCTTCGGAGAGAGCGAGGTTCATCGCATCAGCTTCCGTAGACTTGCTGCGCCGGCCTACGTTGCGCGACCAGCGCCGCTACCGCGCCGCCAACGTCAGCAACATGCCAGCGCGCGCCATTGTCGATGCGCGGTCCTGTGTGCCAGCCTTCCGCGACCGCGATCATGCCGCCCGCCGCTTCGAACACCTGCCCGTTGACCTCGCGCGATTGCGCGCTACCGAGCCAGACAACCAGCGGCGCGACGTTGGCCGGATCGAAGTAATCGAAGCCGTCGGCGGGCTTTTGCATCATCTCGGCGAACACGCCTTCGGTCATCGACGTACGCGCCGCCGGAGCCAACGCGTTCACTCGTACCCCGTAACGTTGCAACTCCGCGGCCTGCATCAACGTGAGCGCGGCGATTGCCGCCTTGGCCGCACCATAGTTCGCCTGGCCGATCGACCCTTGCAGACCGGCCCCCGAACTCGTATTGACAATGCGCGCATCCACCTCGCGCCCGGCCTTCGACGCATCGCGCCACTCGCGCGCCAGCAGTTGCGCAAGACAGAAATGCCCACGCAGATGCACCCGCATCACGTCATCCCAATCGGCTTCGGTCATGCTGGTGAACATCCGGTCACGACAGATGCCCGCATTGTTCACCAGCACATGAATCTCGCCGAACGCCTCGTGCGTGGCGTCGATGATGCGTTGCGCCGTGTCGATGCGCGTAATGTCGTCGGCATTGGCCAATGCCCGGCCACCGGCTCGCACGATCTCGTCGCAGACAGCTTGCGCGGCCTCCTGACGAATATCGTTGACCACCACCGCCGCCCCCTCTGCGGCAAACGCCAGCGCATATTCGCGGCCCAACCCTCCACCCGCGCCGGTGATGATCACGGTGCGGTCGTTGCAGATTCCCATGCTTGATCCTCGTAGACAGTGATGCGCTCAGTGACGCATTTAAAGGCGCTCGATGATCGTGACGTTGGCAAGACCACCGCCCTCGCACATCGTTTGCAAGCCGTAGCGACCTTGCGTGCGTTCGAGCTCGTGCAGCAGGCTCGTCATCAACCGCGCGCCGGTTGCGCCGAGCGGATGACCCAGCGCGATCGCGCCGCCGTTTGGATTGGTCTTCTCGTGTGGATAGCGCATCTCGGCAAGCCACGCGAGCGCCACCGAGGCAAACGCTTCGTTCAGCTCCACCACATCGATGTCGTCCAGCGCGAGGCCCGCTTTGCGCAATGCGTGACGTGTCGCGGGAATCGGTGCGGTGAGCATCCACAGCGGATCGTCGCCGAGCACGCTCAGGTGATGGATGCGAGCGCGCGGCGTGAGGCCGTAACGCTTGAGCGCATCTTCGGAGACGATCAGGATCGCCGCTGCCGCATCGCAGGTCTGGCTCGAGACAGCCGCCGTTAGCGCGCCGCCTGGCATCAGCGGCTGAAGCGAAGCCATCTTGGCGAGCGTGGTGTCCTTGCGCGGCGTCTCGTCGTGAACGACACCGACCAACGGCACGATTTCGCGCTTGAAGTGGCCACCTTCGATTGCCGCCAGCGCGCGCCGGTGACTCTCCAGTGCGTACCGCTCCATCGTTTCACGCGACAGGTTCCAGTGGTCCGCGATTCGTTGCGCCGCATGGAACTGCGAGACCGGTGCGTCGCCGAAACGCGCGCGCCAGCCGATGCTGCCCGAGAACGGATCGGTGAAACCGAACGGCTCGGCCGCCGTCATCGCCGACGAAATCGGAATCTGCGTCATGGTCTGCACGCCGCCCGCGATCACCACATCCTGCGTGCCGCTCATCACCGCCTGCGCGGCGAAATGCACGGCCTGCTGTGACGAACCGCATTGGCGGTCCACGGTTACGCCGGGCACCGTCAACGGCAAGCCCGCGGCGAGCCAGCAGGTGCGTGCGATATTGCCCGCCAGCGGGCCGATCGTATCGACGCAGCCAAACACCACGTCGTCGTACTCATCGGCGGGAATGCCGTTACGGGCGACCAGTTCCTTCAGCACGAAGCCGCCGAGATCCGCGGCATGCACCTGCGCGAGTCCGCCCTTGCGGCGGCCGGTCGGCGTGCGCAACGCATCGACGATATAAGCCTGTTTCATCACGATTCCAGTTCGAAAGTGCGGGCCGGTCCGATCGGAGTGCATGACTCGATCAGCGCGTCGGCCACGCGGGCCTTGTGAAACGTCGTGTCACCCCAACTGCCGGAGAGCGCCCAGATGCGTTTCATGAATATCTGCAAGTCGAGCTCCCACGTGTAGCCAATTGCGCCGTGCACCTGCATCGCATGGCGCGCGGCGAGTTGCGCAGCGGCGGTAGCGGCGAGCTTCGCGTGGGAGACGTAGAGTGCACGCTGCGGGTCGTTGTCGGCGATCGCGCAGGCGGCCCGATACACCACCGGCCGCGCGAACTCATAGCGGATCGCGACGTCAGCGAGCAGATGCTTGAGCGCCTGATAGGAACCGATTGGCTTGCCGAACTGCTTGCGTTGCGCGCTGTAGTCGATTGCGACATCGAGCACGCGTTGCGTGAGGCCGAGCAGTTGCGCGGCAACGGCGAATGCACCTTGATCGAGTGCGCGCGCCAGCAACGGGTGCGCTTCGGCTGCCGTTGCTACGCGTGTGCTCGCGCTTGCCTGCCAGTCGAGTTCGAATAGCCGACGCGAAGGGTCGATGCTCTCCACCGCACTCAACCTGCAAGCGCCGGGTGTGAGCCAATGCAACTCGCCGCCCCGCTCGCATAGCAAAACCTGTGCGACGTGCGCATCGCTGACATACGGATTCACCGGATGCGCAATCGCCACGCGCGCCGTACCCGCCGCGATATCGCGCAACAGCGCATCGCGTTGCGCACTCGCGGGCAAACCTTCCAGCATCCCGACGGCCACGAGCGCCGTATCGAGCAACGGCTCGGGTCCCGCGAAATAGCCATAGGTCTGCGCGAGCAGCGCCCACTCCACAACGCCCAGCCCCATCCCGTCGTGACTCTCCGGCACCGACACGGCCGTCAGCCCTTGCGAGGCAAACATGTCCCACATGCGTTCCGAGCGGCCCGTGGGCGTGTTCCACAACTCGCGGATCAGCTCCGGCGTCATCTCCGTCATCAGAAAGCGCTTGACGCTGCTCGCCAACGCTTCCTGATCTTCGTTGAATACGAAATCCATAGTTCCTCGCTCAATCCTTTAAGCGTCTGAATGCGGGCTGCATGCTGGTTGCAGCACCGGCATCACGAGCGCGGCATCCCAAGCATCCGTTCCGCGACGATGTTGCGCTGGATCTCGTTGGTGCCCGCATAGATCGGCCCCGCTTGCGCGAACAGAAAACCGTCGAGCCAGGTACCGAGCGCCGCGTGTTGCTCCTGCGTTTTCGGCACAACCTCGGCGCGCGCGCCGAGAATATCGAGCGCGGTTTGATGCATACGGAGATCGAGTTCGGACCAGAACACCTTGTTGGTACTCGACTCCGCACCAATGTGACCGCCCTTCTGCAAACGGCTCGCGGTGGCGTAGGTGGAGAGCGCGTAGGCTTGCGCGTCCATCCACGCGCTGATCACCCGGTCACGCAAGGTCGGCTCGCGGTCGGCTTGCGCGCGGTGCGCCAGATAGAGCGCGCGTAACGCTTCGGCAGTGCGCTGGAAACGCGCGGGCGAGCGCAGCATCAGGCCGCGCTCGAACCCGGCGGTTGCCATGGCGACCTGCCAGCCCATGCCTTCGCCGGCGAGACGGTTTTCGACAGGAACGCGCACGTCGTCGAAGAAAATCTCGGCGAAACCGGTGTGTCCATTCAATTGACGGATCGGCCGCACGGTAATGCCCGGCGTCGAGAGCGGCATCATCAGGAAGGTCAGACCGTGGTGGCGCGTGGATTGCGGATCGCTGCGAAACAGGCCGAACAGCCAATCGGCCCACACCGCGCGGGTCGACCAGATCTTTTGACCGTTCAGGATGTATTCGCCGCCCGTACCGCCATCAGTGCGGATCGCGCTCGCGCGGATCGCCGCCATGTCGGAGCCCGCGTTGGGCTCGGACCAACCTTGCGCCCATACGTGTTCGCCCGCCGCCATCGCAGGCAGAAAACGGGCCTTCTGCTCGTCCGTACCGAAGTCCATCAAGGTCGGACCGAGCAGGAAGATGCCGTTCTGATTCACGCGCATCGGTGCATCCGCACGCCAGTATTCTTCTTCGAAGATCAGCCACTCGATCAGGTCGCAACCGCGCCCACCCAATTCGCGAGGCCACGTCACCATGCTCCAGCGGCCCGAATGCAGCGTACGTTCCCATTCCCGGTGCGCGGCGAATCCCTCTTCGGTGTCGAAGCTCGGCAGCGGCTCGCGCGGCACGTGGGCGGCGAGCCAACTGCGAATCTCGGCGCGGAACGCGCGTTGCGCCGGCGTGTAGTCGAGCTTCATGCGCGCGCTCCGGCTTTGCGTTCGGCTTCATTGGCACCATCGAACTGCGCGTCGCGTTTTTCGACGAATGCCGAGCGTGCTTCCGCCGAATCGTTCGTCATATACGCCTGCAAGGTGAAGCCCTGCTCCCAGCGGTATTTGTCTTCGAGGTCGCCGTCTTCGACACCGTTCAGCGCTTCTTTCGCGAGTTGCAGCATCGCGGGACTCTTCGTGGCGATCTTGCGGGCGATTTCGAACGCCGCCTCGCGCAGTTGTTCGCGTGGCACCACGCGCTCGACCGCACCGAGCCGGTGGGCTTCAGCGGCGTCGACCATATCGCCCGTGAAATACATGGCACGCACTTTCTGCACGCCGAACATGCGTTGCAGATGCGCGCCACCGCCCATCGCGCCGCGGTCGATCTCGGGCACGCCGAAGCGCGCGCAGTCGGACGCAACGATCACGTCCGCCGCGCCGCAAATCCCGATACCGCCGCCCAGTACAAAACCATGCACTGCGACGATCACCGGCTTCGGATTGCGATGCACCGCACGAAAGGTCGCGTAATTGCCGGCGTTGACCGCGACGATCCGGTCGGGATGTGCCGCCAGCTCCTTGATATCGACGCCCGCGCAAAAACCGCGGCCTGCGCCGCGCAGCACGATGACGTGCACGCTGTCGTCGCGGCCGAGCGCGTCGATTGCATCGGCCAGCGCTTGCCAGCCACTTGCGTCGAGCGCATTGACCGGCGGCTGGTCGATCACCAGTTCGCCGATGCCGCCTTCGCGTTCTATCCTGAACGGCAGCGAGCGGACGCTATTGATGGGGTCTGTCATGTCTCCGTCCCTGGTGAGTGTTGTGGATTTGCTTTATGAGGTCATGCGCTGGGTCACGCGTGGCGTCGTGCAGCGGCGGATATCCTGGATCGTGTGTCGCGTCATGGATCGATTCACGCGTGAACCGGCGTGCCGCGCATCGCCGCCAGCGCGTCGAGCCGCGCCACGGCTTCATCGACGATGCGTGCGATCAAGATCTCGCACGGCTCGATCGCGCCGATCACCGCGGCGACCTGGCCGCTCGGCAATACACCCTCGTCCGGCTCACCGTCGACGATCGCGCGCTGGATCAGAAACGGTGCATTCGCCGCCATCAGCGTCTGACTCGCGGTGTAGCTGTGATCGCGGAGTGCCTTGAAGCCGAGCGAAGCCATCTGGCTCAAACTCATGCCGCTCTGACGGCGCCACGCTTCAGCCGTGCGCAATGCGAATAGCGTGCGGCGCAACGGGCCGAATGCTTCGAGGCGCAGTAAGTAAGGGTTGTCGATCATTCGTTGCGGCAAACCGTCCAGCGCTGCAGACACGCGAATGTGTGAAGGGTCGTTGACTTCCACATAGCGCGCGAGCGTCGAACGTGGCACTGGCGACTCCTCGGCCATCAGAAAGCGCGTGCCCATTGCTATACCTGCCGCGCCGTAGCCGAGTGCCGCCGCGAGACCGCGTCCGTCGAAGAAACCGCCTGCTGCGATCACCGGCACATTCACTGCATCCAGCACTTCAGGCAGCAACAGCGTGGTCGGCATCGAGCCGGTATGGCCGCCGCCTTCAGCGCCTTGCACCGTGACCGCATCGGCGCCCAGTTCGACCGCTTTGGCCGCGTGTTTCGGTGCGCCCACGGTGGGGATGCACATCACGCCAGCATCCTTGAAGCGGCGGATCGTCTTCGCGTCAGGCCCACGGCCGTAGCTCACGGCACGCAGCCGGTGCTTGATCGCCAGATCGACAACCTGTGCGGCGTTCGGCTGAAACATATGGAAGTTGATGCCGAACGGCTTGTCCGTCAGCGCCTTCACGCGCAGGATTTCCGCTTCTACACGGTCGGCTTCGAGCGTCGCGCCAGCCAGAAAGCCGAAGCCGCCCGCATTACAGGTTGCAGCGACGAGCCTGGCCTCGGCGACCCAACCCATCGCCGTCTGCACGATCGGATAGCGGCAACCGAGCAGATCGCACAGGGGCGTATGCAGCGTTGCGCTCATGCGGCTTCTCCGTCTGCCTTTCCGTTCTCATGCGCGGCAGCAACGGGACGCTGCGACTCGGCCATCTTGCGGGCGTCATAACCACCCAGCTTGTCGCCGCTCACCAGTTCGTTGTGCGCATGCGCGAAGTGGTGCCATGCAAATGCCGCATCCATCGCCGCGCGCTTGCCTTGCAATTCTTCGACGTGATTCACAGCCTGTTTGGTCAGCGTCAACCCGAGTCGCGGCATGCGCGCGATCTTCGTGGCGATTTCCGTCGTGGTGTCCTGCAGGCGCTCGCGCGGCACGACTCGATTGACCATGCCCATCTGATACGCGCGTGCCGCGTCCATGCGCTCGCCGAGAAACAGAAACTCCTTGGCGATGCGCGGATTCAATTCATACGCATGCGCGAAATATTCAACGCCTGGAATGCCCATGCGCACCACCGGATCGGAGAAGAATGCGTCCTCCGAGGCGACGATCAGGTCGCACACCCACGCCAGCATCAGACCGCCCGCCACGCACGCGCCCTGCACCATCGCGATGGTCGGCTTGGGCAGATCGCGCCAGCGTCGGCACATGCCGAGATAAACCTCCTGCTCGCGAGCGTACAGAAACTCGCCGCCTTCCTTGCCGACATGGTCATACCAGAGCGAGGTTCGCTCGAACGACTGATCAATGTCGCGACCCGGCGTGCCGATGTCGTGACCCGCGGAAAAATGCTTGCCCGCGCCGGCGAGAACGATGACCTTCACCGCATCGTCGTTCGACGCACGCTTGAACGCGGCGTCGAGCGCATACGTCATCTTCGAGTTCTGCGCGTTGTGATACTCGGGGCGATTCATCGTAAGCGTGGCGATGCCGTCGCTCACGCGATAGTCGACGACGCTTTCGTGGCTGACTTGCATGATGTCCCTCACACGCGACGCGGCGCGGGGTTATTGCGCACGACGCTCGCACGCAGGTTGTGCGGGTCCAGCGCGCGCACGATGCGCAGATCGTCGGCGCCCGGCGGCGGCGTCACCTGCATCTCGGGATGCGCTCGCAGTTCGAAACCGGTCGCATCCTGCACTTCGTCGAAGCTCACACCGGGGTGCAGCGAGCGCACCTGAACCGCATGATTCGCACCGCCGAAATCCATTACGCACAGATCGGTGATGACGCTGCGCAGATCGGTGAACGCCCGCATGCCGGGGATTTCGCGCGCCGGGTTGTAGCCCACGCTGCACACCATGTCCACTTCACCGGCAACGAACGTGCGCTTGCCGTGGCCGCTAACAAAAAACGAATTCGCGTGATTGATGCTGTTGCCCGGGAAACCGCGCGCGCCGAGCAATTGCGTTTTCGGACGGGCGTAGTCGTCGCCGAGCCAGGAGATGTTGGCCTGGCCAAAGCGATCGATCTGCGTGGGCATCACCAGCGCGTGACGCTTACCGTGCCACACGCAATCGAACACACGCTCATAGGTCATCAAGCCGGACGCCTGCACGCGGTAACCCGCTTCACGCGGCCCGAGCGGCACCGGACCTTCGACCAGATACGCTTCGCCGTCGGTGAGCATCAGACCCGCGTTATAAGCGAGGCGCGCAAGACCCGCGGCGAGACGTGGCCCCGTGCCGATACCGGTTGCCAGCACTTCGCCGTCATCACGCCAGACGCGCGCCGCAGCGGCAATCATCAGTTCGGCGAGGGAATAATCGAGAGAGTCGCTCATGTGCGCTCCATTACAGAATCGGCAACGGCAGCGCCGCTACATGGGACCGGCCGCCTGCGCGTTGCAGATAGCCCGGTTCGTCGGCGCCTACTACGTCACTCAGGTAAGCGGCTGTTTGTTGCGGATCTTCCGCGCTCGCGCAATACGCCTTCAGATGCGGCAAATCCCAGCCGTAAGCAGGCGCGCACGAAGTGGGATGCGCGCCGCACGGCGCGTGCACCACGCCGCTCACGAGCGATCGTTCGAAGGTGTTACGGCGCGCGAGATCGAGATCCTCGCTCGCCAGCGTTTCGACCAGCGTTTCGCTGCTGACGAAGCACTTCGCCGCCGCGCGGGCGAACCATGCGTCGAAGAAAGGATCAGGACCGTCGATGCGCGTATTGCCCATCCTGTCCGCAGCATTCACGTGCAGCAGCGCGGCGTCGAGTTCGAGCGCTGGCATTGCCAGCAGCGTTTCTCCGCCATACGGCGATTGCACGGTGCGCAAATGCGGCGCGTGTTTCAGCAGATCGGTGCCAAGGCCAACGCGCGTCGGCAAAAACGGCAGACGTGCGGCCGCTGCACGCAGGCCGAGTTGCAGCAGGCCTTCGTCGAGTTCCCATACGTCGAGCGCGCCGTTTTCACGTGCCCGCCGAAAATGCGGTTCGAGCGGAATCACATCGAGTGATACGAAACCGAACACCAGCTTGCGGACTTTGCCTGCCGCGCACAGCAGCCCGACGTCAGGACCGCCATAGGCGACCACGGTGAGGTCCTTCAGATTCGAGCGGACGATCTCGCGTACGAGTGCCATCGGTTTGCGGCGTGGCCCCCAGCCGCCGATGCCGATCGTCATGCCGTCGGCGAGTTGCGCGACGGCGTCGCGCGCGCTGAGTGTTTTATCGAGTGGTTTCATGCGTTATTCCTGCAGGTTTCCTGCGTGTTTGCTGACTCGGCCCTAGCGGAATCCAACGCTGAAGTCGTGGCCCCACAGGCTCACGCGCGTCGCCTCGTAAACGCTGTGCTGCGCCCAGTCGACCGTCAGGCCGCCGTAGCCGTACTCCAGATCGAAGCCGCCCGGCGTTTTCATGTAGAACGAGATCATGTGGTCGTTGCAATGGCGGCCGAGCGTCGCGGAGAGCTTCACGTCAAGCGCTGCAACCCGGTCGAGCGCGCGGCCCACTTCGTCCATCGAGTTCACTTCGGCCATCACGTGGATGCAGCCAGACGGCACCGCGAGGTCCATGATCGCGAGGCTGTGATGACGCGCGTTTTTGCAATGCAGAAAGTGGATGCGTTTCTCGGGTTCGGCGGGGTCGTCGGTAAAGCGCACGCGGAAGATGTCGGAGAGTTCGAAGCCAAGCACGTCACGCAGGAACGTATCGGTCGCGTCGAATTGCGGTGCGGGCAGCACGGCATGGCCGAGGCCCATCGCGCCAGTGACGAAACCGGACACGCCGAGCGGTGAAGTGAAGCGCCGGAAATCGGTGCGCACACCCCAGAAGAACTCGTGCCGATTGCCGGAGGGGTCGGTACACCACACCATCGCCTGCACGCGGCGCAGCGCGGTTTCTTGCGCGCTGGCGCGGATCGTTTCCACGCCGGCCTGCTCGAGGGCGCGGATCGCGTCGTTGAACGCGGCCGCGTCGGCCAGTTCCCAACCCGACGCGAAATAGCGATCAGCGTCGCCGGGTACGATCAGGTAGCGGAAGTCGCGCTCGTCCATCTTCACGTACAGCGCGCCATCCGTTGCGTCTTGTGCCTGCATGCCCAGCACGTTTTCCGCGTAGCCGCGCCATGTGTCGACATCTGCCGACTGCACGACGACGTAGCCTAAAGCCCGCACATCGATCATCTCCGACTCCTCCAGAAGCTGTTGTTGTCAGGCTTATTCTGGCGGTCCCGGGGGTGGCTAACATCGTCTGTTGGGACTAGCTTGCAGCGGTGTTTTCAGCAGTTTTTTCGTGGCGTTTGACGTCGCTTTCGACAGCTTCCCGCAAGCGGTATTTGAGCACCTTGCCGGCCGCACTGACAGGCAGCTGATCGACGAGCGTGAGATGCCGCGGCACCTTGTA
>NZ_DASRSY010000270.1:0-13481 GCF_035656215.1 Paraburkholderia sp.
GTCGATGTTCACCTGCACGATTTCGCCACTACCCGCACCACCGAGATACGTCGTTTTAACGATATCAGCGGTAGCAGGACATAGCGCGGCCGCGCCCGCGCCCGAAGCCGGCGCACCTTGCGCGCCGCAGCTCGAGCCTGAGCACTGCGGCGAATTGATCGGGCCGGGATTATCGGCCTTGCCGCCGCCGCAAGCGATGAGGAATGGGGTCGTGGCGATGGCCATAACCAGGCCTCGAATAATGGCGTGCGACATGCTGCTGTCTCCCTTCATGTAATTGTGCGAACTAATTTCGCTGCGCGCTTAATGCCTGTCAATTGAATGAGCAGTCTAAAAAGACCGATTCAAACAAAGAAATTTTTGCCGGACGTGCGCACGGTGGGGCTTGGCAGCCCTTTTAAACAAAAAAGGATTTTTGAGTTCGGCGGCGGCACCGTTGCTTCGCCGCACACCCTTATCAGGCAGGCGTTGCAGCAAAATGGCTCTATCATCTTCGAACGGTCGTTCGGAAAAAAATCCGTAATTTCCCTATGCGGAAAACTATGCTGAGCGGATCGATTTCAGGAATGAGTTACCGGCGGTTGATGAGCAGTCCGATTTTTATTTTTAAAGTAATGCGGGCTACTACTGATTAACTGTAAAAGAGGGATTCTGAAAGCAGGTCTTTAAAATAGAAAAGCCGGTCTTTTTGCAGACCGGCTTTTCTGTGGATTGACGACCAATTACCGTCTGGGTCCAGGTAATTGCTCAGCGTTTCAAGCCGTTTTCTTCGGCGGTACCGATTGCGAGGTTCATGCACTGGATTGCTGCGCCCGATGCGCCCTTGCCCAGGTTATCGAGGCGCGCGACGGTCACGAAGCGTTCGTCGTTGCCGAACACGAACAGGTCGACACGGTTGGTGTCGTTGTTCGCTTGTACGTCGAAGAAGCCGTCGTCGAGATTCGCAGCCGCATCGAACGGCGTAACGTGCACGAAGGCCTCGCCTGCGTAGTATTCGGCGAACAGTGCCTGCACGTCTTGCGGCGTGGCCTTCTTGGCCAACTGGTTCGGCGAGAAGAAGGTGGTGACCGCGAGACCCTTGTAGAAGTCGCCGACGATTGGCGTGAACACCGGCGCCGACTTCAGGCCCGTATGCGCCGCCATTTCCGGCAGATGCTTGTGCGTGAGGCCGAGTGCGTACGGACGCGGGCTCTTGAGCTTGTCGTTGCCGCCGTCTTCGTAGTCGGCAATCATTTTCTTGCCGCCGCCGCTGTAACCGGTGATCGAGTATGCATGCGCGGCGAATTCCGACGCCACGACGCCTGCTTCGACGAGCGGACGCATGGCCAGCACGAAGGCCGACGCATGGCAGCCCGGCACGGCGATGCGTTTTGCGGTGCGCAGACGCTCGCGTTGCGAGCGGGCCAGCTCGGGCAGACCATAGGCCCAGTCGGCGGACGTGCGGAAGGCCGTGCTGGCATCGATCAGCACGGTGCGGTCGTTTTCGACCAGCGAGGCCGACTCGCGCGAGGCGACGTCGGGCAGGCACAGGAACGTGACGTCCGATGCGTTGATGAGACGACGGCGCTCTTCGAGATCCTTGCGTTTCGCTTCTTCGATACGAAGGATCTCCACGTCGGCGCGCTGTGACAGGTATTCGAAAATCTTCAGGCCGGTCGTGCCTTCCTGTCCGTCGACAAAAACTTTCGTGCTCATCTCGATCTCACTGGCTTGCTGGAAACGGGGCGCGACACCGCGCCGGAACGCTATTTTAAGACCTGATCGCGGCGGGTGTGCAAAACGGGGTGAAAAAACGACGATGCGCGCCGAAAATGACATTGGCGTGACCGGTTAAGGGATAGATGCAAGCCGATGCGAGTGGGTTCCGGGCAGATCGACGGCGCTCGTCAGAGGCCGCACGGCGTGCAAAGTGTGAAGAGCGTGGCATCTGCCTTGAGCGCGCTGCTTTCTGAGACGGGCCTTCGGCCAATGTGCTATCGAGCCGCCGCGTTCCACCGCGCCGTCACGCCGGCGATGCGCGAGCCGAACATCCGGGCCGTTTCCAGATCGCCCGCGGGCGGCGCTTCTTCCGGCGACGCATCCGCCGGGGACTGCGCAAGTAGGCCGGTAAAGCCGCCCACGTAGTTCAGGTCGTTGCGGGTCGCCGCCTTGGTGTTCGACGGCATCATGCCGGTGCCTACCCAGATCATGCTGTGCTGCATCGCCAGCGTGACGAAGTACTGGATCGTCGAAAATTTGTCGCCATTCATGGTCGCCGAGTTCGTGAAGCCGGCCGCGATCTTGTCCTTCCATGTTTGGCCGAACCACGGTTTCGAACTTGCGTCGGCGAATTTCTTGAAGTCGGCGGATGGGCCACCCATGTAGGTCGGTGCGCCGAAGATGATGGCGTCGGCGGTGGCCAGTTCCGCCCAGGCTGTGTCGTCGATTTCGCCGACCGGCATGAGTCTGGCGTCCGCGCCGGCTTCGAGCGTGCCGGCAAGCACGGCCTCGGCGACTTTCTTCGTATGGCCGTAGCCGCTGTGATAAACGATGACGATCTTCGACATGGCACTCTCCGGCAAGATGAAAAAGCAGGGGTAAGCAAGGCAAACATGCTCGCATGTAGCGACGCGACATCATCAAGCATCGCTTACACCGCTCTGTTGCACATTAGCGTGCGCGGATGACAGAAATTCCGCTGCGGCGATAATGTGAAGCACGCCGTGCGTCAATTGGTGCGTCGAGCCCGGCATACGGCACACGGCACACGGCACACGGCACGGCGTCAGTCGCGCGTCAGCTCGCAGCCGATGCAGTTCGAGTCGGCGTTGACGGGCGCCGCTACCGTCCGTAGTTGACCACTATCCGCGCGCTGTCGAGCGTGGCAGTGCCGATCTCGTGATCGAACATGAGCGCCGGGCGTCCCTGCGCGAGGCGCAGGTCTGCGGTGTTCAGCGCATAAACGGTGATGACGTAGCGATGAGGTTTGCCGGGCGGCGGGCAGGGGCCGCCGTAGCCGTCGGTATCGAAGTCGTTGCGCGCTTCGACTGCGCCGAGTTTCTTCAGGAAGCCAGACGAACTGGCGTTTTCCGGCAAACTGTTGACGGTGGCCGGAATCCCTGCAACGGCCCAGTGCCACCAGCCGCGGCCAGGCGCATCCGGATCGAACACCGTGACCGCGAAACTTCGTGTGCCGGCCGGCGCATCGTGCCACGTCAACTGTGGCGACCGATTGCCGCCTTTGCAGTCGCCCTGATTGAAAACCTGAGCCGCATCTACGGTACCGCTCGCATGGAAGCTGGCGCTGGTCAGCGTGAACGGACCCTCTGCGAGTGCGTGAGTGCCATGCGTCGCCAATAGCGCGAGACCGAGCATCGCGCAGGTGGAAGACAGCAGACGGCGGAACGGCGAAGCAAACGAAACAACCAGGCAACGCGAGCGCATGTGCCGGTTCTCCTGTCAGGGCGCGAGGCGGTTGTCCTCGCGAGGTTTATTGTCCCTATTTTGTGCCCCAACGTCGAATCAAGTCTAACATTAGGTTTGCGACGGATCATTGTGGCCTGCCAGCAGGCTGGGCGGACGTGAAATCGGCTATAGTCGGAGGAATTGTCCGCGCGAATACAGACCGCGTACCCAATCAGTTCAAGTATTAAGAATAGAAAGACATGTCAGAAGTTTTGGAGAGTGGTTTATCTGTCGAGGGGAGGGCAATGCAAGATCCAGTCAGGGTCGTGGTCGCCGACGACCATCCGGTGATTCTGTTCGGTGCCGAACAAGCTTTGCTCAAGTTTCCAGGTCTGCAGGTCGTCGCGCGTGCGCGACAGTCAACCGAACTGGTCAAGGTGCTGCAGACCGTTGCGTGCGATGTGCTCGTTACGGATCTGGCAATGCCAGGCGGCCAATACGGCGACGGTTTGCCTCTAATCGGCTATCTGCGCCGCAATTTTCCCGACCTTCCCATCGTCGTGCTGACGATGTTGGAGAACGCCGCGTTGCTCAAACGGCTGAGCGAACTCGGGGTGACCTCGGTCGTCAACAAATCGGACGATCTGAGCCACATTGGGCTCGCGGTGCAGCACGTCAGTCGCAACCTGGAATACATGAGCCCGTCCGTCAAGGCGTCGCTCGATACGCTGCGCATGAATGCTGGCGGTAAGAATGAAGAGGTGATGCTGTCGCGGCGCGAACTCGAGGTTGTGCGCCTGTTCGTGTCGGGCATGACGATCAAGGAGATATCGGAGCAACTCAATCGCAGCATCAAGACGATCAGTACGCAGAAGAATACGGCGATGCGCAAGCTCGGCATCGATCGCGATTCCGAGTTGTTCCAGTACGCGCAGAGCAACGGTTTGCTGAATCTGTCGTCGCATTCGGTTGGCGATACCGGCAGCACATCCTAGCTGCGGTCGTACCGAGGTCGCCGTTTCGTCCGGCCGGACGAGGTCAATGAAGCCGCCTGTCTCATCGACAGGGGGCTTTTTTTCCATCTGTATTGAGAGGTTGCGCTTACTGCGGCGCTGCGTTGGCACCACCGTGTGCCGCCGACCATTCGGCCGGTGCATGCAGGAATTTCTCCACTTCATCGAGCGTCTTGGTGTCGAAGTAGTTGTTCGCCTTGGCGACGCGCAACACGTCCCACCACGTGGCAAGCGCGTGCAGATCGACGTCGATGTCTTTCAGCACCGAAACGCTTTCCTTGAAGATGTTGTAGTGGAACAGCACGAAGCAGTGGTTCACCGTTGCGCCGGCAGTGCGCAGCGCGTTGATGAAGTTGATCTTGCTGCGGCTGTCCGTGGTCAGATCTTCGACCAGCAGCACGCGTTGCCCTTCGGTCAGCAGACCTTCGATCTGCGCGTTACGGCCGAAACCCTTCGGCTTCTTGCGCACGTACTGCATCGGCACCATCAGGCGGTCGGAGAGCCATGCCGCGAACGGGATGCCGGCGGTTTCGCCACCAGCCACCGCGTCGATCTGTTCATAGCCGACGTCGCGCAGGATGGTGGCTTCGGCCATTTCCATCAGGCCACGGCGCACGCGCGGATACGAGATCAGCTTGCGGCAGTCGATATAAACCGGGCTCGCCCAGCCGGACGTGAAAATGTACGGTTTCTCCGCGTTGAAGTGCACTGCTTGCACTTCCAGCAGCATCTTGGCGGTCGTGTCGGAGATCGTCTGGCGATCGAAGCCTGTCATGGGCGGATCCTTGGGTGTGAGCGAGGAGAAGCGGGCGCGTGGCCCGGTGGCGCAGCAAGCACGGTATGGCGCGCCATGATGGGCGGAATACGTAGCCGGCCAGTGGAGTGCAGGCCGGTTTTTGCTGCGCGCGTAGCCCGATATTTTACCCGAAATAGGCCCTCCCGAGGAGGCCGTCGTGCGTGTCGGCGGCGAATGACGGTCATAGCGGTCGCGCTGAGCGGGGCTTGCGAGATTCGTTGGGAGCTGCATTGTTGCTGCTTCCGAGGCTGTTTTTGGGCCTGCTTTTTGGCTTGCTTGTGAGTCGCCTGGAGCACCTTTACACTCACGCGAATTTCTTGGGCGGCCTTGCATGATTACCGCCTTCGTGTATTACGGAATACTTTCAATGACTCCCGCTTCTTCCGCTGCCGAAACCCGTGAACCTGCCCAAAGCGGCTATGCCGGCCGCGCGCTGATCGCTTCGGTGCTTGGTTACGCGATGGACGGCTTCGATCTGCTGATCCTGGGCTTCATGCTGCCGGTGATTGCCGTGGATCTGCATCTGAGCTCCGCGCAGGCTGGCTCGCTCGTTACGTGGACGCTGATTGGCGCTGTCGCTGGCGGCCTGATTTTCGGCGTACTGAGCGACTATTTCGGCCGCGTGCGGATGCTGACGTGGACGATTTTGATCTTCGCCGTCTTCACCGGACTCTGCGCGCTGGCCCAAGGTTATCCGGACCTGCTGGCCTATCGGACCATTGCGGGCATTGGCCTCGGCGGCGAGTTCGGTATCGGCATGACGCTGGTGGCCGAGGCGTGGCCGGCGTCGCAGCGGGCACGTGTGTCGTCCTATGTCGGGCTGGGATGGCAACTCGGGGTGCTGGCTGCCGCGTTGCTGACGCCGCTGCTGCTGCCGGTGATCGGCTGGCGCGGTATGTTCGCGCTTGGATTGCTGCCTGCCGTGGTGTCGTTTTTCGTGAGGCGTCGCGTCGAGGAACCGGCTCTTTTCACCGAGCGTGTCACACGCGGGATGCGCAAGCTGCCACTCAAATTGCTGGTGGCCGATGGTCGCACCGTGCGCGCCAGCATCGGCGTCGCGATTCTCTGTTCAGTCCAGAACTTCGGCTACTACGGTCTGATGATCTGGCTTCCGAGCTATTTGTCGAAGACCTTCGGCTATTCGCTGACGAAGTCCGGCGTGTGGACTGCCGCGACGGTGCTCGGCATGGCGTGCGGCATCTGGCTGTTCGGCATGGCTGCCGACCGTTTCGGCCGCAAGCCGACGTTCCTGTTCTATCAGGTGGGCGCAGTGGTGATGGTATTCGTCTACGCCCATCTGACAACGCCGATGACGCTGCTGATCGGCGGCGCGGCGATGGGCGTGTTCGTCAATGGGATGATCGGCGGCTATGGTGCGCTGATCTCCGAGCTTTATCCGACCGATGCGCGCGCGACCGCGCAGAACGTGTTGTTCAACGTCGGCAGGGCGGTTGGCGGTTTCGGGCCGGTGGTCGTGGGCGCGTTGGCTGCACGCTATTCGTTCGGCGCAGCGCTCGTTTTGCTCGCCTCGATCTATCTGCTCGACATCTTCGCGACGCTCTTTCTGATCCCCGAACGACGTGGCGCCGAGCTCGAATGACGCGCTCATGACACACGCACGGCCCATGCTTGACCTCGGCATGCGGCACATGCGGCCATCCGCGCAATAGCCGGTCAAATGATCGCCGGATGCGGCGCTGCAGCATTGCTGGCCGGTGTTTCGCCGATGGCGAGGCATGTTGACCACTCAGTGCATCGACACGTTCGGGGTGTACACTAACCGCCCCGCGTAGCACTCCGCACCGTCTTGCCTTCCGCCGAGGTTCGACGCCGCGCCCAACCGGCGCATGCGAAAACCGCCGCAGTCGATTATCCATTCGATAGACGCGAAGCGCCGCCAACGGTGCAGTGTGCCGGGCCCAATTACTTACGTCTCGCAGGCCAAAAAATGGACGAACAACTTAAGCAAAGCGCTCTCGCATATCACCAGTTTCCGAAACCCGGCAAGATTTCGGTTACTCCCACCAAGCCACTGTCGAACCAGCTCGACTTGTCGCTCGCGTACTCGCCGGGCGTCGCCGCGGCTTGCATGGCGATCTACGAAGACCCGCTCGACGCGCAGAAGTACACCTCGCGCGGCAACCTCGTCGGCGTGATCACGAACGGTACGGCCGTGCTCGGTCTCGGCAACATCGGCCCGCTAGCCGCGAAGCCGGTGATGGAAGGCAAGGGTTGCCTCTTCAAGAAGTTCGCCGGTATCGACGTGTTCGACATCGAGCTCTCCGAGTCCGATCCGGACAAGCTGGTTGAAGCGATCGCGATGCTCGAGCCCACGCTGGGCGGCATCAACCTGGAAGACATCAAGGCGCCGGAGTGCTTCTACATCGAGAAGAAGCTCCGCGAGCGCATGAAGATTCCGGTCTTCCACGACGATCAGCATGGCACGGCGATCATCGCTTCGGCGGCGATCCTGAACGGTCTGAAGGTAGTCGGTAAAAAGCTCGACGAAGTGAAGCTGGTGTGTTCGGGCGCGGGCGCCGCGGCAATCGCGTGTCTGGATCTGCTGGTGAATCTGGGCCTGTCGAAAAAGAACGTGCTGGTCACGGATTCGAAGGGCGTGATCTACGAAGGTCGCGGCAACCTGGATCCGTCGAAGGAACGTTACGCGGCGAGCACCGAAGCACGCACGCTGGCTGACGCGATTCGCGGTGCCGACGTGTTCCTCGGCTGCTCGAGCGCCGGCGTGCTGAAGCCGGAAATGGTCACCGAAATGGGCACGCAGCCGCTGATTCTGGCGCTGGCGAATCCGGAACCGGAAATCCGCCCGGAAGAAGCGAAGAAAGTGCGCCCGGACTGCATTATCGCGACGGGCCGTTCGGACTACCCGAACCAGGTCAACAACGTGCTGTGCTTCCCGTTCATCTTCCGCGGCGCGCTGGATGTCGGCGCAACCACGATTACGGAAGAAATGAAGCTCGCGTGCGTGCGCGCGATTGCCGAACTGGCCGAAGAAACCGATCAGGGCGATGAAGTCGCCAAGGCGTACGAAGGCCACTCGCTCGAATTCGGCCCGGAATACCTGATTCCGAAGCCGTTCGATCCGCGCCTGATCATCAAGATCGCGCCCGCTGTCGCGCAAGCCGCGATGGACTCGGGCGTTGCGACCCGTCCGATCAAGGATATGGACGCGTACCGCGAAGAACTCGGCACCACTGTGTACCGCACCGGCATGGTGATGCGTCCGGTGTTCGCTGCCGCGAAGTCGGAGCCGGCGCGCATCGTGTTCGCCGAAGGTGAAGACGAGCGCGTGCTGCGCGCCGCGCAATTTGTGCTGCTGGAAAAGATCGCGAAGCCGATTCTGGTCGGCCGCCCGTCGGTGATCGAGATGCGTCTGAAGAAGATGGGTTCGAAGCTGAAGTGCGGTGAAGACTTCGAAGTCGTCGATCCGGAAGACGATCCGCGCTATCAGCAATGCTGGCAGGCGTACCACGAACTCGGCGCGCGCGAAGGCGTGACGCCGGACGTCGCGAAGGCCGCGATGCGCAAGTTCAACACGCTGATCGGTGCGATCCTCGTGCGCCTCGGCGAAGCCGACGGCATGATCTGCGGGATGATCGGCCAGTACCACACGCATCTGAAGTTCATCGAGCAGGTGCTGGGCAAGGCAGATAACGTGCAGAACTTCGCTGCAATGAACCTGCTGATGTTGCCGGGCCGCAATCTGTTCATTTGCGACACGTACGTGAACGAAACGCCGACCGCTGAACAGCTCGCCGATATGACGATGCTGGCTTCGCATGAAATCGAAAAGTTCGGCATCACGCCGAAGGTCGCGTTGCTGTCGAATTCGAACTTCGGCAGCGCGCCGTCTTCGTCGTCGCAACGGATGGCCGCGGCGCGCAAGCTGATCGCCGAGCGTGCGCCTTCGCTCGAGATCGACGGTGAGATGCACGGCGACGCGGCGTTGTCGGAAGCAGTCCGCAAGGCTGCGTTCCCCGGCACGACGTTGACCGGCGAAGCGAATCTGCTGATCATGCCGAACGTGGAAGCGGCGAACATCACGTACAACCTGCTGAAGATGATTGGCGGCGAAGGCGTGACGGTCGGTCCTTTCCTGCTGGGCGCGGAAAAACCGGTTCACATTCTGACGCCGGCTGCAACCGTACGACGGATCATCAACATGACGGCGGTGGCTTCGGCAAACGCACGCAAGCGAGTGAACGCACAGTAATGCAGACGAGTTGATGATTGAAGTGCCGCAGCAATGCGGCGCTTGCTGGAAAGCCAGGAAAACGCCACGGAAGTTGATTCCGTGGCGTTTTTTATGTGCGCGTTCTTATTCTGTCGGTCGGCGGTCTGAGAAATTCTTATGGAGCAATGTGATCTTTAAGAGTGCTCCTATTCGATTCGCTGTGACACTTTTGTAAAGTTACTTCTGAAGCGCGGCACAACGCGATGGCAACGGAACAGTCGGCTGGTCAATCCTTGCATCGCATCAGGCGCCGCGCTTCTTCTGGTGTTGAGAAGTTCGCAGTGGAAGTAAAAGTAGTTCTGGTGGTGAAGACAGTAGTACCAATGGGTTGCGGTACCGGTAGTAAGTGTGTGTTGTTGTGGTTGAAGTAGCAGTTGATGGATGAAGTAGCAGTTGGCGGTTGAAGTGGTAGTTGAAGTAGCAGTTGGCAGTTGAAGTAGCAGTTGGCGGTTGAAGTAGCGGTTGGCAGTTGAAGTAGCAGTTCGTAGTTGTAGTTGCTATTCGGTAGTTGTTTGTTTTTGGTTGGTTGTTGTTGTGTTGTTGTTGGAAGGAGCAGTACCGCTTGTTCTTGTACACACGCATCACGTGTCGAAACAGGCAAAAAAAAGGCGACTGTCCGTGAGGACAGCCGCCTTTTCCATTTCAGGCCAATACCAGCCAGTCAAGCCGGCAAGATCATGCCGCGTGTTGCGTCTTTCCTGCTTCCGGCGAGCGCCAGCGCATCAGCAAGTCGTTCCACTTGACCCGCACGCCCTTCAGATTATTTTCCTTCACGTGCCCGTAGCCGCGGATGCCGTCCGGCAGATTCGCCAGTTCGACCGCCAGTTCACGCTTCTGCGCAGTCAGGCCGCCGATCAGCTCGCGCACCAGTGCCTCGTATTCGACGATCAGCGCACGTTCCGTGCGACGCTCCTCCGTCTTGCCGAACACGTCGAGCGCCGTCCCGCGCAGGAACTTGAGTTTTGCGAGCACGTGCATGGCGCTGAACACCCAGGGTCCGTACTTCTTCTTCACCAGATGACCTTGTGCGTCTTTCTTCGAGAACGTCGGCGGCGCGAGGTGGATGTGCAGCTTCCAGTCGCCTTCGAAATTTGCCTTCAGTTTTTCGATGAACGCCGGGTCGCTGTAGAGTCGTGCGACTTCGTATTCGTCCTTGTAAGCCATCAGCTTGTGCAGATTCTTCGCGACCGCCTCGGTCAACGGCAACTGGCCGTCGATCGAATCCAGCGCCGATTCCGCCACACGTACTTGCGACACCAGGGCGCGATAACGGTCGGCGTACGCGTCGTTTTGCCATGCTGCAAGGTAGTCGGCGCGCTTGTCGATCAGCGTGTCGAGCGCCTTCGGCGTGTGCAGCGAGATGATCTTGCTGCTCGCCGTTTCCGCCGCGGCACCGCGTCCTTGCGACTGCGCGAGCTTACGCACGGCAGCCAGATCATGTGCAGCACGGCGGCCCCATTCGAATGCCGCACGATTCTTCTCGATCTGCACGTTGTTCAGCTCGATCGCACGCATCAGCGACTGATAGGTCAGCGGCACCCAGCCGCGCTGCCATGCGTAGCCGAGTACGAACGGATTCGTATAGATCGCATCGCCGAGCAGCGCGACGGCGAAGTGATTCGCGTCGACCATATCGACGCCGTCGTCGCCCGCACCGGCACGCACGTCCGCTTCAGTGCTGCTGCCCGGGAAGCGCCAGTTCGGGTTCTTGATGAGTTCGGCGGTCGGTGTGTGCGCGCTATTGAGCACGACGCGCGTGCGGCCCACCTGCATGCGCGAGACGCATTCGTCGCTGGCGGTGACGATCGCGTCGCAGCCGATCACGAGACTTGCTTCGCCCATTGCGATGCGGGTCGCGTGAATGTCGGCTGGGTTCTGGGCGATCTGCACGTGGCTCATCACAGCGCCGCCCTTTTGCGCGAGGCCGGTGACGTCGAGTACCGTGACACCCTTGTTTTCCAGGTGCGCGGCCATCCCGAGCAATGCACCGATCGTCACGACGCCCGTGCCGCCGACGCCCGTCACCAGCACGCCATAAGGACGCGCGATTGACGGTAGTTCGGGGTCCGGCACCGGTGGCATCGCGTCAGCGACGATGCCCGAAGCCGCCTTCGGCTTGCGCAACTGACCCCCTTCGACGGATACGAAGCTCGGGCAGAATCCGTTCACGCACGAGAAATCCTTGTTGCAGGTGGACTGATTGATCTGGCGTTTGGTGCCGTACTCGGTATCGAGCGGCTCCACGGACAGGCAATTCGACTTCACCGAGCAATCGCCGCAGCCTTCGCACACCGCTTCGTTGATCACGACACGCCGCGCCGGATCCGGATACGTGCCGCGCTTCCTGCGACGGCGCTTCTCGGTCGCACAGGTCTGGTCATAGATCAGAATCGTGGTGCCGGAAATCTCGCGAAGCTGACGCTGAACTTCGTCGAGCTTGTCGCGATGGTGAATGTCGATGCCGGGCGCGAGGCCGACGTTCGCAGAGTACTTCTCCGGTTCATCGGTGACGATCACGATCTTCGTCGCGCCTTCGGCGGCGAGTTGATGCGTGATTTGCGGCACGGTCAGCACGCCGTCGACCGGTTGGCCTCCGGTCATGGCAACCGCGTCGTTATAGAGAATTTTGTAGGTGATGTTCGCCTTCGACGCGATCGCCGCGCGAATCGCGAGCAGGCCCGAGTGGAAGTAGGTGCCGTCGCCGAGATTGGCGAACACGTGTTTGTCGTTGCTGAACGGCGCCTGGCCAATCCACGCGACGCCTTCGCCGCCCATCTGGCTGAAGGTGCTGGTGCTGCGGTCCATCCACACGGTCATGTAGTGACAGCCGATGCCGGCCATTGCACGTGAACCTTCCGGCACGTTTGTCGACGTGTTGTGCGGGCAGCCTGAGCAGAACCACGGCTTGCGCTCGGCTTCGACGCGCGGACGCGCCAGGGCCTTTTCCTTCGCTTCGATCACGGCGATGCGCGAGGCAATGCGTGCACGCACGTCGGACGGCAGATCGAACTTGTCGAGACGCGTGGCGATTGCCTTGGCGATGATCGCCGGCGAGAGTTCGTAGTGAGCCGGCAGCAGCCAGTTGCCCATCGGCACCGACCATTCGCCACCCGCG
This sequence comes from Paraburkholderia sp., assembly GCF_035656215.1. Classification (GTDB taxonomy): domain Bacteria; phylum Pseudomonadota; class Gammaproteobacteria; order Burkholderiales; family Burkholderiaceae; genus Paraburkholderia. The sequence goes on from NZ_DASRSY010000270.1 coordinate 12,561, forward strand.
CCGTCCTTTTCATCGAACTTGCCGAACACACGCGGACGCTGTGCGTCCGGCCAGTTGTACAGTTCTTCCTTGATCGCGTATTCGAGAATCTGGCGCTTCTCTTCGACCACCAGAATTTCCTCTAGACCGCGCGCGAAGGCTTGTGCACCTTGTGCTTCGAGCGGCCATACACACCCGACTTTGTAGAGACGGATGCCGATGCGCGAACAGGTTTCGTCGTCGAGACCGAGATCGGTCAGCGCCTGCCGCACGTCGAGATAGGCTTTGCCGCCGGTCATGATGCCGAAACGCGCATGCGGCGAATCGATTTCGACGCGATCCAGTTTGTTCGCGCGCACGTAGGCGAGCGCTGCGTACCACTTGTAGTCGAGCAGACGCGCTTCCTGCACCAGCGGCGGATCCGGCCAGCGGATATTCAAGCCGCCTTCGGGCATTGCGAAGTCGTCCGGCAGAATGATTTTCGTGCGGTGCGGATCGATATCGACTGATGCCGACGATTCGACCACGTCAGTCACGCACTTCATCGCGACCCACAATCCGGAGTAACGGCTCATCGCCCAGCCGTGCAGGCCGAAGTCCAGATATTCCTGCACGTTCGACGGAAACAGCACCGGCAGGCCACACGCCTTGAAGATGTGTTCGGATTGATGCGCGAGGGTTGAGGATTTAGCCGCGTGGTCGTCGCCGGCGAGCACGAGAACACCGCCGTGTTGTGCCGAGCCGGCCGAATTACCGTGCTTGAAGACGTCACCGGAACGGTCGACGCCTGGGCCCTTGCCGTACCACATCGAGAACACGCCGTCGTATTTGGCGCTCGGGTACAGGTTGACCTGCTGTGAACCCCACACGGCGGTCGCCGCGAGGTCTTCGTTGACGCCGGGCTGGAACACGACCTGGTGCGATGCGAGATGCTGATTCGCC
>NZ_DASRSY010000271.1:0-24397 GCF_035656215.1 Paraburkholderia sp.
GCGCTTGCCGTTGTGCGAGTAGTGGTACCAGTACAGCAGCATCGAACCGAGCGAGGCCATCAGCCTGTCGGCGATGTCGCGTGCGCCGGGCAGGTCGTGGTCGTCTTTCTCCGGCAGCACGGTGCCGAGCACCGAGACGCCCGTGCGCATCACGTCCATCGGATGCGCGGCGGCCGGAATCCATTCCAGCGCGGCCTTGACGTTGGCGGGCAGGCCGCGCAGCGCCTTGAGCTTCGTCTTGTAGGCGGTCAGTTCAGCCTGCGTCGGCAGCTTTTCGTGGACCAGCAGATACGCGATTTCTTCGAATTCGCACGCGCTGGCGATGTCGAGAATGTCGTAGCCGCGGTAATGCAGATCGTTGCCAGTCTTGCCGACCGTGCACAGCGCGGTGTTGCCGGCCGTCACGCCGGACAGGGCAACGGATTTCTTCGGCCTGAAGCCGCTTTTAGGTTCGTTCTCGCCTTGTGCGACGGCGGTTTGCGTCGTCTCGCTCATCTCCCGCAATCTCCTTTGTGTCTGCTCACTACTTCTGGTTGAACCGCGCATTCGGCGTCTGCTCCTTGCTGCGGAGACGCTGCTGGGACTCGCTTACACGGCTCCACATGAGAGCGCCGTTCAGCGCTGCTATGCGGGCTGCTGCGTTAACCATCGTGCTCATGATGCGACTTGCCCGTTAGCGCCCACTTCCGCGAAAAGCGGCGCAGCGTCTTGCGGGACGGCGCGGCCAGTGGATTGCGCGCGACGCAGCACCGACCAGTAATAGCGATAGCTCGCGCGGTCGTGCAGCGTGTCCTGATAGCGCGTCGGTCCCCAATGAGCGGACTGCGCAGCGAGCAGAATTTCAGTTGCGGTGACGATTTCCTCGTCGCGTGGTGCAAACGCGGCGACGATCGCCTCGACCTGCGCCGGATGGATGCTCCACATCCGCGTGTAGCCGAACTCGTTGCGGGCGCGGGCAGCGTCGTTGGCAACCACGCTCATGTCACGCACTTCCGTGCTGACGTTATGCGACGGCACCTTGCCGTGCGCGTGACAGGCCGCCGAGATCTCGAGCTTCGCGCGCCGTACCAGCGGGTGATCGAACTGACCGGGCGAGCGCATGGCGGTATCGGGAATCGCGCCGTCGTGTGCGGAGACGAAGTCCATCAGGCCGAAGCTCAGCGCCTCGACCCCGGGCAGCGCGGCCAGATCGAACACGCGCGTCAACGCGCCATGTGTTTCGACCAGCAGTTGCACCGGCACCGGCTGAGCAATGCCGAGTTCACGCCGCGTCGCCTCGATGAAGGCGACCATTTCGGCGGCATCAGGAACGTTGCGGATCTTCGGCAGGGTGATGTAAGCGGGCACTCGCTTTGCAGCGCGCAGAATGAGACGGACGTCCTCACGCCAGTGCGGGTGGTCGAAGTCGTGGACCCGCACGCCGACGCGGCCGAAGTGGTCATGCTCGCTGCCCAGCAGCGACGCGACCAGCTCCGCGTGTTCGGCCTCGTGGCCGACCTGCGCGCCGTCTTCGCAATCGAGCGTGATGTCGAACACCGGGCCGAGTTGCTGCTGCAATGCCAGTGATTTCAGCATCAGCTTCTCGCTGCCGGCGTAGTGATCGCAGGCAGGCAGCACAGCGGGCGGCACTTCGCCGTCAAACAGCACTTCGGCGGGTGTGAGGGCGCGCATCTTCGGCGTCAGGGGCGTGGGTGGTCGTTAGGGAAATCTGATGCGGATGCGCTCTGTTCGGCCATGGTCACGCAGCCGCGCAAAACACATTCGGATCAGATGCAAATGCCGGCGTGGCGAAGCGCCATACCTGCATTCGCACGTAAAAAACCGGAACCCGCCGCGGTGAAGCTTCGGAGTCCCGGTTCTTCTGCATCGGGCGCTTAGCCGAGCAGGTGTTGAACGCCTTCGCGCTCTTCGAGCAGCTCGTTCAGCGTGCCGTCCATCTTTTCGCGCGAGAACGCGTCGATTGCCAGACCTTCAACGCGCTTGTACTCGCCGTTTTCGCAGGTCACCGGCACACCGTAGATGATGTCTTCCGGAATGCCGTACGAACCGTCCGACGGAATACCCATCGTGACCCACTTGCCGTTCGTGCCGAGCACCCAGTCACGCACGTGGTCAATTGCAGCGTTAGCCGCCGACGCTGCCGACGACAGGCCGCGCGCTTCGATGATCGCTGCGCCGCGCTTACCGACGGTCGGGATGAACGTGTTGCGGTTCCATTCTTCGTCGTTGATCAGCTTGGTCAGGTCCTGACCTTCTGCAGTTGCGACGCGGAAGTCCGGGTACATGGTCGGCGAGTGGTTGCCCCACACAGCCAGCTTTTCGATCGAAGCGACCGGCTTGCCCGACTTGGCAGCCAGTTGCGACAGCGCGCGGTTGTGGTCCAGGCGCAGCATGGCGGTGAAGTTCTTCTTCGGCAGATCCGGCGCCGACTTCATCGCGATGTAAGCATTCGTGTTGGCCGGGTTGCCGACCACCAGCACCTTCACGTCGCGGCTGGCGACTTCGTTCAGCGCCTTGCCCTGAACCGTGAAGATTTCGGCGTTTGCCGACAGCAGGTCCTTACGCTCCATGCCTTTCGAGCGCGGACGTGCGCCGACCAGCAGGGCAACGTCTGCGTCCCTGAATGCAACTTTCGGGTCGTCAGTGATCACGACGCCCGACAGCAGCGGGAATGCGCAATCATCCAGTTCCATCACGACGCCTTTGACGGCGCCTTGCGCTTGCGGCAGGTCGAGCAGTTGCAGAATAACCGGCTGATCCTTGCCGAGCAGGTCGCCATTGGCGATGCGGAACAGCAGGGAGTAAGCAATTTGACCTGCGGCGCCGGTGACGGCAACGCGCTTTGCGGGCTTAGCCATTGAGAAATCTCCAGGACGATGCGTTAGACGCTAGGGAAAACGCCATTCTATATGCGCGTTCAGCGAAGCGTTGTGAAACACGGCGGAATTCACTGTTCGCGTACGGCCTCGTAATTTGCCGAGGCTGTGCGGCGCGCTGCGGCAAGACCGCCATGCCGGAACCTGTGCTGCTGAGGAGCGGGAAGCGGGGCATGTTGGCGCCGGGTAGCCGCTGCACGGTGCGGGCTCCTGCAAACAGCGCGTTTCGGCAAGCGTCTGACCAACGAATGGCGGCGAATCGAAACCTGGACTGCGTGGGAACAGCATGGTGCAGAGTGGCTGCCGGTGCGCTGCGGTGCTGTATTGCATCATGCAAAACAGCCGCCGAAAACCCCGCAAACCCTTGCTCGACAAGGAGTGTAGGAGCCGTCAGACACAAAGTCAACATTATCTTATGTCTTATATAAGACATATCTGTTGCGGGGAAAACCCTAGACGCGGCACGGCCCTTTATGATGAAATGCGCGGATGACTTCGAACCAGGCGAACACCGCGAATCCGAACGGCCATGGGGCCACGGGCGAGGGTGTATCCGCCGCCACACCCGTTACGTCGCCCACTTTCAGCCCCTTGTATCAGCAGATCAAGGGCTTGATTACGCAGAGTCTCGAAAGCGGCGAATGGAAACCTGGCGAGATCATTCCTAGTGAAGTCGAATTGGCGGCCAGATACAAGGTCAGTCAGGGAACAGTGCGCAAAGCGATCGACGAGCTTGCCGCCGACAACCTGCTGGTGCGCCGCCAGGGTAAGGGTACTTTTGTTGCAACGCACAATGAAGACCGTGCCCAGTTTCGCTTCCTCAGATTACTGGCCGATGACGGCGCGGAACATCCGCACGTCAGCCGCCTGCTTGAATGCCGGCGCTTACGCGCTTCGGCGGACATCGCCCGGCAACTCGATCTGAAGCCCGCCGATCCGGTGGTGCTGATCAAGCGCTTGCTGCAGTTCGACGGCGAAGTCACCGTACTCGACGAAATCTGGTTGCCCGGCGCGGTGTTTCGCGGGCTCACGCTCGAACGGCTGTCGGAGTATAAAGGTCCCCTTTATGCAATGTTCGAGACGGAATTCGGCACGCGCATGATCCGCGCAACGGAGAAGATCCGGGCGGTCGCGGCTGATCCTTCGGTCGCCGATCTGCTGCATGTACCGGCGGGTTTTCCGCTGCTTTCGGTCGAGCGCGTGTCCTATACATATGGTGACCGGCCGGTTGAGGTGCGCCGTGGTTGGTATGTCACAACCGGGTATTACTATCAGAACGATCTGAGCTGAATCGGGGCGAAAAAAGGCGCCGCGTCCCACACGCGCGCCTGTTTGAAGGCGCCTTTATCGCGCACGCTGTAACGGACCTGTAGTGGTTTTCGCTGCAGCGCGATATAAAAAGGCGCTAAAATTGCGGATTAGTGTGACTACATAGTAGGGGTCTAGCATGGCTGAAGCCGTAAAAAAACCGAGGCCGGAATTCCGGAACATCGGTATCGGGCAGATTTTGACGGCATACCGTCTACCGCTAGCGGGGCGAGTGTCGATCTTGCACCGCGTAAGCGGGTTGCTGCTTTTTGTTTTTCTTCCGTTCCTGCTGTACCTCTTCGATCAGAGCCTGACTTCCGAACTCAGTTTCGAAGTCTTCAAGGGCTTCCTCTCCAACATCATCGTCAAGCTCATCACGCTCGTTCTCGCGTGGGCCTTCCTGTTTCACTTCTGCGCAGGCGTGCGTCACCTGCTCATGGACACAAGCCACGGCCTCACGACTAAAGAGAAGGGCAAGCAAACCTCCATCGTGGTGCTGGTCGTTTCGTCGCTTCTGACGATTGCTTTTGCGCTCAAACTCTTCGGAGCATTCTAAAAAAATGGCAGCTAATAACCGAATCGGTCCGAAGCGCCTCGTCGTCGGCGCACATTACGGTCTGCGCGACTGGCTTGCCCAGCGCATTACCGCCTGCATCATGGCCGTCTACACGGTGATCCTGCTCGCCTGGTTCTTCGGCGCGCGCGATTTCTCGTATGACGGTTGGGCGTCGATCTTTGCAACGCAATGGATGAAGCTCGCCACGTTTGTCACGCTGCTGTCGCTGTTCTATCACGCGTGGGTTGGTATCCGCGACATCTGGATGGACTATGTGAAGCCCGTTGGCACGCGCCTGTTTCTTCAAGCGCTGACGATCGTCTGGCTGCTCGCATGTGCGGGCTACGCTGCGCAGATTCTCTGGAGAGTGTAAAAGAATGGCTGCAATCAAGAATTCTCTGCCGCGTCGCAAATTTGACGTGGTTATCGTCGGCGCAGGCGGCTCGGGAATGCGCGCTTCGCTGCAACTCGCGCGCGCCGGTCTGTCGGTTTGCGTGCTGTCCAAGGTGTTCCCGACGCGCTCGCACACGGTCGCTGCCCAAGGTGGCATCGGCGCATCGCTCGGCAACATGAGCGAAGACAATTGGCACTATCACTTCTACGACACGATCAAGGGTTCCGACTGGCTCGGCGACCAGGACGCGATCGAGTTCATGTGCCGTGAAGCACCGAACGCCGTCTACGAACTGGAACACATGGGTATGCCGTTCGACCGCAATGCGGACGGCACGATTTACCAACGCCCGTTCGGCGGCCATACCGCGAACTACGGCGAAAAGCCGGTGCAACGCGCTTGCGCGGCCGCTGACCGTACCGGTCACGCCCTGCTGCACACGCTGTACCAGCAAAACGTTGCTGCCAAGACGCAATTCTTCGTCGAATGGATGGCGCTGGATCTGATCCGCGACGCCGACGGCGACGTGCTCGGCGTGACCGCGCTGGAAATGGAAACCGGCGACGTTTATATCCTCGAAGGCAAGACTACGCTGTTCGCTACGGGCGGCGCGGGCCGGATCTTCGCGGCATCCACGAACGCGTTCATCAACACCGGTGACGGCCTGGGCATGGCCGCACGTTCGGGCATCGCACTGCAAGACATGGAATTCTGGCAATTCCACCCCACCGGCGTGGCCGGCGCGGGCGTGCTGATTACCGAAGGCGTGCGTGGCGAAGGCGGCATTCTGCGTAACTCGAACGGCGAGCGTTTCATGGAACGCTACGCGCCGACCCTGAAGGATCTGGCGCCGCGCGACTTCGTTTCGCGTTCGATGGACCAGGAAATCAAGGAAGGCCGCGGCGTGGGTCCGAACAAGGATCACGTGCTGCTCGACCTGTCGCACATCGGCGCTGAGACGATCATGAAGCGTTTGCCGTCGATCCGCGAAATCGCCATGAAGTTCGCGAACGTCGACTGCATTAAAGAGCCGATTCCGGTTGTGCCGACCATTCACTATCAAATGGGCGGTATCCCGACGAACATCAACGGCCAGGTCGTTGGCACGTCGAAGGCTCATGAAGAAGTCGTCAACGGTTTCTACGCAGTGGGCGAATGCTCGTGCGTGTCGGTGCACGGCGCAAACCGTCTCGGCACGAACTCGCTGCTCGACCTGGTGGTGTTCGGCCGCGCGGCCGGCAACCACATCGTCAAGCATGTGAGGGAAATCAAGGAGCACAAGCCGCTGCCGGCCGACGCTGCCGATTTCTCACTGTCACGTCTGAACAAGCTGGACAAATCCACATCGGGCGAATACTCGCAAACCGTTGCGGCCGAAATCCGTTCCACGATGCAGGCGCATGCCGGCGTGTTCCGCACGTCGAAGCTGCTGGCCGAAGGCGTGGAGCGAATTCGCGAAGTGGCTGACCGTGTCGACAACATCTACCTGAAAGACAAGTCGAAGGTGTTCAACACCGCCCGTGTTGAAGCGTTGGAAGTGGAGAACCTGATCGAAGTGGCACGCGCCACGATGGTTTCCGCCGAAGCGCGCAAGGAAAGCCGCGGTGCGCACGCGCAAAACGACTTCGAACATCGCGACGATGAAAACTGGCTGCGCCATACGCTGTGGTTCAGCGAAGGCGATCGCCTCGACTACAAGCCGGTTCACATGCAACCGCTGACCGTCGAATCGGTACCGCCGAAAGCGCGAACCTTCTAAGGCACAAGTCAAAGGAATTCAGAAATGGCTAAGCGTACATTTGAAATTTACCGCTACGACCCGGACAAGGATGCAGCGCCGCGCATGCAGACGTACGAGATCGAAATCGACTCGCACGAACGCATGCTGCTCGATGCGCTGCTGAAGCTGAAGGCAGTCGACGAAACCTTGTCGTTCCGCCGTTCGTGCCGCGAAGGCGTGTGCGGTTCGGACGCGATGAACATCAACGGCAAGAACGGTCTGGCCTGCTTGCAGAACATGAACGACCTGCCGCAAAAGATTGTGCTGCGTCCGCTGCCGGGTCTGCCTGTTGTGCGCGACCTGATCTGCGACTTCACGCAGTTCTTCAACCAGTATCATTCGATCAAGCCGTACCTGATCAACGATACGCCGCCGCCGGAAAAGGAACGTCTGCAGTCGCCGGAAGAACGCGACGAGCTCGACGGCCTGTACGAATGTATTCTGTGTGCTAGCTGCTCGACCTCGTGCCCGAGCTTCTGGTGGAATCCGGATAAGTTCGTCGGCCCGGCTGGCCTGTTGCAAGCCTATCGTTTCATCGCGGACAGCCGTGATGAAGCGACGGGTGAACGCCTCGACAACCTGGAAGATCCGTACCGTCTGTTCCGTTGCCATACGATCATGAATTGCGTCGACGTTTGCCCGAAGGGCCTGAACCCGACCAAGGCGATTGGCAAGATCAAGGAATTGATGGTTCGCCGCGCAGTCTAGGATGAACAACCCCCACGCTCCCTGTCGTTCGCTGCCCCCCGAGGGGGCGGTCAGTACGCTTGGGAGCGGCCCGGCGCGTACTGACATGAACACCGAAACATCGCATCAGTCCGACCCCCTACGCCGCGCGCGCCTTCGCTGGCGCGCGCGGCGCGGCATGCTGGAAAACGATCTGATCTTTGAGCGTTTTTTCAGCCGATATGAGCATGACCTCAGCGATGCCGATGTGGGCGCTCTCACGCGCCTGCTCGAGCTGAGCGATAACGACCTGATGGACTTGCTGCTGGTCCGCAAGGAACCGGAAGGCGACCTTGCCGACCCGGATGTGATCCGGGTGCTGGAGCTGTTGCGCAACGCTTGAGCGCCGCTTGTTCGCCGCGTGTCCGTTGTTCCAGGCGTGCAAATTATCGAAACCCTGTTTCCATACTTCGATTGAGGATGTGCTATGACCCCGTCAGATGTTAAAGCCACGCTATCGTTCAGCGACAATTCGCCGAGCGTTGAAATGCCGATTTACAAGGGCACTCTCGGCCCGGACGTGATCGACATCCGCAAACTGTACGGCCAGACCGGCAAGTTCACGTACGATCCGGGCTTCATGTCGACGGCGGCGTGCAATTCGGCGATCACCTACATCGACGGGGACAAGGGCGAGCTGCTGTATCGCGGCTACCCGATCGACAACCTCGCGGAAAACGCCGACTTCCTCGAAACCTGCTATCTGCTGCTGAAGGGCGAACTGCCGAACGCAGCGCAGGAGAAGGAATTCGTCGACACCGTCACGAAGCACACGATGGTGCACGAGCAGATGCACTTCTTCTTCCGTGGCTTCCGCCGTGACGCACACCCGATGGCGATTCTGGTTGCCGCGGTCGGTGCACTGTCGGCGTTCTATCACGACTCGCTCGACATCAACAATCCGCGTCACCGTGACGTGTCGGCCATTCGCATGATCGCGAAGCTGCCGACGCTGGTGGCGATGGCGTACAAGTACAGCATCGGGCAGCCGTTCGCGTACCCGAAGAACGACCTGTCGTACAGCGCGAACTTCATGCACATGATGTTCTCGAACCCGTGCGAAGAGTACAAGGTCAACGACGTGCTGGTGCGCGCACTGGATCGTATCCTGATCCTGCACGCAGACCACGAACAGAATGCGTCGACCTCGACGGTTCGTCTGGCCGGTTCGTCGGGCGCTAACCCGTTCGCATGTATCGCGGCCGGTATCGCTTGCCTGTGGGGCCCGGCGCACGGTGGTGCGAACGAAGCCGCACTGAACATGCTGGAAGAAATCGGCTCGGTCGACAACATTCCTGAGTTCATCAAGCAGGTGAAGGACAAGAACTCGGGCGTGAAGCTGATGGGCTTTGGTCACCGCGTCTACAAGAACTACGATCCGCGTGCGAAGCTGATGCGCGAAACCTGCCACGAAGTGCTGGAAGAGCTGGGTCTGCACGACGACCCGCTGTTCAAGCTGGCCATGGCACTGGAAAAGATCGCGCTGGAAGACGAATACTTCGTGTCGCGCAAGCTGTACCCGAACGTCGACTTCTACTCGGGTATCGTTCAGCGCGCGCTGGGCATCCCGACGTCGATGTTCACGTGTATCTTCGCGATGGCGCGTACGGTGGGCTGGATTGCGCAGTGGAACGAAATGATCGCCGATCCGGAACAGAAGATTGGCCGTCCGCGTCAACTGTTTATCGGTGATACGCAACGTGAAGCGAAACCGATTGCGCAACGTTGATCGGGTTGAGTCTGCGTAGTTTGTAGTGGTTCGTTCGCTACGAATCAACGCAGAATCTGGCTGATGGAAAACGCCCCAACGGGTTCACCGTTGGGGCGTTTTGTTTTGGGGCGCGCGTGCTTGGCGTCGCCGGGCTCGCTCGAGCGAAGGTGGCCGTATTTCGAGGTTGGCCGGCGTGGCGGTGGCGTCCTTCGGTGCGTGCCCATGTGTTTCGAAAAAACGCCGATATGCGCTAGGCGTCACGCCGCGTGCCGACAGGAATTGTCGATTGAAATTGGCGAGATTTGGAAAACCGGCTTTCGTCGCGATCAGCGCGATCGGCCAGCCTGTATCGGTCAACTGCCGTGTCGCATAGCCGATGCGTAGCCGGTTCAGATAGCGTCCGACGCTCTCGCCCACATGTCGCACGAAGTAGCGGTGCAGCGAGCGCTCTGAGAGGTTGGCCACCTCGCATAACTCGGCCACGCGCAGCGGTTCTTGGAAACGCCGATCAAGCAGATCAAGCACGCGATTTAGCCGCTCCGCTTCCGACGCACTGCCGCCCGGCGTGACAGCGGGCGCGAAGGCGCCCGTCTGCGCGCGTTGCCCCTGTTGCATTGCTCGCACCTGAGTAACGTCCGCAACGATGCAAACTCCGGGCAGCAATCAGCCATCCGCCGTGCCCAATCGCCACTGAACCACACCACGATCGCCACCTGCGGTTCACGCGCATCGATCGGCTCCGTCGACGCCCACGTGTGCGGCATGTCCGGCGGCACCAGCACGAGATCGTCGCCGTTGTAATCGGCGATATGGTCGCCGATGAAGCGCCGGCCACGGCTATTCATCGTCAGCGTGAGTTCATATTCGGGGTGGTGATGCCACTCGAACGGGATCTGCGCGAGCTGCCGATGGTAGACGCGGATCGAGCAGCCGTCGGGGATGGTGACGCGTTCGTATTGAGGTTTCACGCTACACACCCCTGGCCGCGGGAAGGAAAAACGGCGAATGTCAGAATTGTATCGATAATTGGCCGAAAAAGATGCATGCCAGGCGCCAAAGCTCCCTAATCTGGATGCACTTTAGCCCCACACAAAACCGATGCAAGGAGACAAGCCATGCCGCTCGTAATCGACAATCTTCCGGAAGCGATCCGCACCACGAAACGCGCGCTGCGCGCCGCGTTGCCGAACTATGCGCAGGTGTTCAACGAAGTCGAAGACGCGATCCGGCAGCAGGTCGATGCCATCCGCCGTGACCGCGAGGAGGGACGCGAAGCCATTCCCGTATTCGACTACGCGAGTATCGTTTCCGGCGGCATCGACCCAGCTACGATCGCCCAGATCAAGATGCGCGGCGCATGCGTGGTGCGCGGGGTTTTCACTCGCCAGCAAGCCGGCGACTGGAACGATGAAATCGCGCAATACGTCGAGCGCAATAACCTCGACGATAAGCTCGCGCACCGCGCGGAGGATAAGTACTTCGGCAATCTCTCATCGAGCAAGCCGCAGATCTATGGCGTGTACTGGTCGAAACCGCAAACGGAGGCGCGGCAGTCCGAACAACTGACGAACACGCGCGTGTTGCTCAATCGTTTGTGGACGTCGGAGAGCGAAGGGAAGCAGCACTTCGATCCAGAGCGCGTGCCGGTGTACGCGGACCGTATCCGCCGCCGGCCGCCGGGTTCGGAATCGTTGGGTTTGTCACCGCATGTCGACGGCGGCTCGGTCGAGCGCTGGCTCGATCCGAATTTCCAGCAGGTGTACCGGCACGTGCTGTCGGGCAACTGGCGCGCGTACGATCCGTTCGACGCCGCTTTCCGCCCCGATGTGCAGGAGATTCCGTCGCCAGCCGTATGTTCGATGTTCCGCACCTTCCAGGGCTGGACCGCGCTGACGCCGCAAGGCCCCGGCGATGGAACGCTGCAATTGATCCCAATCGCCAACGCCATGGCCTACGTGATCCTGCGCGCCTTGCAGGACGACGTTCCTGAGGACGAACTCTGCGGCGCACAGCCGGCGCGTGCACTGTCGATCAAACCTGAATGGCACAACCTGCTGCTCGAAGCGGTCACGCCGATCCCGCACATGCAAGCGGGCGACGCCGTGTTCTGGCACAGCGACGTCGTGCATTCCGTGGAAGACGCGCATCGCGGCAGCGGCTATAGCAACGTGATGTACATCTCGTCGGCGCCGTGGTGCGCAAAAAACGAGGCGTACCTGAAGCGCCAACTGCCGAGCTTCCTGCGTGGCGAGAGTCCGCCGGATTTCCCGGCCGATCACTTCGAAACAGACTTCATCGGCCGTGCGCAGGAAAGCGATTTGACGCCGCAGGGGCGTGCCCAACTGGGGTTCGATCTCGAACGCTGAGCCTGAATGTGCATGGCCGCGCGTGTTGGCGCATGCAGCGCCACGCCGCGCGAACCCACGAATATGCGCGGCGTTGCATCGCGCACGCCACGCAATCCCGTGCCGGGTAACGCCCATACAGGTATCGCCACTACCACCCAACTCCCTGTTTTTTATCGGTTTTCTCTGTGATTGAAGGGCCCAAAGCGGGGTTCTGCGTGGCATAATCGACCGACACAGTCAGCCCGCAGTCATTACTACCCGCATACCATGGCACAGACTCTCTACGATAAATTGTGGAACACACACGTGATCCACACGGAAGAAGACGGCACGACGATTCTCTATATCGACCGTCACCTGCTGCACGAGGTCACCAGCCCTCAGGCGTTTGAAGGCCTGAAGCTGGCTGAGCGTCCGGTGTGGCGTATCAGCGCGAATCTGGCGGTGTCGGACCATAACGTCCCCACCACGGATCGCAGTCACGGCATCGCCGATCCGGTCTCCAAACTGCAAGTCGATACGCTGGATACGAACTGCGACGCCTACGGCATCACGCAGTTCAAGATGAACGACCTGCGTCAGGGCATCGTGCACATCATCGGGCCGGAACAGGGCGCTACGTTGCCGGGCATGACCATCGTCTGCGGCGACTCGCACACGTCCACACACGGCGCGTTCGGCGCGCTGGCGCACGGCATCGGCACGTCGGAAGTCGAGCACGTGCTGGCCACGCAAACGCTCTTGCAGAAAAAGAGCAAGAACATGCTGGTGAAGGTCGAAGGCCCGTTGCCGCGCGGTTGTACCGCGAAAGACATCGTGCTCGCGATCATCGGCAAGATCGGCACGGCAGGCGGCACCGGCTACGCGATCGAATTCGGCGGTTCGACGATTCGCGCGCTGTCCATGGAAGGCCGCATGACGGTCTGCAACATGGCGATCGAAGCCGGCGCGCGCGCCGGCATGGTCGCCGTGGACGACACCACCGTCGAATATCTGAAGGGTCGCCCCTTCTCGCCGCAAGGCGTCGAATGGGATCACGCGGTCGAGTACTGGAAGCAGTTCAAGTCGGACGACAGCGCGCAATTCGATCGCGTGGTCGAGCTGAACGCTGCGGAAATCGTGCCGCAAGTCACGTGGGGCACGTCGCCGGAAATGGTCACCGCCGTGGACGGCCGCGTGCCGGATCCGGAACGCGAAAAAGACCCGGTTAAGCGTGACGCAATGGAGCGCGCGTTGAAATACATGGCGCTCGAACCGAATGCGCTGATCGAATCCATCAAGCCGGATAAAATCTTCATCGGGTCGTGCACCAACGCGCGCATTGAAGACATTCGTGCTGCGGCATACGTTGTGAAGAAGCTCGGCCGCCGCGTCGCGCCGAACATCCGTCTGGCCATGGTAGTGCCGGGTTCGGGTCTGGTGAAGGCGCAAGCGGAACGCGAAGGCCTCGACAAGGTCTTTACCGATGCCGGTTTCGAATGGCGTGAGCCCGGTTGCTCGATGTGTCTTGCGATGAACGCCGACCGGCTGGATCCGGGCGAGCGTTGCGCGTCCACGTCGAATCGTAATTTCGAAGGTCGTCAGGGCGCCGGTGGCCGTACCCACCTCGTGAGCCCCGCGATGGCTGCCGCTGCGGCTATCGAGGGGCATTTCGTCGATATTCGCAAGCTTGGATAATTCGCATGATGAAGAACATGAATCGCACCACTCTATTGCGCCGCTTCGCACTCGGTACCCTGGCTGGGCTACTGCTCGGTCTGGCCGGTTGCAACACGGTGCACGGATTCGGCGAGGACATGTCGCACCTCGGCAATTCGATCAGCAACCACGCTGACAAATAAGCGGTTTTTGATTTTTGCCGGCAATGTAGCGAGCGGCTTTCCGGCCGTCACGCGCATCGCCCGGTCTTGAAACAGGCGCAAGCGTCATGGATAAATTCATCGTACACACCGGCGTCGTGGCGCCGCTCGATCGCGAAAACGTCGATACGGACGCGATCATTCCGAAGCAGTTCCTGAAGTCGATCAAGCGCACGGGCTTCGGTCCGAACGCATTCGACGAATGGCGTTACCTCGACCACGGCGAGCCGGGTCAGGACAACTCGAAGCGTCCGCTGAATCCGGATTTCGTACTGAACCAGCCGCGCTATCAGGGCGCATCGGTGCTGTTGGCGCGCAAGAATTTCGGTTGCGGCAGTTCGCGTGAGCATGCGCCGTGGGCGCTGGAGCAGTATGGTTTCCGAGCGATCATTGCGCCGAGCTTCGCCGATATTTTCTACAACAACTGTTTCAAGAACGGTGTGCTGCCGATCGTGCTGACCGAACAGCAAGTCGATCACCTGTTCAACGAAACCTACGCGTTCAACGGCTTCAAGCTGACCGTCGATCTGGAAGCGCAAGTCGTGCGTACGTCGGACGGCGGCGCTGAGTATCCGTTCGAAGTCGCGGGCTTCCGCAAGTATTGCCTGCTGAACGGCTTCGACGACATCGGCCTCACGCTGCGTCACGCGGACAAGATTCGCCAGTTCGAAGCCGAACGGATCACGAAGCAGCCTTGGCTGAATCACCGTATCGTCGGGTAAAAGCCTGAAGGCCTGAGCGCCTTACGGCTCGCTGATTCATAGTCACAAGTCTCGAAGAAAACCATCAAGGAATTCGCATGAAGATCGCAGTCTTGCCGGGCGACGGCATCGGTCCCGAAATCGTCAAAGAGGCCGTCAAGGTCCTGAACGTGCTCGGCGAAAAGTTCGAACTCGAAGAAGCGCCGGTTGGCGGCGCGGGCTATGAAGCGAAGGGTCATCCGTTGCCCGATTCGACGCTGGCACTGGCGAAAGAAGCCGATGCGATCCTGTTCGGCGCCGTCGGCGACTGGAAGTACGACTCGCTTGAACGCGCGCTGCGCCCGGAGCAGGCGATTCTCGGTCTGCGCAAGCACTTGCAGCTGTTCGCGAACTTCCGTCCGGCGATCTGCTATCCGCAACTGACGGGCGCTTCGTCGTTGAAGGAAGAGATTGTGTCGGGCCTCGACATCCTGATCGTGCGTGAACTGAACGGTGACATCTACTTCGGCGCGCCGCGCGGCGTGCGTTCGTCGCCGGATGGGCTGTTCGAAGGCGCGAAGGAAGGCTTCGACACGATGCGTTATTCGGAACCCGAAGTGCGCCGCATTGCGCACGTGGCGTTTCAGGCCGCGCAAAAGCGCCAGAAGAAGCTCACGAGCGTGGACAAGGCCAATGTGCTCGAAACGTCGCAGTTCTGGCGTGACGTGATGATCGACGTGTCGAAGGAATACGCTGACGTCGAGTTGTCGCACATGTACGTCGACAATGCCGCGATGCAGTTGGTGAAGGCACCGAAGGCGTTTGACGTGGTCGTGACTGGCAACATGTTCGGCGACATTCTCTCCGACGAAGCCGCCATGCTGACGGGTTCGATCGGCATGCTGCCGTCGGCCTCGCTCGACAAGAACAACAAAGGCTTGTACGAGCCGTCGCACGGTTCGGCGCCGGACATCGCCGGCAAGGGCGTGGCGAATCCGCTGGCAACGATTCTCTCGGCCGCGATGATGCTGCGCTATTCGCTGAACAAGGCGGAACAGGCGGATCGCATCGAAACCGCGGTCAGGAAGGTGCTGGAACAGGGTTTCCGCACCGGCGACATTCTGACGCCGGGTTGCAAGCAGGTCGGTACTGTGGCGATGGGCGACGCGGTGGTCGCCGCGCTGTAAGGCGCTTTGAAACAGGAAGTCGTAACGGCGGTAGTTAGGTCGTCAAACGGCCTTTAAAACGCGAATTGGCCTTGAAACAGGCCGATTCGCGCGTAATACGGACGATAGCGGCGGCTGATGACGTCGCCAGATTCCGGTTTTCGTGTATATTGTAGCGATGGCGCACACAGCTCAAATCTCCTCGATTTCGACACTCCACGGCAAAACGGCCCGTGTGGTTGAGTTCGTCATTACCACCAAAGCGCTCATTAAAACGATTACCCCGAAAACGATCACGAAACGCTGATCGTCCGTCGTGCCCGCTCATCTTCCCCGCGCGGTCACTGCGGGCAAAGATGCGGGGAAGTTTCCATTCGAAGGGTATGAAGTCATGAACGTAGGTCTCGTAGGTTGGCGCGGTATGGTCGGCAGCGTCCTGATGCAACGTATGCAGCAGGAAGGCGATTTCGACTTGATCGAACCGGTGTTTTTCAGCACCAGCAACGCGGGCGGCAACGCGCCGTCGTTCGCCAAAAACGAGACCAAGCTCAAAGATGCGACAAGCATTGGAGACCTGAAGAAGTGCGAAGCGATCATCTCGTGCCAGGGCGGAGATTACACGAACGAAGTGTTCCCGAAGCTGCGCGCAGCGGGCTGGAACGGCTACTGGATTGACGCGGCCTCGTCGCTGCGTATGAAAGATGACGCGGTCATCATTCTCGATCCGGTCAACCTCGACGTGATCAAGAACGCGCTGGTCAAGGGCCAGAAGAATTTCATCGGCGGCAACTGCACGGTCAGCCTGATGCTGATGGCACTCGGCGGCCTGTTCCGCGAAAACCTCGTCGACTGGATGACGGCCATGACGTACCAGGCCGCTTCGGGCGCGGGCGCGCAGAACATGCGCGAACTACTGCAGCAAATGGGCACGCTGTACGGTGCGGCCAAGGAAGACCTGGCTGATCCGTCGTCGGCGATTCTCGACATCGACCGCCGCGTGCTGAGCGCAATGAACAGCGACCGTATGCCGACCGACAACTTCGGCGTGCCGCTCGCCGGCTCGCTGATTCCGTGGATCGACAAGGATCTCGGCAACGGCATGTCGAAGGAAGAGTGGAAGGGCGGCGCGGAAACCAACAAGATCCTCGGCAAGCCGGCCATGGGCACGCCGGGTTCGATCCCCGTAGATGGTCTCTGTGTGCGCATCGGCGCAATGCGCTGCCACTCGCAAGCGCTGACCATCAAGCTGAACAAGGACGTGCCGCTGGACGAAGTAAACAGCATCCTTGCGTCGGGCAACGACTGGGTCAAGGTCGTGCCGAACGAACGCGAAGCGTCCATGCGCGATCTGTCCCCGGCCGTGGTGACGGGCACGTTGACCGTGCCGGTCGGCCGTGTGCGTAAACTGGCGATGGGCGGCGAATATCTGTCGGCCTTCACGGTTGGCGATCAGCTGCTGTGGGGCGCCGCAGAACCGCTGCGTCGCATGCTTCGCATTGTGCTCGACAAGTAAAGTAAACTACGCGCTCACGACGCGTAGAAAATTCAAGAAGCGTCGCGCTTGCGCGGCGCTTTTTTCATTGTGTGCTCCGATTATCTTGTCTCTTTCCAACCGCAAAAAAGGGCTGCGCGCTGACGCGCCAGGAGTCCCGATGAACCTTCGACTCTCTTCCCTTCGGGCTATGTTTATGCATCAAGGTACGGGCCGGCTGACGGCCGCGGCCGCCTTGGCGTTCGCGCTGACTGGTGTCGGCGTTGGTAGCGCGGTGGCCGCGCCCGGCGACGCCGCGAGTGCGCCGGAGGGCGCCTCCGTTTCTTACGCCGCCGGGAGTCAATATACGGTGCGGCCCGGACAGTCGTTGAACGACGTGGCAATTGCCGTCACGCAATCGCACGATCGGGGAACGCTCGCACGCGCTTCGCGCGCGCTGTTCGATGCGAATCCGAATGCCTTCATGAGCCATGACCCGAGCCGGATGCGCATAGGCGCGCTGTTGACGATCCCGGCGCTGGATGCGTCGGGCGCGCTGGCGGCTTCTGCGCCGGTTGCGGGGTCTGCATCTGCCGCATCGTCGGTCGCTACGGCTACGGCTACGGCTACGGCCACGCCTGCTTCCGCGCCGAACGCGGCGGCAGTCGGTGCTGCGGTTGGCGTCGCGAGCGGCGTGGCGCAGGTCAATGCCGCGGCAGCGAGCGCGGCAAGCGCTGCGGCTCGCGCTGTAGCCCCGGCCACGCCTGCGGTGTCAGGGACGGCCAGTTCGACCGCTGAAGCAAGCCCGGCGACGCCGGGTAGCTCGACAGCGGCCGGCGCGATTGCGGCGGCGCCCGTAGCGGGCTCACAGGCTTCAGGCGCGTTGCCGGTCAGCGGTGCACATGTCTGGTCGGGCGCGATCCAGCCCTCGGCCAGCGAGCCTGCGGAAGATGCGTCGGCGCCTGTCACAGCATCTGCTCCCGTGACGGCCACTGCACAGCCGGCATCGCAACCGCGTGCCCAGGTGTCCAGCTTGCAGCAATTGCTTGCGCTGAAAAACCGCGTGCTGATGGAGTTGCAGAAACATGGCATCGGCGGTGCGCCCGCCGTGACGGGCACTCCTTTGACGAACGGTGCACAGCCGGCTGCTGGCGTTTCGTCTGCGGCGGCCGTTTCCGGTCATGGTGGCGCCGCAATTTCCACGTCGAACGACGTCGGCATCTCGCAGACGAATTTGAGCGTGGCAGCGGCGATCGGCGCGGCATTGGTCGTGTTGCTGGCGGCTTTGCGTCTGCGTCGACGTAAGCGCGCCGGTGTTGCCGCGGCTGGAGGCTCACTGGCGGAGGACGCAGCGGCGGCTTCGGCGCGAGCGGCTGGGACGCAGCAAGATGTCGTTTCGACGCCCGAACAGGTGCCGGCCCGGGATGTGTCGGACGCGAGCGATGAAGCGGCAGCGCAGCATGCAGCGGCGCTGGCGGCGACTGACCGCGAGACCGAAGAGCGTGAAGCAGCGGCACGGGAAACGGCTGAGCGCGTGGCAGCGGAGCGCGAAGCGGAAATTCGCGCGGCGGCTGAGCGGGAAGCGGCCGCGCGTGAGGCAGCAGAGAACGAAAGTGCAGAGGGCGCAGCAACCGAACACGCGGGGGCGGACCATGCCGCTGCGGAGCGTGCAGCAGCAGAGCAAGCCGCGGCAGGACACGAACCAGCAGAACAAGCCGCAGCAGAACACGAAGTGGCAGCCCATCACCCATACACAGGCTTACCCGCACAGGACCCCAGCACTTCCCAGCACGCGTGGCAGGAAAGCCACCCAGCGCCCGCCGCATCCATTGAACCTGAGCAGCCGAGCCCTGACGTCGTGCCCACCGCCCAAGGCGGTTTCACGTCCGAACCGCTTCCTGCAGCCCATCACGAAAATCTCGACGGAGCGACCACCGCTGCGAGCCTTGCAGCCGCCGCGGAACTCGGTGCTGAAGCTTTGCCGCTGACGTCGCTTGAACCGGTCAGCGAGACCTTCCAGCAAGAGGTGCCTCCGCACCGCCTGCAATGGGACGACGAACCGGCATCGAGCGCGCCGGCCGCGCCGTCGGCAGCGGCGACGAATGAGCCGTTTGTTGAGCCGCAGAATCATCTCGATACCCCGCCACCGGTCATCGATTTCGCGCAACAGCAAGTTGAGCCATCTCCGACGTCGCCGTTCGGGCAGCCGCACGGCGACACGCCGACGCATCCGGTGCCGGATACATCCGTGCCGGCAGTGCCCACGGCCCAACAGGACGCGACCCACGTCGAACCGACGCATCGGCCGTCCTATGAGCTGCAACCGCAACCGCAGCCACATCAGCAAGTCGAAACCGCGACGCCCGATGGCGCACCGAATGTCGAACCGGCACCCGTCGCGCAGAATCAGCCCGCGCCGTCCGTCCCGACCGGGTTCCCACGCGACGCCGTCGATGCATTCAGCAGTCTCAACATGCCATTGCCGCCGCGCGTCGAATCGACCGACGCAGCGGTGAGCACACCCGAGTCGCTGGCGGCACAGCCGGTTGCATCCCCGGAAACCGCAGCGCAGCAAGCCGTGACGCCGCACGATCCGGATAACACCCCGCACATCGCCGATGAAATCGCCGCCGGCACCGCAGGCCATGCAGCCGTTGCGGGCCTGGGCGCGGCCGGTTTCGGTGCGCTGAAGCTCGATTTCGACCTCGAGTTGCCGCCGAGCCCGGCTCAGCCGTTGCCCGCCTTTACGCAGGCCGATCTCGCCCGCATCGCCCGCAACAAGCTCGATCTGGCCGCCGAATATATCGACCTCGGCGATCTGTCCGGCGCGCGCACGCTCATCAACGAAGTGATCGAAGCGAACGATCCGGCCACGCGTACCGACGCCCGCGCGCTGCTCTCGACGCTCGCGCCATTGTCGTGAAGCGTATTGCGCTAGGCGTCCAGTACGACGGCTCGGCATTCTGCGGCTGGCAGTCGCAGCTGCACCGCAAGACCGTACAGGACGAGCTCGAACGGGCGTTGCGCGAGTTCGCGCAAATGCCCGTGCAGACCGTTGTGGCGGGTCGTACGGATACGGGCGTGCACGGCCTCGGCCAGGTCGTGCACTTCGACACTGAACTCGACCGCACGGACTTTTCGTGGATCCGCGGCACCAACGCCTTTCTGCCGAAGACGATCGCCGTGCAGTGGGCCAAGCCGATGCCCGACGCGTTCCACGCGCGCTTTTCGGCGTTCGAGCGGACCTATTACTACGTCCTGTACGTCCATCCGTTCCGCTCGCCGATGCAGGCTACGCGGGCCGGCTGGATACACACACCGCTCGACGGCGACGCCATGCGGACCGCCGCCGCCAACCTGATCGGCGAGCACGATTTTTCGGCGTTCCGTTCGTCGCAATGCCAGGCGAAAACGCCGGTCAAGCATCTGTATCAGATTGACATTCGGCAACAGGGCGACTTCGTTCATTTCCGCTTTCGGGCGAACGCGTTCCTGCACCATATGGTGCGCAACCTGATGGGCTGTCTCGTCGATATCGGCCGCGGACGCCATCCGGCCGAGTGGATGGCCGAGGTTCTCGCCAGCCGCGATCGCGACTGTGCCGCGCCGACTTTCATGCCTGACGGCCTGTACCTGGCGCAGGTGGGCTATCCTGAGCACTTCGCCGTGCCCGCGCCGCAGACCGGCAGTGTGCCGTGGAGTACCGTATGGACCGAGCAAGCGCAAACATGAAATCAACTGAAAATCTGGCGTCCGGAGCTACCGCCGGCGCGCAACAGCAAGCCACGCCGCATCGCACGCGTATCAAACTGTGCGGCCTCTCGAAGCCGGAAGACCTGACGCAAGCGATCGACCTCGGCGCCGACGCGATCGGCCTCGTGTTCTATCCGCCGAGCGCGCGCTCGGTGAGCGTTGCGCAGGCCGTCGAGCTGGTGCATGACGTGCCGCCGTTTGTGTCGGTAGTCGGTTTGTTCGTCAACGCTACGCCGGACTGGATCCGCGAAGTCGTCAGCAATGTCGGGCTCACGCTGCTGCAATTTCATGGTGACGAAACCCCGGAGCAGTGCGAAACCCTTGCTGGGGTTGCGGGTTTGCCTTGGTTGCGCGCGTTGCGAATCGCGGCGGATACTCAACCGGCAGATTTGGTAAAATCAGCGCTTAACTATTCAGCAGCCAGCGGCCTTCTGTTCGACACCCATGTCGAGGGCTATGGCGGCGGCGGGAAGGTTTTCGATTGGTCACTTATTCCAGCAGAGCTCGCGCGTCGGGCCGTTTTGAGTGGTGGGTTGAACGCGCAAAACGTCAGTGATGCGATCCATCGCGTGCGCCCGTACGCGGTCGATGTCTCGAGCGGCATCGAAGTGCCGGGCGCCCGGGGCGTGAAAGATCACGCCCGGATGGCGGCGTTCGTACGCGCGGTGCGCGCAGCGGACGCCGAATGATTCAGGCGACGGGGTTTCATCTTATGAAAACCGCGCGCCACACTGAGAAGAGTGATCACCATGTATAACTTGCCTGACGAAAGAGGCCATTTCGGCCCATATGGCGGCGTGTTCGTCGCTGAAACGCTGGTTCACGCACTCGACGAGCTGCGTGCCGCGTACGAGAAATATCAGAAAGACCCGGAATTCGTCGCCGAATACGAGCGCGAACTGAAGCATTTCGTGGGTCGTCCGTCCCCGATTTATCACGCACAGCGCTGGAGCGAAATGCTCGGCGGCGCGCAGATTTTCCTCAAGCGCGAAGACCTGAATCACACCGGCGCTCACAAGATCAATAACGTGATCGGCCAGGCACTGCTCGCCAAGCGCATGGGCAAACCGCGCGTGATCGCCGAAACTGGCGCGGGCCAGCATGGCGTGGCGACCGCGACCATTGCGGCGCGCTTCGGCATGGAATGCGTGGTCTACATGGGCGAGGAGGACGTGCGCCGCCAGGCTGCCAACGTGTACCGGATGAAGCTGCTCGGCGCGACCGTCGTGCCCGTGGCGTCTGGTTCGCGCACGCTTAAGGACGCGCTCAATGAAGCGATGCGCGACTGGGTGACCAACGTCGAAAACACGTTCTACATCATCGGCACGGTGGCCGGACCGCATCCGTATCCGATGATGGTGCGCGATTTCCAGCGCGTGATCGGCGACGAGTGCAAGGTGCAGATGCCCGAACTGGTCGGTCGCCAACCCGACGCCGTGATTGCGTGCGTTGGCGGTGGTTCGAACGCGATGGGTATCTTTTACCCGTACATTGACGACGCTTCGGTGCAACTGATCGGCGTCGAGCCAGCGGGCGACGGGATCGAAACCGGCCGGCACGCAGCCTCGCTGATCGCCGGCACGCCGGGTGTGCTGCATGGTAACCGCACCTATCTTCTGCAAGACGAGAACGGTCAGATCATCGAAACACATTCGATCTCGGCCGGTCTGGACTATCCGGGCGTCGGCCCTGAGCACGCGTGGCTAAAAGACAGCAATCGTGCGCAATATGTCAGCATCACCGACGAAGAAGCGCTGAAGGGCTTCCACGATTGCTGCCGTATCGAAGGCATTATTCCGGCGCTGGAATCCAGCCACGCGCTGGCCTATGCCGCGAAGCTCGCGCCGACGTTGCCGAAGGACAAGGTCCTTCTGGTCAATCTGTCGGGCCGCGGCGACAAGGACATGCATACGGTCGCTGAGCGATCGGGCATTCAGTTCTGAGCGCCGCGACGATGCGCGACGAGTTCGACGAGCCGCAACCGGCGCTTGAAACCACCCTGGCCGCCGAGGTCGCGGCGGCCGAGGCACCTGCACCGTTATTGCCGCAGGTGCCCGCCGGTATCCGACTGTTGAACCGCGATTTTCTGACCGATGTGGCGAACATCCCCGACGGGTCGATCGACCTGATCCTTTGCGATCCGCCTTATGGGCTCGGCAAGGATTATGGCAACGACTCCGACATGCGCTCCGGCGAGGATTTCCTCGCCTGGACACGTGGCTGGCTCGAACTGGCTATTCCGAAGCTCAAACCGTCGGGTTCGCTCTATATCTTCTGCACGTGGCAGTACGCACCGGAAATCTTCAGCTTCCTGAAGACAAAACTCACGATGATCAACGAAATCATCTGGGACCGGCGTGTGCCGAGCATGGGCGGAACGGTGCGCCGTTTCACCTCGGTGCACGACAACATCGGCTTTTTCGCGGTGTCGAAAGATTATTTTTTCGACCTCGATCCCGTCCGCATCCCGTACGATGCCGTCACGAAGAAGGCGCGTTCGCGTAAATTGTTCGAAGGCAGCAAGTGGTTGGAGCTTGGCTATAATCCGAAGGACGTCTGGTCGGTATCTCGGTTGCATCGGCAACACGCCGAACGCGTCGATCATCCGACCCAGAAGCCTCTGGAAATCGTCGAGCGGATGGTGCTGGCAAGTTGTCCGAAGGGCGGGCGCGTGCTCGACCCGTTCATGGGCAGCGGCACCACCGCAGTCGCTTGCGCCCGGCAGCAGCGCGAATTCGTCGGCTATGAGATCAATGAAAGTTACTGCGCAATAGCGCGCGAACGCGTGAGCGCGGCCGCGTCGGCGCCCACTGTCGCTCGCAAAACCCGCAAGAATGCGGCCAAGGCTGAGCAGCAAACCGAGGCGCAGTAAGCGCGCAGTAGCTTAAAAATCCGAGAATATTCCATGTCCCGTATCAAGAACACGTTTGCCGCGTTGTCCGCCCAGGGTAAGAAAGGCCTGATTCCGTTCATGACGGCCGGCGACCCGGACCCGGCGCGCACGGTCGAATTCATGCATGCGCTCGCCGCCGGGGGCGCCGATGTGATCGAACTTGGCGTACCGTTTTCCGACCCGATGGCCGACGGCCCGGTGATCCAGCAGTCGTCCGAACGCGCGCTGGCGCATGGCGTGTCGCTGCGCCACGTGCTGGCCGATGTGAAGCGCTTCCGCGAAACTGACGACAAGACGCCGGTGGTGCTGATGGGCTATGCCAATCCGATCGAACGCATGGGCACCGAAGCGTTTGCCAAGGCTGCGAAGGAAGCAGGGGTAGACGGTGTGCTAGTTGTCGACTATCCACCGGAAGAGTGCACTAACTTCGCTGAACAGATGCGATCTGCTGGCATCGATCCGATCTTTTTGCTTGCGCCCACCTCCACGGACGAACGCATCGCAGAAGTTGGCAAAATCGCCAGCGGCTACGTCTATTATGTGTCGTTGAAAGGGGTAACCGGCGCGGCAAATCTGGACGTTTCCAGCATCGCGAGTAAAATCCCGGCCATCAAGTCGCGCGTACCCCTGCCGGTGGGCGTCGGTTTCGGCATCCGTGATGCGCAAACGGCGCGTTCGGTGGCGGAAGTTTCCGATGCCGTCGTGATCGGCAGCCGTATCGTGCAATTGCTCGAACAAGCGGCCCCCGAAGCCGCCGCTGAGACGCTCACGCGCTTCATTGCTGAAGTGCGCGAGGCGATCGATAGCGTCGCGACTGCCCGATAACAGTAATTTTTTGTCTCCTGTAGTGTGAGCGGCGGGTTCGTCCCGCCGTTT
>NZ_DASRSY010000272.1:0-6474 GCF_035656215.1 Paraburkholderia sp.
GGCATGATGTGCATGTCGTTGGTGGCCAATCTGCAATATGCATGGACGTTGTTCGTCACGCCGATGAACGCGCGGCATCACTGGGGTGAAGCATCCATTCAGCTCGCCTTCGCTATTTTCATCCTCACTGAAACCTGGCTCGTGCCGGTGGAGGGCTGGCTGGTCGACAAGTTTGGACCGCGCCCGGTGGTTGCCGGCGGTGCGGTCTGCGCCGGTCTCGCGTGGGTCATCAATTCGTATGCGACGACGTTGCCGATGCTGTATGTGTCAGCGGTCATTGCCGGGATCGGCGCAGGCGGTGTGTACGGTACGTGTGTCGGCAATGCGTTGAAGTGGTTTCCGGATCGTCGCGGTCTTGCAGCCGGCCTGACTGCGGCAGGTTTTGGCGCCGGCGCGGCCGTCACCGTCATTCCAATCGCCAATATGATCACGCGCTCGGGCTACGAACACACCTTCTTTGTGTTCGGCATTCTGCAGGGCGTTTGCATACTCGCGCTCGCGTTGCTGTTGAAGAAACCGAACTTGCAACATCAAGCCGCCCCGAAGAGGAAGTTCGCGGTCACCAAGGTCGATTACACGCCGGGTCAGATGATCAAGACACCTGTGTTCTGGGTGATCTACGTGTCCTTTGTCGCGGTGGCAGCGGGTGGCCTGATGGCGACCGCGCAAATCGGTCCGATCGCGAAAGACTGGGGGCTCGCACGCATCCCGATGACGATCTTCGGCATGACCCTGCCGCTGCTTACGGCCACGCTCTCTATCGACAATATCTGCAACGGCTTTACCCGTCCGCTATGCGGGTTCATCTCCGACAAACTCGGCCGCGAAAACACGATGTTCGTGATCTTTATCGGCGAGGGCCTCGCACTGCTCGGGCTGATGCAGTACGGCAGCAACCCGTATGCGTTCATGACGTTCGCCGCGTTGATCTTCCTGTTCTGGGGCGAAATTTTTTCGATCTTCCCAGCAATTTGTGCCGATACCTTCGGCAGCAAATATGCGGCGGCCAATGCGGGTACGCTTTACACCGCGAAGGGCACGGCGTCGCTGCTGGTGCCGATTGCCTCGGTACTGTCGGCCAGCGGCGGCTGGACTCTCGTCTTTATCGTCTCGGCTGTCGTCACGATCGCCGCGGGCATCTCGGCGAAATTCATTCTCGCGCCAATGCGTTCGCGCTGGATCGAATCGCACAACGAGCCCCAGGGCGTGCTGGCTGTGGCCGGCAGCAAGTCCTCGCGGCTTAGCCACTGGCCTGAGCAATCAGGGGAATAGGTTGAGGAGCACACACCCGGCCGTTACGTCATGAATGTTTCGTTGCAGCAACTCAAGGTGTTCGTCGCCGTTGCGCGTGAACGGAGCTTTACGCGCGCGGCGCGCGAGTTCGATCTGACGCAGTCGGCGGTGAGCCGTTGCGTGCGCGAACTTGAAGACGCGGTCGAATTGAAACTGTTCGACCGCACCACCCGCCAGGTAGAACTAACTCATGCGGGCGCGAGTCTGGAGCGCAGAATCGGCCGCCTGCTCGATGAAATCGAATTGACGCTGCGCGAGGAGCGTGCCGCTTTCGACGGACACACCGGCGTGGTCGTGCTGGCGAGTAATCCCGTGTTGTCGTCGAGTTGGGTGGCTCGGGGGCTGGCTCGTTGCGCGTCGGTGTTTCCCGAGCTGATCGTGTCCGTCAAGGATCAACCGCAAAGCGGCGTGCTCGCGAGCGTCGAACAGGGGGAAGTGGACTTCGGCGTGGTTTCGGTGGCCGAGCCCCTGGTCAGCGATCAGTTGCACGCGCAGGTGGTGTTCACGACGCCACTGCATGTAGTGATGCCCTCTGCGCATCCGCTGGCGCGGCAAACCGGCGTTGCATGGAGCGCGTTGCAGGAATGCGCGCTCGTCACGCTGAATGCCGATGCGGGCATGCGCGCGGCGCTCGAGCTTGCCTTCAGCGCGCACGGCCTGAAGCGACGGCCGGCGCAGGAACTTGGACACGTCGCGGCGGTGTTGCGTATGGTCGAGCTGGGTATCGGCATCGGCGTTTTACCTGTCGATGGTCATTGGCCCACGTGCGATGCGTCACTGGTCAGCCGACCGCTCTTTCCCGAAATGAATCTGACGACGCTGCTCGTGCATCGCCGTAACCGCTCCCTCAGACCCAACGCCGCAGCAGCATGGGCGCAGTTTGCCGCCTTGGCCGATCCGTTGCAAATCAATCCATGCAACATGCCCTACAAGGAGTTTCATGATGGAAACTGACACCGACCTCAGGCGCCATGATCTGCTGATCGACGGCAAGCGTTTGCCGCCCGGCACCGGCGAATATTCCATCGACATCAACCCGGCGACCGAAGAGCCGATTGCGCTGGTGGCACAAGGCAGCGCTGCCGATGTTGATACCGCGGTACATGCGGCGCGTGCCGCATTGAAAGTGTGGAATGCGATCCGGGCAGCCGAGCGAGGCCGCATCCTGATGCGTCTGGCCGGCTTGATGCGCGAGAACCTGGAAGAACTCGCCGCGCTCGAAAGTCTCGACGCCGGTAAGCCGATTTCCTCGGTGATGCGCCAGGATATTCCTGCAGCGATCGATACGCTCGAATACTACGCAGGCTGGTGCGACAAGATCAATGGGCAGGTGGTGCCGGTGCGTCCCGACGCGTTGACGTACACGTTGCGTGAGCCGGTCGGGGTGGTCGCCGCAATCGTGCCGTGGAATTTCCCGCTGATGATCGGCATGTGGAAAATTGCACCCGCGCTGGCGTGCGGTTGCACGCTGATCGTCAAGCCCGCGGAGATTACGCCGCTGACTGCGTTGCGCATCGGCGAACTCGCGCTCGAAGCGGGCGTGCCTCCGGGTGTACTGAATATCGTCACCGGTAAGGGGCGGGTGGTGGGCGATGCGCTGGTGGCGCATCCCGGTATCGACAAAGTGACTTTCACGGGTTCGCCTTCTGTGGGGCGCGGCATTCTGCAGGGCGCGGCCGGCAACTTCAAGCGCGTCACACTGGAGCTCGGCGGCAAGTCGGCGAACCTGATCTTCCCGGATGCGAATCTCGACAATGCGGTGCGAGCCGCGGCGTCGGGCATCTTCTTCAATACCGGCCAGGTGTGTTCGGCAGGCTCGCGCATTCTGGCTCATCGCGATGTCTACGACGAAGTGGTCGAACGTCTCGCGGCGCGTGCGAAGGCGATCAAGGTCGGCGACCCGGCGGCGCGCGAAACGTCGATGGGACCGCTTATCTCCGCCGCGCAGATGAAGACCGTGCTCGGCTATGTCGAGACAGGGCGGTCCGAAGGGGCGTCGCTCGTGACCGGCGGCGCGCGTGTGGGTGAGCGTGGTTTCTTCGTCGAGCCGACGGTGTTCGCCAACGTCGAGCATGAAATGCGCATTTCGCAGGAGGAGATCTTCGGGCCGGTGGCGACCGTGATCCGTTTCAACGACGAAGCCGATGCGATCCGTATCGCCAATGGCACGTTGTATAGCCTCGCGGCCGGCGTATGGAGCGCGGATATCGGCCGTGTGCATCGGGTTGCGCGGGATCTGAGAGCGGGCACCGTATGGATCAATACCTACGGCTATACCGATGTGCGCCTGCCGTGGGGCGGTTCCGGCGATTCCGGTTTTGGTCGCGAACACGGCGACGTGGCGATTGAAAACTTCACCGAGCCGAAGGCGGTGTGGCTGGCAATCGATCAATAACGATGTAAAAAAGGATCGAACGCGCGTGGCGTTCGATCCTTTTCTTTCCTGAACGGAAGCTTGTGAGACGTTCGTCGCAGTATGAGCGGGCGCTCAATCGCCCTGTAATGCCATCCGTTCGCGCAGCTTGACCAGTGCGAGCACCACGTCGATAGTCGGCGTGGGTTCCGCGACGAGGCGGCCCATTTCCTGCACTACCGTCAATAGCGGATCGATCTCCATCGGACGGCGGTTCTCCAGATCGACCAGCGTCGAGGTCTTATGCGCGCCGACCGCGCCCGCACCGTCAATGCGCTTTTCCACATCGACACGAAAATGCACGCCGAACTGATCCGCTATTCGCTTGGCTTCGAGCATCATCGTGCGTGACACCGCACGCGTGCCGGGGTCGCTGGTGAGGACGTCGAGCGTGGCGTGGGTCAATGCGCTGATCGGATTGAAGCACAGATTTCCCCACAGCTTGAGCCAGATTTCGTCGCGAATATTGTCGCGGATCGGTGCATCGAAACCCGCCGCTTGCATGATCTCGTGCAACTGTTGAATGCGCGGCGTGCGTTCGCCGCTCGGCTCGCCGATCGGGAATTTTTTGCCGTACACGTGCTTGATGACGCCCGGCTCGACGATCTCCGCGGCGGGATACAACACGCATCCGATCGCGCGTTCGGGGCCGAGCTTCGTCCATTGGCTGCCGTCCGGGTCGATGCTGGCGAGGCGCGTGCCGGCGAATTTGCCGCCGTGCTGGTAAAAGTACCAATAGGGAATGCCGTTGACGCCCGTGACGATGGCTGTGTGCTTGCCGAGGAGCGGCTGCATCGCGTCGACCACGCCGGGCAGCGAGTGCGCCTTCAGTGTGATGACCACGAAGTCCTGCACGCCGAGTTCACGTGGGTCGGACGTACAGCGTACCGGCGCGCTGACCGTTTCGCCATCCATGATCAGGCGTGCGCCGTGTTCACGCATCGCGGCGAGATGCGCGCCGCGCGCGACGAAACTCACATCCGCGCCGGCACGCGCCAGTTGCACGCCCATCAAACCGCCAATCGCTCCTGCTCCGAAGATACAGATCTTCATGATGCCGCCCCTGTGACGATGAGAAGTCGCTTGCCCGATGCCGCATATCATCTTACCGCGGCGGCGGGTCACTCTTCGAGCATAAAGGCGGGGGACGATTACTGATAGTTAAAGTTTCTGCAGCCATGCATTAGCTATCATTTATATATGCGCTAGCAGCCGGTTGCCCTGCGGGTTTCAACGGGCGAGAGGGGTGGTGCAAACCGAGGCGTAATCGGTGAGATCGTTCGGGAAGCTTAATATTTTGCTTTGAGCAGGTAGTTTATGTCCGCCGAACCAGCAGAAAGCTCACGCCGATCGTCGCCAGAAACGCCCCACAGCAGCGATTGAACCATCGGCGAACCTTGGCGCGAACCAGCCACTTGCCAAGGTGCATGCCAGCCCAGGAATACAGCGCTATCGCCACCCATTCGAGTACCAGAAAGCTCGCGCCGAGCACGGCGAACTGCGGCAGCATCGGTTTGGCGATATCGACGAATTGCGGCAAAAATGCAGTGAAAACCAGAATCGCCTTCGGATTGCCCGCCGCTACGAGGCATTCCCGCCGCGCAATCCGCCAGAGCGACGCCTCGTCCTGCTGGGTCGTGTCGATGGCCGGCGCGTCACTGCGCCACAACTGGATGGCAAGCCAGATCAGATAGGCAGCGCCGGCGAGTTTGATCGCAAGAAAGAACCACTCGGATGCATGCAGCACAACGGCGAGGCCGGTCGCCGCCAACACCAGCATCACCGCGAACGCGACAAGGCGGCCGGTGCCGCCGACGAACGCCGTCATGAAGCCGTGACGCGCGGCGACGTTGATCGATAGAAGATTGTTCGGGCCGGGCGCGAGGTTGATCGCGAAGCAGGCGGGCAGGAAGAACAGCCAGGCGGTGATAGACATGACGGCTCGCACGGAGAAGAGGACGGGATGGCATCGAATCAGGCGCGCGAGACGCGCAGCGGCAATGACGCCTTGATTCTGCTTTTTCCGATATGTCCCGATTGTAGCGAATCGGCGGATCGTGCCAATTCCGTCCGCTTAATTCACCGATTTAACGAAGCCTGGGTCGCTGATCAATGCATCGACGCTCTGCCTTACCGTGTCTTCGATGGCGATGGTATTGCTGGTGAATTTAGGCGACTTTTGCCGGACCGTCTTGGTGGTTGAGAACACAACATTCTGAGTCGTGATATCAGTCACGACATAGCGCATTTTCAGTGTCCAGAATGCCGGCGACCGCGAGTCGTCTACCGTGAACTGCTCGATGCTGCCGCTCAGAACCTTCCTGCCCCCGGTGAGATGAAACCCAGCGATCCGCAAGCTGCTGACGACGCCGTTGCGCACGGCCTCGCTGATATCGGTTTTTAGAATAATGCCGGTCATCGCCGTATTTTCGATCCGGTTCGGTGAAACCTGGCCGTTGCGAGCCGGCACGTAGACGAAATCGCGGGCGGGAGCGATGCTGAGCCAGCCGGTTGAATGCGCGGCCGCGGTGCGCGGTGGACTATTCAGACCAAACCACGACCACGAACAGGCGGATAGCATCAACGGCAGTGCGACGACGCCGCAACCCTTGAGCACAGCGGATCTCAGGGCCGGACGCGTGGGACCGAGCGATTGCCGCAGAGCCTGACTCTGTTGCGGCGACTCGGACGCTGTGCTGGAAAAAGCGGCAGTCGGGGTCAGAGGAATTGCCTTTTAGGTTGAGTCATCCCGGGACAGAGCAGCATGG
>NZ_DASRSY010000273.1:0-19994 GCF_035656215.1 Paraburkholderia sp.
CCTTCACGAAACGCGCCACCATGTCCGGCTTGTTCTTCATCGTGTCGCGCATCGTCACGATCGTCGAGTTGTACGGCGGATAGCCATCGTCGGCGAACAGGAAGAAGTGCGCGTTCGCGTGCGCCTGCTCGGCCTGAAACGTTTCCGACGACGGATATGCCTGCATCGCCACGTTCGAATCGGCGAAGAACGGTTGCAGGTTGAAGGTGTACGGACGTGCCTGCGCCTCGGTGTAGCCATACTTCGCTTTGAGCCACGGCCACCAGGTCGTGCGGCCTGAGCCCGCGACCAGAATCGTCTTGTTCTTCAGCCCCGCGAGACTCGTCACGTCGGCGTGGGTCATCATGCCCTGCGGGTCGAACTGAAACGCCGCGGCGACCGTCGTCACGGGAATGCCGGCTTCGACGCTGGAGAGGACCTGAAAGTCGTAGCCCATCAGGAAATCCGCCTGGCCTCCGGCGAGCAATTGCATGCCGTTGACTTGCGGACCACCCATCTTGATCGTGACGTCCAGCCCGTACTTCTTGTAGATGCCCGTCGCGACGGCCTGATAGAAACCGCCGTGTTCGGCTTGCGCATACCAACTGGTCAGCAGCGTCACGTGATCGTCGGCGTGGGCCAACGGTGCGGCAAGCGTGGTACCGGCCAGCGCTGCGGCGCTTGCAGCATGTGCGACTAGCGAGCGAAATGAGGAGCGAGACGAAGAACGAAGCGGGCGGCCACCAAAGGCAAGTCGGGCAATGCGGGAAAGAAAACGCGTAACGCGCATGACTGAACTCCGTGTGAACGTGGGGATAGTTGGGATAGTTGGGATAGTGAGAAGGCAATGCGATAAGGAGCGCTCGACGTGACCCATGCGACGTGTGCGAACGGCGCCACGCGCGGACGAACGCAGATCGCCTCGCGCAATAGCGAGGACGCACAACAGCCGGATGAAAATTTGGGGCAACTGCATCGCACGCTCCTTGTTGGCGGAACCGGACGGTTCCGTTCAAACGCCGAATCGCTTCGACGTGGGCGCACGATGCGCCCCAAGAGCAATGCCCCACGATGACCGGCATCTCCATGCCGGCTCGCTAGCCGCTTCTACTCTGGTTTTCTCTTAAGCGAGTGTTGTGCCAGTTGTTGCGAAGCGCCCATGACGCGGCGTTTCAAGCTTTTGAAGTGTCGCGCCTCAGCCGAAGCGCCGGAATTTTGCACTCGCGCGAAGCGGCTCGGCACCGCGCGGGTGCATCCAGCGCGCGTTTGGCGCCTGCCCGCCGCAGGGCAAGACGTGGCAAAGGCACCCTCGGGTCCACGCCTTGCTGCGTCATAGGTGTTCTCGAACCAGGAGCACATCATGAGTGAAACAAAAGGAAGCAAAGCCACCAAACCGGCCGACATGGAACATCCTCAACCTGCCATTCACAACGACAACGAAAAGAGCAAGTTGCCCGAACGCCACGATGAGGGGCGCAAACAGTCGCCGGCGGACCGGCCGGGCAAGAAACCCGGAGAGGGTGAACCGTCAGTGAGTTGAAACATATTGAGCGTCAGCCCACAAGCGGCTTTGCTGCGTTTTTGCACCAAAGTCGCACAATTTTTCCCCTTCGGAGCCCTTTCAGAAAAAAGACATTTTTTCCGACTTATTACCGATTATTTTTTTTGTGTAATGGACTATTTTCCTGCTTGCAGCGACGTGTGCGCCAAGCGAACCGGCTGCCGCCCCTCAACAGATAAGAAAGGCGAAGCCCATGTCCACCACTTCTACCGCCCCGACTGCTCCTGCCCCTGCCCCGCCGGTCTCTATTTGCCTGCCCACGTGCAATCGCCCTGATCTTCTCGTCGAGTGCATCGACTCCTGCCTGGCGCAAAGCTACGGTAATCTGGAAATCTTGATCGGCGACGATTCGAAGGACGCGCGCACGCAGGAGTTGATGGCGACGCGCTATGCGAACGAGCCGCGCATCCGCTACGCGATGAACCAGCCGCCACTCGGCCAGGCGCGCAATGTCGCGAGCCTGTTCGAGCGTGCACGCGGCGACAAGATCCTGCTGATTCACGACGACGACCTGCTCACCCCCGACGGCGTCGAAAAGCTCGTGTCGCTATGGGCGCTCCATCCGCAACTGGAGGTGGCGTTCGCCGATCAGTACGAGGCGGATCACAGCGGCGCAGTCGACTTCGACGCGAGCACGCGCCTGAACACCGCATTTCGCCGCACGAAGGACGCCGAAGGCTTGCAGCCTTTGCCAGGCAGAACCGGGCTGGTCCAGATGTTCCCGAACAACGGCTGGATGGCCAACGCGGACCTCGTCAAGCGGATCGGTTACAAGGATCAGTACGGCATGTGCTGCGATTTCGTGTTCGGCACCGAACTCTGTCTCGCGGCACGCGAGGTGTTCTATCTGCACGAATACGTGTCGGTGTATCGGAAGACGGCAACCTCGATCTCGCATAGCACGCGCGGCACGGCGGTCGCCGCCACCGTCAGCGCGTATGCGTTCGTCAAGGCGCTGAACCTGTCGCCGCAACTGGAACCGTCACGCAAGCTGGCATTGCGCCGGCTCGCGCCGATCGTCGTGTCGGTTCATGCGAAGAATCACCAGGCGGTGCTCGGATTGAAGATCGCGCTCACGCATCTCTTCGCCTACAACTATGGCTTCAGCATGCGGCTCTATTACCACCTGCTGATGCTCTCACGTGCGGCGGTGGGCGTGCGGCAGCGCGCGGCGGTGGCTGCAGTGGTCGCAGCAGCGCCTGCTGTCGTCACCGAGCCGGTCGCCGCTGTGACGGAACTCGTCACAGACCTCGTGAGCGATCGATCCGAACTGATCTGACGCAGGCGTAGCTGGACCCGATCGCCCATTCTTTCGCCGCTGGTTCATGAGGCCGATCACCGGGCAAACTTCGCTGGGGCTTTGTGGTTAGTCGGTTAGTCGGTTAGTCGGTTAGTCGGTTAGTCGCCCGACAATGCCTAACTGACCTCGGCGAAGATCATCGTCTCGGGTGACCGGGGTCTCGGCAACGGCGAGAAAACTACACGAAGGTTCTGGAGCCGCTGGCCGACAAGCTCAACGCGGCGCTGGGCGCATCGCGCGCGGCTGTGGATGCGGGCTTCGTGCCGAACGACTATCAGGTCGGCCAGACCGGCAAGATCGTCGCGCCGCAACTGTACGTGGCCGTCGGCATCTCCGGTGCGATCCGGCATCTGGCCAGCATGAAGGACTCGAAGGTGATCGTGGCGATCAACAAGGACCCGGAAGCGCCGATTTTCAGCGTCGCCGATTACGGTCTGGTGGGCGATCTCTTCATGGTCGTGCCTGAACTGGTAAGCGAACTGGGATAAACATCACAAGCGCAGTGGATCTGAAATGGGTGCTGCTGCACCAGAAGACTCCGGTGCAGTTATGTTCTTCAGCTGTTGAAGTTCGTAAAACGCGCCAATGGTGGAAGCCGTTAAAAAGGCTGGGAGACGGGTTCACGGACTTTTCATTTTGAGCTCGCTCGCCCTTTGATCCTTACCGACAAAGCCGTAGAGGTCTAAGAGTCTGGAAAACACCACCGGCACGGTCGCCCTGAGACGCATGCGCAATGCGTTTTAGCGGAAATCTAGTCCGCCTCCAACCGGCGACTCGCTGACCGCTCGTCGATCCAGTGAACGATGTCCGTATGGTACGAACGAGGCGCTTTTGCAGCGACATTCTCTGCCAGCCCGGCCAACGTCTGCGCGGCCAATACGTCCGTCATACGTTTCTCTGCTTCGAGCATCACCGCGTGAATGGAACAGATGCCCTGCGTCGACCACCGGGGCGGCCGCCCCCCGAACACCGCGCAGTTTGCGCGGATTTCGCGGCAATCGAACAGCGCCTTCGGTCCATCCACTGCGACCATCACATCCAGCACGCTGATTTTCTTTGCCGACCGTGCGAGTCTGAAGCCTCCACGCGCACCTTCCGTTGCAACCGTCAGGCCCGCCTTGTGCAATTTGGTAAAAAGCTTTGCCACATAATCGACCGACAGACCTTGCAACTCCGCCAGATCCCGCACGCTCGCTTCGCCGACACCCGACGGCACTTCAGTCAGGTGCAAAAGACAGTGCAATGCATATTCGACACCTGAGCTGACATGGCTCATAAAAATCTCCGACCAATTTAATCCAAGTTACCGGATTTTAAGGAATAGCGGGCGCCCACACAAGCGCGGCCCGCTTGGTCTCACCACAATTTCCAGATGTGACAGCTGCCTACACGGCTTTCGATCGACCCGTGGCCGATGCACTTATCATCACTTTGGCAACCTCGCCGTGAGGCGCCACCTCCCGCTCCACGCATGGCTTCCGGGTTACCGGCACATCCCGCCTCCTTGATTTTTTCACGCAACACTTTCAGGCAACTATCTAAAAAATGCGGGGTCGGAACCGCTGCTGCATTGCGGGCCGTTCGCCGCACTGGACAAGTACAACCCACGTTTGATACAGGCCCGGCGACTGGCAAATGCCCATCATCGCTGTACAATCATTTTAACTACGACTTATTTAAGCGTAGTTATAGAGGCCTGGCATCGCCCGCCGATCGGGAAGCCGTCACACAGCGACAAGTGATACGCCGGAGCCCTCTCCGATCAGAACGGGCAACTCCTGCGCCAGCGATAATTGCGCCGTCACTAGCGGATACAGCGCCTAATACTCGCCAATTGCAACCGTCAGATGGTTCAATGCGAGCCTAGAGGCACAATGCACCCTCAACTTTTCCGATGGTCGCTCAACGATCCAGCAGCTTCGGCGTCAGCCTGATCCCATTCAGGCCGGATGCTTTGTAATTTGTCCATGTTCGCTCGAATCTGTATGAGGTCGCGTGGCGCGCGCCCAGAAAAAATCGGGATCGTCGCATAACTACGACTCATTAAGTCGCAATTAAACTCTACCTGATGTTGCATGTTGTCGCAAGCAGCCAGGTTCGCTCAGGCATCGACCTCGTCATCAGAATTAGCGCTTGCACGTTTTAACTACGACAAGTATAGTCGTAGTCAGAAGACGGACGAGGCGTTGTCCCTGCAATCAGGCTGTTGCCACATGACAATGACCTCGCGCTTTCTGGATCGTCTCACTGGCTGTGCGCACGGTGCTTCTTCTCCTGCGCATGCCCCTGGACATGTGTCAAATAATTCAACCGAAAGAATCATGACTGCAAGCAAGAAAATCCTGGTGGTGGGCGCCGGCTTCGCCGGAATGTGGAGCGCACTTGGCGCAGCTCGTCTGATCGACAAAGAAGGCCAGTCAGCCGGCGATGTGGAAATTGCGCTTATCGCGCCCGAGCCGCTGCTGCATGTGCGTCCCCGGCTCCATGAAGATTCGCCGCTGAAGATGAAAGCGCCGCTCCTGCCGCTATTCGAGGCGACCGGCGTCAAATTTATTGAAGGGCGCGTCGAACGTATTCATCCGGGCGATCGCGCCGTCGATGCAATCCGTCCCGACGGCAAGAGCTTTACGCTCACTTACGACAAGCTTGTTCTCGCGAGCGGCAGCAAACTGTTTCGACCGAATGTGCCGGGCCTGAAAGAGCACGCGTTCAGCATCGATCAGATCGACGAAGCCGACCTGCTCGAGAAGCACTTTGCCAAACTGGCTAATCAGCCAGAAACGAAAGCACGCAACACGGTAGTCGTGGTAGGCGGCGGATTTACCGGTCTGGAGATCGCCACCGAACTTGGGCATCGCGTGCGCGCTGCCGTGGGTGGTGAACTGCCCATTGAGGTGATCATCGTCGAGCAGGCGGATTCCATCGGCCCGGATCTGGGTCCAGGTCCGCGGCCGATCATTGAGGACGCGATTCGCGAATTGGGTATCGTTTGCAAGCTGAACACCGTTGCCGGTTCGATCGACGAGACGGGGCTCGTTACGACCACCGGCGAGCGTATCGAAGCCAGTACTGTGATCTGGACAGCCGGCATGCGCGCGGACCCGTTGACGGCGCAAATCGACGGGGAACGCGATCGCTTCGGCCGCCTGCATGCTACCGACGATCTTCGTGTGCCCGGCCGGAAGGATATTTTTCTCGCAGGCGATGTGGCGTTTGCCGCGACCGACGACAAGGGCAACCACGCGCTGATGTCGTGCCAGCATGCCATGACCATGGGCCGGATCGCCGGACACAACGTCGCGGCCGAACTACTTGGCAAGCCGCTGCTGCCCTACCGCCAACCGGTTTACGTGACCTGTCTCGATCTGGGGTCATACGGAGCCGTGTTCACGGAAGGCTGGGATCGTCAGATCAGGATGGTTGGCAGGGAGGCAAAGGCACTCAAGCGAACGATCTGCGAAGAGTGGATTTATCCTCCCGCCGCTGACAAGGAAGCCGCCTTTGCAGCAGCAGACCCTGCAGTGAGCGTCGTCGCGTAAAGAGATGCGTCTTCGGCGAGCGCGTCAATCGCCCTTCCACACGAGCGGCCGCAACTCGACTGAGAACGGCGCTGGCCTTGGCATTCGAGGAACCGGTTAGCTGAGGGTGGGCGTAGGCACGCCAAACTCAACGCTGTGGCAAGACGATTAAATGAGCGGCCGCGAAAGACGCTCGACTACGAGACGCCCGCCGAACGATTCCAGCAAATTATTGTATCCACCAATTGAACCCGCCAGGGACCGCCGCCCACTAGCTGCTCGCAGCCGCAGCAAAAAATTGGCTAACGCGCTCGCTTGCTACTTCCCACAGACTCGGTGAGCCACGCGCGATTATGGAGCCGTACCGCTCCATAACCTGCCGTTGTGTGACACCGTTCTCGGTCCATGTTCCACCATTCGACAGTGTATTGATCAACAGTGGCTGCATTCGATCCAGTGCTTTTGCAAAGATCGCCTCGGGCGTCTCCGCGGCCTCAAACTCGCGCCAGAGTTCGAGCATTTCGCGCCCCTGGTGTTGGGGCAGTAGCCCAAAGATCCGCTCGGCGGCCTGTTGTTCAGCCTCTGCGATCAGCGCATCGTGCCCGCTGACAGAATGTATCGGATGATCGCCGGCGTCGATCTCAACAATGTCGTGGACGAGCAGAAGTTTGACGACGTGGAGGGTGTCTACTACATCCTTTGCGTGCGCTGAGAGGACCAGCGCAAACATGCTCAAGTGCCAGGAATGCTCCGCCGAGTTTTCTTTTCGGCTCTGATTGATCAGTGGAGATTGTCGCACAATCGATTTCAGCCTATCCAGTTCCACGAGAAAGGCAAGCTGTTGAGCGATCTGATCAGCGGGCAAACAAGTCATATATTGCGCTCCTTTTCGTCCGAGAACTGCCCCGGTGCCAAGCGAGAATCGGCGAGACTTCAGGCGAGCGACCACGACTAATTACGAGCGATGATCGGCATCGCGGACTTAACGTAGATTGGTACGGATGGGGAGAGCTTACCGATCTTTCTGGTTGTGTGCTGCGATTCAGGCAACTGTGGACGTTTCTGATTGTGTGCGATGCGTATGCGATGTTTCAGAAACGGTTGCGTGCCGGTGATATCGTCACAACCGCAAGGTGCACCGATGGCCACACATGGGCGCCACATTAGCAGCGGCGCGGCGCGCACCGAACCAAGAAATGCTCGTGTAATAAGCGTGTTTTCTGCTAAGCATCCGCTCATTAGCAAACGCGTATTTGTCGGTTGGTCTTGAGCCCGCGGCTGATTACGATGAATCTCGTACCGTCATCATCCGAGGTGATTCGCCATGTCCGACAGTGCCTGTTTCAAGCCGCGCGTGATCGAACCGGTCGCCGTCAATCAGCCGGAAGGATTGGGGCTCGCGGTAGAGTTATGGCTCGCGCATCCCGTCGATGGGATTGCGGGGCGAGCCGTGCAGATTCATTTGCGCAGCGACGCGAAGATGGCGCAAGCCGAGACGCTGCGCGATCTATTGCATGCGTTGGGGACGGAAATTGTGGTGGCTTGAGCGTGCGCTCTGCACCGTGCTTGCCGTGCTTGCCGTGCTTGCCGTGCTTGCCGATGAGATAAAAAAACGGCGGCCGGGTTGCCCCGGGCCGCCGTCCTCAAGCCGCGCTTAAGGGCGCCGTTCGAGCGTATTGCTCACGCTCAAGGCTCGTGACGCAGATACCCTTCTTTCGAAGGATCGCGCATGCGCAGCGACACGATGCCGGCGATTGCGCACAGCGCGGTCACATACCAGTAGAACATCGACTCGTTACCCACCGACTTCAGCCACAGCGCGACGTATTCCGCCGAGCCGCCGAAGATCGCATTGGCCACGGCATACGACAAACCTACGCCAAGCGCGCGCACTTCCGGCGGGAACATTTCGGCCTTGATCAGACCACTGATCGAGGTATAGAAGCTGACGATCGCCAGCGCCACGACGATGAGGCCAAACGCCGCATACGGGCTCGCCACGTCTTTCAATGCGTGCAGCAGCGGCACGGTGCCGATGGTCGCGAAGAAGCCGAAGAACAGCATCGAACGACGGCGGCCGATACGGTCCGACAAGGCGCCGAACGCCGGTTGCATTACCATGTAGACGAACAGCGCCGCGGTCATCACGTTGCTGGCCGTCTTGGCGTGCATACCGGCTGTATTGACCAGGTACTTCTGCATGTACGTGGTGAACGTATAGAAAATCAGCGAGCCGCCGGCCGTGAAACCGAGCACCGTCACAAATGCGCCCTTGTGCAACCACAAGCCGCGCAGCGTGCCGGCTTCCTTGCGTTGGCGCATTTCGGCCGTGGTCGTTTCTTCGAGCGATTTACGCAGATATAGCGCGACCAGCGCCGCCAACGCACCGATCACGAACGGCACGCGCCATCCCCATGCTTTCAGTTCTTCGGTGGAGAGCGTTTGTTGCAGGATCACCAGCACCAGCAACGCGCACAACTGGCCGCCGATCAGCGTGACGTACTGGAACGACGCGAAGAACCCGCGACGGCCCTTAAGCGCGACTTCACTCATATACGTCGCGCTGGTGCCATATTCACCACCCACCGACAAGCCCTGGAACAGGCGCGCCACCAGTAGCAAAGCCGGCGCCAACGCGCCGATCTGCGCGTAAGTGGGCAGCACCGCGATCACGAGCGAGCCGCCGCACATCATGAACACCGACACCATCATCGCGGTCTTGCGGCCGTGCTTGTCGGCGAGCCGGCCGAAGAACCAGCCGCCGATCGGTCGCATCAGGAAGCCCGCGGCAAAGACGCCTGCGGTGTTGAGCAACTGCGTGGTGGTGTTGCCGCTCGGGAAGAATGCCGGCGCGAAATACAACGCGCAGAACGAGTACACGTAGAAGTCGAACCACTCGACTAGATTGCCCGATGAAGCGCCAACGATCGCGAAGATGCGGCGCCGGGTGTCGTGGGCGTCGTGAGCCGTGGCCACGGTTTGATCGGATAGGTCGGTCATGCTGTTGTCTTTCCTTGTTTTTAAACGGAGATGGCGGTCGTGGCGCCGCCTTCACAACGCGCGCATCGAGGTGCCGCAGTGGCGTCCATCGCGCGCGTGCGCGAATTTTACAGAATTGCAAGGAAGAAATGGGGATTTGTTAGGGAACCTCTGCCGTGAGGTTCGTCGCGAGTTCCTCGAACCCGGCTTCGTGAGCGTCGCGCATCAGTGTTCGTTCGCAGACGCGACACGAGTAGTTTATGGATTGCAAAGCGGGCAGCGTCAGGTACGCGTACTGGCACGACCCCATGTATTGACGCGGAATGACAAAAGCCCCTGTTCGTCACGGACAGGGGCTTTTAGACAACTCAAAGAACCGGCTCAAACCCTGATCGCCGGCGGCACATACTTACACTCGTACCGCTTCCTCACCGTGCCGTTCTCATCGACGCTTTCCAGGTAGACGTCAAACTGCCACAACCGCGCCATGTGCTTGAGCACCTCTTCGCTATCTCCGGACAGATGCCGGTTGTCGCTCATGAAATGCCGCAACGTCAGACTCCGGTCACCACGTGTATTCACCGCCCACACCTGAATATTCGGCTCCCGATGATGCATGTCGTACTGCCGCGACAACGCCTGACGCACATACTGGTACCCACTGTCGTCATGAATCGCGGACACTTCGAGCGCATCGCGCATATCGTCATCCAGCACCGAGAACAGACGCATTTCCCGGATCAGATGCGGCGACAGATACTGCGCGACGAAACTCTCGTCCTTGAAGTTACGCATTGCGTAGTGCATCGCCGGTAACCACGGGCTGCCGGCCAGTTCCGGGAACCACTTGCGGTCCTCCTCCGTCGGCGCTTCGCAGATCCGGCGGATGTCGCTCATCATCGAAAAACCGAGCGCATAGGGATTGATCCCGCTGTAGTACGGTTTCGTGACCGGCGGCTGGTAGACCACATTGCTGTGCGAATGGAGAAACTCCATCATGAAACCGTCTTCCAGCTTGCCCTGGGCATACATCGTGTTGAGCAAGGTGTAGTGCCAGAACGTCGCCCAACCTTCGTTCATCACCTGGGTTTGCCGTTGCGGATAGAAATACTGCCCGACCTTGCGCACGATGCGGATCACTTCCCGTTCCCAAGGCTCAAGTAAGGGTGCGTTCTTCTCCGCGAAATACAACAGGTTTTCCTGCGGCTCCGGCGGATAACGCTCCTCGATTTCCTCCGGCAATGGCGTATGCCGGGTCGGCAAGGTGCGCCACAGTTCATTGACCTGCGATTGCAGATAAGCCTCACGCTCGCGGCGCGCCGCGAACTCCTTTTCCAGCGAAAGTTTCTGCGGCCGCTTGTAACGGTCCACGCCGTAATTCATCAACGCGTGGCACGAATCGAGCAATTCCTCCACCCGGTCGAGCCCGAAGCGCTCTTCGCACTCCGCGATGTAATTCTTCGCGTAGACGAGGTAATCGATGATCGCATGCGCATCCGTCCACAGTTTGAACAGATAGTTGCCCTTGAAGAACGAGTTGTGGCCATAGGCCGCGTGCGCGATGACGAGCGCCTGCATCGTCATCGTGTTCTCTTCCATCAGATACGCGATGCAAGGGTTCGAATTGATGACGATCTCATACGCCAGCCCCATCTGCCCACGACGGTAGCTTTTTTCGGTTGAGAGAAAGTGTTTGCCGAACGACCAGTGACGGTAGTTCACCGGCATGCCGACGGACGCGTACGCGTCCATCATCTGTTCGGCGCTGATGAGTTCGAGCTGGATCGGATACACGTCGAGTTCATATTGCTCTGCAACACGGGCAATATGCGAGTCGTACTCTTCGATCAATTCGAAGGTCCAGTCGGACGGGCACGGCAAAGGCCGTCTATCGGCTACGTTCATACGGACTTCCCTTTGCCCCTCTGTGGGCGTTCCGGTGTGTCCCCGTGCTGCAGCGGTGTCGACTGCTCCGGCTGCGGCGGCTCCCGTATCGTCCGCCTTCGCCTCGGCATGCCCCGACTGACGCTGCGGCACGCCTTTCCCACGCTCCGGCTGATAGCCGCGCGCTTCGTTGTGCAGGTGTTTTGTCATGAAGACGCCACCTGCTTTTCAAACAACTCCCGAAACACCGGATAAATGTCTGCCGCGGTTTCGACCTTCTTCATCGCCATGTGCGGCTGGCTCAGTGCCAACTGCGCATATTCGAGCCACAAGTTCTGCTCTTCCGGCGTGACCTGGATATATGCAAAATAGCGCACCTTCTCCAGGATGTCATCCGAAAGTATCTTGCGGCATTTGGGCGAATCGTCGGTCCAATTGTCGCCGTCCGAAGCCTGAGCGCCGTAAATATTCCATTCAGTCGGCGAATAGCGCTCGTCCATCACCTTCTGCATCAGCTCCAGCGCGCTCGAGACCACCGTGCCGCCGCTTTCCGTCGAATGAAAGAACGTGTCTTCGTCGACCTCTTCGGCGCGGGTGTGGTGACGAATGAACACCACTTCGATCTTTTCGTAGTTACGCTTGAGGAACAAATACAGGAGGATGAAAAAGCGCTTGGCGAGATCCTTGCGCTGTTCGTCCATGGAACCCGACACATCCATCAGACAGAACATCACCGCCTGGCTGGACGGCGTGGGTTGCTTCACACGATTCACGTAGCGCAGATCGAACGGATCGATAAACGGAATACGCCAGATGCGCCCGCGCAAATGGTGGATTTCCTCTTCGAGCAGTTTGATTTCGTCGCGACGGTCGTCCGGATCGGCTTTCATCACTTCGAGTTGCCGTTCCATCTCGTGCAACTGATTGACGAGCGGCGCACCCAGCGCAATACGGCGGCCGAGCGCGCTGCGCAGCGAACGGACCACGTCGATATTGTTCGGCGTGCCTTCGGCCGCCCAGCCGGCGCGGATGCTTTTCCACGTAGGCACGGCCATCAGATGGGTTTTGACGAGACGTGGGAGTTCGAGGTCGTCGAAGAAATACTGCATGAACTCTTCGCGGCTCAACTCGAACACGAAGTCGTCCTGACCCTCGCCCTCATTGCTGGCCTGATTGCCCCCGCCTCCGCCGCCGCCCCCTTGCGGGCGCTGGATCTTGTCGCCGCGGATGTAGTCGGAATTGCCCGGATGCACCATTTCCCGTTTGCCGCCGGGACCATGCCGGAACGACGGTTCCGCGATGTCCTTGCGCGGGATGGTGATGCTCTGGGTGTTCTGAATATCCTTGATGCTGCGATCGCGAACCGCTTCCGAGACGGCGCGACGAATATAGTTTTTAACGCGGCGCAGAAAGCGCTCACGGTTTGCAATGCTCTTGTTCTTACCAGCTAACCTGCGGTCGATGATTTGATGAAGCACGCCCGGTCTCCCGTGTCGACCAGAGTTGGCGCTTTAGCTGTCGATCGGAGTTCGCGCTTTAGCGCATTACTTCGGTCTCATGCAAAGCTCTTACTCCGGTCCCATGCAGCTGCACTATTTCGGGTGCGCGAGACGCACGCTGCATAAGCCTGTTTGCGCACTCATGTCTGCAAACGCAACGCTATGTCCATGCAGCTTGCGCCTCGCAAGGTGCCCGCGCGGTCAGACCGCGCGGGCGGCACGCAGTGCGTATCATGACGACTTGCGCACGCGCAGATACCAGTCACACAGCAAGCGCACCTGCTTCGGCGTATAGCCCTTCGTCACCATCCGGTTGACGAAGTCTTCGTGCTTGCGTTGCTCTTCCGCTGAGCCTTTCGCGTTGAACGAGATCACTGGGAGCAGTTCTTCCGTGTTCGAGAACATCTTCTTTTCGATCACGACGCGCAGCTTCTCGTAGCTGATCCAGGCAG
The DNA here is from genome assembly GCF_035656215.1 of Paraburkholderia sp. Taxonomy (GTDB): domain Bacteria; phylum Pseudomonadota; class Gammaproteobacteria; order Burkholderiales; family Burkholderiaceae; genus Paraburkholderia. Next base: position 13,173 of record NZ_DASRSY010000273.1, read on the forward strand.
GATTTTTCCCTGCATTGGCAGCACGCGCACGCAGCACGAAGTTGACGATCTCGTTGCGGAAGTCCTTCGGGTTGCTGATACCCGCAGGTTTCTCGATCTTCTCCAGTTCGGCGTTCAGCGCCGCGCGGTCGAAACTCTCGCCGGTGTCGTGGTCACGGAACTCCTGATCCTGAATCCAGAAGTCCGCATACGTCACGTAGCGATCGAAAATATTCTGACCATACTCGGAATACGACTCCAGATACGCGGTCTGAATCTCCTTGCCGATGAACTCGGCATAGCGTGACGCCAGCACGTCCTTGATGAAAGACAGATACTTCTGCTCGGTTTCCGGTGGGAACTGCTCGCGCTCGATCTGCTGTTCGAGCACGTACATCAGATGCACCGGATTCGCCGCGACTTCGGTCGAATCGAAGTTGAATACACGCGACAGGATCTTGAACGCGAAGCGGGTCGACACGCCGGTCATCCCTTCATCCACGCCCGCGAAATCGCGGTACTCCTGATACGACTTGGCCTTCGGATCGGTGTCCTTGAGATTCTCACCGTCGTACACCTGCATCTTCGAAAAGAGGCTGGAGTTTTCCGGCTCCTGCAAGCGCGTGAGCACCGACATCTGCGCCATCATCTTCAGCGTACCCGGCGCGCATATCGCATTGGCCAGCGACGAATTACGCAGCAGCTTCTCATAGATCTTGACCTCTTCACCGTAGCGCAGGCAGTACGGCACCTTCACGACGAAAATCCGGTCGAGCAGTGCTTCGTTGTTGCGGTTGTTGCGGAACGCCTTCCATTCCGACTCGTTCGAGTGGGCAAGGATCACGCCGTCGAACGGGATCGCGCCGAAGCCTTCCGTGCCCTTGAAGTTGCCTTCCTGAGTGGCGGTCAACAGCGGGTGCAAAACCTTGATCGGCGCCTTGAACATTTCGACGAACTCGAGCAAGCCCTGATTCGCAAGGCACAGGCCACCGGAGTAGCTGTATGCGTCCGCATCGTCCTGGGCGTACTGTTCGAGCTTGCGGATGTCGACCTTACCGACCAGCGACGAAATGTCCTGATTGTTTTCGTCACCCGGCTCGGTCTTGGCAATACCGATCTGGCGAAGGATCGACGGGTAGCGGCGCACCACGCGGAATTTGCGGATGTCGCCGTTGTATTCGTGCAGGCGTTTCACCGCCCACGGACTCAGAATGTTTTTCAGGTAGCGGCGTGGAATACCGTACTGCTCTTCGAGGATCGGACCGTCCTCGTCGTAATCGAACAGACCGAGAGGCGACTCGTTCACGGGCGAGCCCTTGATCGAGTAGAACGGCACGCGTTCCATGAGTTGCTTCAGACGTTCCGCGATCGACGATTTGCCGCCGCCAACCGGTCCCAACAGATACAGAATCTGCTTCCTTTCTTCGAGCCCCTGGGCCGAGTGCCGGAAGTAGGCGACCACCTGCTCGATCACCTCTTCCATTCCGTAGAACTCACGGAATGCGGGGTATACCTTGATGACCTTGTTCGCGAAGATGCGTGACATGCGCGGATCGTTGCGAGTGTCGATCTGTTCTGGTTCACCGATTGCCGTCAACATGCGTTCGCCAGCTGTGGCGTACGCGGCGGGATTGTCTTTGCAGAGCGCGAGATACTCCTCGAGCGAGAGTTCATCTTCTCGCGTTTTCTCGAAGCGGGTCGCGAAACTGCTGTAGATATCCATGCTACCTCCTCGCCGAAGTCTAGACCGATGTCGTGCGCGGCGCGCTATTCGGAAACGACATCGCTCGAATTCATCCTAAACCCTTTTAAATTTTTTTTCCATGAACTACGTTGCGAAAATCGCGCCGTACCCGCCTCCCGACATTCCTCACTTGGAAACACAGAATCGCTCACCTACAATTTTGCGCTCGCATCACCGCTATTGCGCAACGATTGCAGACCCGCGTTGCTGCCTCTCCACTACCATCGCATTTCGGCAGCACCCACTTGCTTGTCGTGCTGATCAGCACAGTCGCCATGCACCGTTACACGAATCGCCTCGTTGATCGAACAATCTCACTGTTACACCGGACAGCCTGTCTGCACACGCACGTTTTGTCGCATCGAGCGCGGACGTCATGCGTTTTAATGCGCCCTGCTACCTTTTTCATCAACGCGCGGCTTTGCCATTTGGTCTACAGCAACAGGCACGGTGTTACATGTTCGTTCACCCGCGCTGACCAGGCAGCGCTGCTCACTGGCGCGTCGTCAAGCGGTTCGTCAACGCGCGAGCGGTTTTGTTCCACACCGTTTAACGTTTAACATCAAGCGCGGCAGGCCGCTGTGCGTTACCGCTCCTGGCTGTCCCTCGTATTAACCGCGTCGGCGGCATGGTTAGTCGCGCGTATAACTGGATCACGGCGGCGCAACGGGTCGCTTCATAGGTGTATACGGCAAAGCGCCCAATGCAGATGCCGCAAATGTAAAACGGCCGCCCGTGGGCAGCCGTTTGCTTGATGCTTCCTGATGCGTCCTGACGCTTCGTAATTGACCGTTACAGTCGAACCGTGACAAGCGCGCCGTTACAACTACGCTGTGACACGCTCAGGTCAGTTCAACCTCCACTTCCCCGAGACCGTTGATGTGGCCGCGCACAACCCCCGGTTTGTCCACATTGTGCGCACCGACGTACGAACCAGTGGTGAGCGTCCATTCCGGCTCGATGGTGATGCCCATGGCGGCGCAATGGTTGACGAACCAAACCAGCAGTTCGCGCGGATCGCCGGCCGGATTACCGGTGGCTTCCGGCACCAGCGAGTTGCCGTCGAAACTCAGCTCCAGTTCAGGCGATACGAAATCGAAGCCGCGTGCGAGGCCCGCATAGGCAACCGGATGGCCGGTGATTAATGCGCCGTTGTTCTGGGCGTCGGCCAGTTGCGCAAGCGGCGCGACATTGGGCCACTCGGCAAAACGGCTGTCGACGATCTCAATGGTCGGTAGCACGACGCCGACCTTCGACAGCACCTCGTCGCGCGCGTAGGCCCGGCCGCGTGGCTCAATCGCCTCGGCGAAACGAAAGGCGATCTCCAGCTCGACCAGCACCCGGAAGAAGCCGGTATGGGCCACCCGCGCCGGCGACGGCAGCACCAGCGAAGCCGGAATGGGCGCGCCCCCGGCGGCCCCGCCGGGCGCTCTGGCGCCGATCTTCCACGCACCCGTCGAGTCGCCGAGGCCCGCGATGACAGCTTGCTGGATTGCATAGGCGGTTGCCGCGTCGGGCGGCAGGCTGTCGGGTGGGGGCGCATCGATCGGGCGATGCTGCCGGCGGGCTTCGACGAGGCGGTGCGCGAGGTCGTATGGCGTCATGTCGGTCCTTTATGGCTGGCGCGTTGAGCGTTGGGTTGCCGCGCTGAGTTGCAGCGGTTGAAAAACAGCGGGCTCACGTCCGCGCGCTGACTGCCTGAAGCGGCGACGTCGCCGATGCAGGCCGTAGTCGCGTCCGTCAATGTACCGGATCGCGACGCTCGCCAGGGCGTGGACAACACTTGGGAACGTTACTTAGTGCGCAGACCGTAAAAAAAGACCGCGGTTGCATGCGCAATCGCGGTCTTTGTCGTCATGCGGTCAATCCGCATAAGCACGCTTTCCATCTATACACCGGCGGGAACGAATGTTGCATCGGCGTAGCCGTTGCGTGACCGGTCGTAACCCTTGGCATCGCGTTCAAAACGCGGCGCCGACGCCGTACGTCCGTACACGCTGCCGCGCGTTACCGTGCCGCGCCGGTCGCACGTTCCCGATCAGAAGGTTTCCCAATCCTGATCGCTGCCCGCGCTTGCTACTGCCTTCGCCGGCGTCCTCGTCGGCGCGGCGGCAACCGGCGCCGCCGTGGGTGCAGCAGACGCCCTGGCTACCGTGGCGGCCTGCGCACCAGATTGTGGCAAGGGTCGTGACGCTTTACGTGCTGCCGTCGTGCGAACCGGCGCGGCCGCGCGCTTCGGCGCCGCGCTGACCGGCGCTTTGACGCCGCTTTCGTCGAGGTGGAACACCGCGACCGCGGTACGCAGCTTGCCGGCCTGATCTTCGAGCGAAGACGCCGCAGCGGCCGCTTCTTCGACCAGCGCGGCATTCTGCTGCGTCACCTCGTCCATCTGCGTGACCGCGCGCGCCACCTGGTCGATGCCGCTGCTTTGCTCTTCCGAGGCCGCCGCGATCTCACCCATGATGTCGGTCACGCGCTGCACCGCACCGATGATCTCGGTCATCGTGCGGCCGGCTTCGTCGACCAGCGCCGAGCCAGACTGCACGCGCTCCACCGAGGTGTCGATCAGTTCCTTGATTTCCTTGGCCGCCGCCGACGAACGCTGCGCCAGGCTGCGCACTTCGCCTGCCACCACCGCGAACCCGCGTCCTTCTTCGCCGGCCCGCGCCGCTTCCACGGCCGCATTCAGGGCCAGGATGTTGGTCTGGAACGCAATCCCTTCAATGATCGAAATGATGTCGGCAATCTTCGCCGAGCTCTGGTTGATGTCGCCCATCGTGCCGACCACCTGGCTGACCACCGAACTGCCCTTATTGGCGATCTCCGATGCATTGGCAGCCAGCGCGCTCGCCTGGCGGGCGTTATCGGCATTCTGCTTAACCGTGCCGGTCAGTTCCTCCATGCTCGACGCGGTTTCCTGCAGCGCCGACGCCTGCTCTTCCGTTCGCGAGGACAGGTCGATATTGCCGGCTGCGATCTGGCGTGTGGCCGTCGCGATCGATTCACTGCCGCTGCGCACAGCGCGCACCGTTTCGGTGAGGCTGCGCTGCATCCTGGCGATGCCCTCAAGCAAGTGCCCCATTTCGTCACGCGAGGTGATCACGACAGGGCGGCGCAGATCGCCAGCGGAGATCGCGTCGAAATGACCGAGCGCCTCATTGAGCGGACGGCCAATCGCGCGACTCAGCGTCAGATAGGACAGGACGGCGGCAAGCACACCGACCAGCAGAGCACCGGCGCTCACCATGCGGAACACTTCGAAGTTGTTCTGCGCGGAATCGTAACCTTGCTTGGCCGATGCGAACTGGTACTTGCGCAACGCGTCGTCGGCGTTGCCGAGATCGTTGTATGCCACCTGCAGACGCCTGGCGACGTCGACAATCTTGCTCGGGTCGTTCGCCGTGACGGTCGCCGCAAACGCGTCCATTTGCTGATGCAGCGCGTCGCGTTTAACGATGACGTTCTGCGCAAGACGGTCTTCCTCGGCGTCGCGCGGCAAATCCATATACTTTTTCCACCAGGCGTCGGACGTGGCGCGCATCAGATGCGCACGCTCGAGCGTCGGCGCCGCTTCCGGCGTGCCGATCATGAACGCCGCCCGGTCGAGCGCCAACCGCTCGCGCGCCGCATAGATCTCGGCGTTGCCGATATCGACCGCGCTCGGCATTGCATTAGTGAACGTGTCCTGGTAAGCGTCGTTCGAACGGCTCATGCCGAACAGACCGAAAACGCCAATGGCGACTAGTAATGCGGCGAGAAAAGCCGTCGTGAGACCAATCCGTGTCTTGATCGTGATGCCTTTGTTCAACATGCTTGTTCCTGTACTTTGCAAATGAGAGGCAGTGTTCGCAGCGCGGGGTAACGTGTGACGTCTGCGTGCAGGGCGCCTATTTGATATGGCGCTCTAATACTTTCGTTTACGGCATTCGACCTGCATACTTGAAGGATTTATATGGTAGGAAGAAAGACGTTGTAAGAAATTGGACGAAATTACAAACGACTGACAGACAGCGCCGGCGCGAAGGTCGCGCAGCGCTTTTGGGTATTCAGGGAAGTGTTTCAGGCAGAGGCGGGTCGAAAGGCCGGACGCGAAGTCGAAAGGCCGGACACGAGGTCTATCGGCTCGCGTCCGGCAACGCAGTGCTGGATCAGGCAGCCAGATCTCGCCTCGCCGAGCCGGCCCAGGTCGCGGTGGATTCGCGCACGATCAGCCGCGGCGACACGACGCGCCGGCGGGCCGGCGCCCGCGCCGTGCCGGCCGAAGTCCCGGCGATCCGCTCGATCAACGTCTGCGCTGCCATATCGCCGAGCGCGCGGACCGACTGCCCGACGGTCGAGAGCGCCGGATAGGTGAATCGTCCCAGTTCGATATCGTCGAAACCGATGATCGAGCAATCGCGCGGCACGCTGATATTGCGTTCCGCCGCGGCGCGCAGCGCGCCGATGCCCATCATGTCGTTGCCGGCAAAAATCGCCGACGGCTTCACCGTGTCGAACAGTTGTCCAGCCGCGCGATGGCCGCCCGTCCCCGAAAAATCGCTTTCGACAATCGCACCGGCCGGAATCTCGATGCCGCGCTCCGCCATGGCGCGAATGAAGCCGTGCACCCGCATGGCGCTCACCGCCGTTTTCACCGGCCCGGTGATGCAGCCGATCCGCACGTGTCCCAGTTCGAGCAGATGACGCGTCGCGAGATAACCGCCCTTCTCGTGGTCGATCTGCACCAGATCCGCGTTCACGCCTTCAATATTGCGGTCCACGACGACCAGCGGCTCACGGGCGTCGGCGAGTGCCTGCGCCAGAACCGCGTCGTCGCCCGCGGAGGCGACAATCAGTCCGTCGATACGTTTTTCCTGCAGCACGCGCAGATAGTTACGCTGCTTGGCCGGATCGTCGTCCGAATTGCAGAAGAACAGGCAGTAGCCGTTGCGCGAGCAACCATCCTCGATACCGCGCGCCATCTCCGCGAAATACGGGTTCGTACTGTTCGGCACCACCAGACCGATCGTCGCCGTCGCCCGCGCCTTGAGCGAGCGGGCCACCGCCGACGGTACATAGTGAAGCTGACGGATCGCGTGTTCGACCTTCGCGCGCACGTC
>NZ_DASRSY010000274.1:0-15562 GCF_035656215.1 Paraburkholderia sp.
GGCAACGTACCCACTCGCAATACACAGCAATGTGCATTCGGTTTGCCTTGCAGCGGCCCAGCATCCGGCCAGAGCACCGCAAACTCAACACCGTCCCATTGCCAGCGCTGCCCCGCCGCACAGGGCAGCGTATCCGCGCCGCGTTGCTTTGCGTTCGACCACAGCGGATTCGCCGGTGCCAATGCCGCCACCATTTGACGCACCTCGATCGCATCCAGCACAGCCGGCGCGCCGCCCGAATGGTCGGAATCGGCGTGGCTGATGATCAGCGTATCGAGCGCCCTGACGCCGTGCGCCTGTAAAAACGGCACGACAACCCGCTCGCCCGCATGTGTCGATTCCGGCCCCGGTCCGGTGTCGAACAACAGCGCGTGATGCGCCGTTTCGACCAGCACCGAGGTGCCTTGACCGATATCCAACGCCGTCAGACGGAAACTGCCATGCGGCGGCCCGGGCGGCGCCGGCATTAGAAGTGGCAGCCACGTAAGCGGTGCGGCCCAACGCAGTGGCCAGCCACGTGGCGCCAGACACCAGAGGACGCCGACCGCCGCTGCGGCAAGCGCCCACGCGTCCGGCTGCGGCAACCGCCAGAGCGTCCATGCCGGACCGGACAGCATCTGCAAGCCCGCGGCCAGCAGGTCGAGCAAGGTATGCGCGGTGCGAAAGGCGTAGGCATCGAATGGCGCGGGCAGCGCGACGCCCGCCAATACCGCCGGCGTCACCAGCAGACTCACCCACGGAATCGCGAAGGCATTCGCGAGCGGGCCGATCAACGGAATCTGCGCGAACCAGTAGACGGTGAGCGGTGCAAGCGCAACGGTCACCGCGAACTGCACATGCGCGGCGCTGCGCAGGCGTTCGCCGAAAGCGCGCACGCGGCGGGCCAGGGCGGACCAGAGGCGCGCGAGCCTTGTCGGCGCCACGCCACCCTCACCCTCTTCGTCGCGACGCTGCTCATGATCCGGCACACGGGGCCGTCCCGACATCGCGAACAGAATCGCCGCCACCGCACAGAACGACAGCCAGAATCCCGCCGACACGACCGCCCACGGATCGATCAGCAGTACCAGGCCCAACGCCCACGCCAGCACCACCGATCGCGCGACATTACGGCCGCTGATAAACGCGAGCGCCACCACGCCCGCCATCCACAGCGCGCGCTGCGCAGGCACGTTGAAACCGGCCAACGCGGCATGCAGTCCCGCGAACAACGCGCCGCCCGTCACCGCGACGACCTGCGCGGGCAGCAGCAACGGCCAGTTGCGACCGATGAACCCCGAGCGCCGCCACACTGCACCGGCGAGCCACGCCGCAAGGCCCGCGACAAAGCCAATATGCAAGCCCGAAATCGCCACCAGATGACTGGTGCCCGTGCCACGCATCAACAGCCAGTCGGCCGCGCTGACTTCGTCCTGCGCACCGATGGCGAGCGCCACCACGATCCCTCGGTGCGGTGCGTCGGCGAGCACCGTGTCGATGCGCGCACGCAGCGCGGCACGCCAGCGATCGACCGTCACGCTGACGCCACGCGCGTTGCCCGGCAAACGCACAGCATGAGCCGGCGCGCTCACATAGCCGGTAGCGCGTACATTGCGCGCCAGCAAGCTCGCCTCAGCATCGCGCACGCCGAAGTTCGCATTGCCATGCGGGCGTTTGAGCCGCACTGTTAGCCGCCAGCGCGCGCCGGGTTCGAGCAACGGTGCCGGCGCATCTTCGGCGATCCAGGACAGTTGAATCACGCGCGGAAAAGCGGTAATCGGCGCATCGACTGAGTCGACATCGAAGAGAAAGCGCGCGCCCTTATCGTCGCGTGAAGGCAGACCTTTGATACTGCCGACGATGTCGATATCGCGCCCTTCCCATGCACTCGGCAAACTCACCGCGAGCCGCGTTTCAGCACGCCAGGCGGCATAGCCGAAACCCACGCACAAGGCCGCCACCCACAACGCGCCCCAACCGACGCATGAACGCACGCGTGCGCTGAACACGGCGTGACATATGCGCGAATTTGCAACTGCCGTACGCGCGGCAGCGATTACAGAAAGACCACAACGCAGTCTGCACGACGTCATGCTCCACTCGTCGTTCAAAGCAACGCAGCGCCCTTCGCTCGCAACGCCGCAGCGCAATCCCCACGCCGCCACAAGAATCGCAACGCACCCGGCCAGCACCAGCGCACACCACCCACCCCAATCCGGCAGCGCCGCCTGCCGCTGCAGCCAGATCACACCTAACGCAAACCCGCACCACCATGCCCGCATCCGCCCTCCATCCAACCGGCGCCGGCGGACGCAACGCACAGCGAGCAGGCGTCAGCAGACCCGCCGGGCGCGTGCTCCGCCCAGCGCGAACCACTCAAACCATCGCGTTCAATTATGCAGAGGAAAGTCCGAGCCGCGGCAGCGCGGCGAGCGCGTTAGCCGTTGTGCCTAGGGCGGCTTCGTCGGCGGTCATGCCGCGCAGTTGCGCGAGGCCCGCGCCGATACCCGGAATCTGTTCCGGCGAGTTGCGCTGCTTGTACATCCAGGAAGGAGCGATGTCCGGTGCATCGGTCTCGACGACCAGCGCGTCAAACGGCAATTGCTCCGCAAGTCGGCGGATTTGCCGTGCCCGCTCGAAGGTCAGATTGCCGCCGAAACCGAGATGCATGCCCTGGTCGATATACGCTTGAGCCTGCTGGAAACTGCCGTTGAAAGCGTGTGCGATGCCGCGATGGACCTGATGCCGCCGCAGCCCTTTGATGACCTGGTCCTGCGATTTGCGCACGTGGCAAATCACCGGCAGATCGAATTCGCGCGCCAGTTGAAGTTGACCGTTATAGAAGAACTGCTGGCGCTCATCGTCGAGACCTTCGACGAAATAATCGAGGCCGATCTCGCCGATACCGACAAACAACGGATCGCCGAGACTCGCCTCGATTTCCATGCGCAGCAGCTCGAGATCACGCTCGTGCGCGCCCGGTGTAAAGAGCGGATGGATGCCGAGCGCATACGCGCCACCGTCGATGCGGTGCGCCAGTTCGCGCACCGTCGTGAAGTTCTCGCGACCGATTGCGGGAATCACGATACGCGCCACGCCTGCCTGACGCGCCGCATTGGCGACTTCATCGCGGTCGGCGTTGAATTCGGAAGCGTCGAGATGGCAGTGCGTATCGATCCACATGGCGCGCCTCGTTAGTGACAGAGGTGGCAGAGCATCGCTCACATTCCGCGCGGCAATTAAACCGGCACAGACGGCTCTTCGTGCAACACGCCGTCACGCAAGCGCATGATCCGGTCGCAACGCCCCGCCAGTTCCGGATCGTGCGTGACGATCACGAAGCTGGTGTCAAGCGTTTGCGACAGTTCGAGCATCAGGTTGAACACGGTGTCCGCAGTGCCGCCGTCCAGATTGCCGGTGGGTTCGTCGGCGAGTACGCACGCGGGCTTCGTCACCAGCGCCCGCGCGATCGCGACCCGTTGACGCTCGCCGCCCGACAGTTCGCCCGGACGATGCTTCGCGCGATGCCCCATGCCGACGCGCTCCAGCACCGCGAGCGCTTCGCGCCGCGCGGCTTCGGTCGTCATGCGGCGAATCCGCAACGGCATGGCGACATTGTCGAGCGCGGTGAATTCCGGCAGCAGATGGTGGAACTGATACACGAAACCGAGTGCGCGATTGCGCAGGTCGTTACGTTCGCGCTCGGAGAGCTTCGTGAACGGCTTGCCCATCACCGAGACATGGCCTGCGCTCGGATCGTCGAGGCCGCCGAGCACATGCAGCAGCGTGCTCTTGCCAGAACCCGATGCGCCGACGATCGCCAGTTTTTCGCCGCGCCGCACGTTGAGTTCCGCGTTGTTCAGCACCTGCACATTGAGGCCACCCTGCACGAACGACTTCGAAACGCCGGTTGCTTCCAGCACATAGGGATACAGCGCGGTGTCTTCAGAGTTCATGGATACGCTAGCGGAACGGTCATTCATAGCGCAGTGCCTCCGCAGGACGGACTTTCGCACCACGCCAGCTCGGATAAAGGGTCGCCAGCGCCGACATCAGGAACGCGATGATGCCAATTCGCGCGACGTCGGCGGGAATCAGTTCGGACGGCAGTTCGCTGATGAAATACACGGACGGCGGCAGGAACTGCACGCCGAGCAGATGTTCGATCATCGGCACGAGCCACGGAATGCTCCACGCGATCAGGCAGCCGAGCGCGACGCCGGTCGCCGTGCCGATAAAACCGATCGTCACGCCCTGCACCACGAAAATCTTCATGATCGACCCGGGCTGCGCGCCGAGCGTGCGCAGAATCGCGATGTCAGCCTGCTTGTTGGTCACCGTCATCACCAGCGACGACACCAGATTAAACGCCGCCACCGCGATGATCAGCGTAAGAATGATGAACATCATGCGTTTTTCGATCTGCACCGCCGAGAACCAGGTCTTGTTCTGCTGAGTCCAGTCGCGAATATATAAATCGCCGGACAGGCTGCGCGCCAGTTGATGCGCGACCTCCGGCGCCCGCTGCATATCGGTCAGGCGCAGCCGCACGCCGGTTGGCGCGGGTAGCCGGAACAGCGCCTGCGCGTCCTTGATGTTGATCAATGCAAGCGTGCTGTCGTATTCGTAATGCCCCGACTCGAAGATGCCCACCACCGTGAACTGTTTCAGCCGTGGCAGCATGCCGGCGGGCGTGATCGTGCCTTCAGGCGCGACCAGCGTGATCTTGTCGTTGACGGTCACGCCGAGATTGGTGGCCAGGTCCGCGCCCAGCACGATGCCGAAATCGCCCGGGACGAGGTCGGTCAGCTTGCCGCCCTTCATCTCCTTGCCGATGTCGGATACTTCAGGCTCGAGCGACGGTTCGACGCCGCGCAGCGCCACACCGCTCACGGCGTCCTGACGCGTGAGCAGCGCCTGCGCTTCAACGTACGGCGCAGCGCCGATCACTTCCTTGTTCTGGCGGGCTTCCTTCGCGGTCAATTGCCAGTCGGGCATCGATCCAGTTGGCGAAAAAATTTCGACGTGCGCCAGCACCGACAGCATCCGGTCGCGCACCTCTTTCTGGAAACCGTTCATCACGGACAACACGACGATCAGCGCCGCGACGCCGAGCGCGATGCCCGACATCGACACGAGCGCGATGAAGGAAATGAAGCCGTTACCGGTCGTGCGTTTGCCGGCGCGGGTGTAGCGCCAGCCAATCTGCCATTCGTAGGGAAATTTCAAGCGAATCCTTTTCTGCGTTCTTCGTCTGCTCATGGCCCTTGTGCTGCGCATGACGGCGGCAACCTGAACCTGCTGTGCCTGTCATGCGGCCTGAGCGTCGTGATCATTGGTGTCGCGGCAACCCGGATGGTTCCGGTACGACGTTCCGGCGCCTTCGGGTGCCTTACGGCGTCGCTAGCAAACCCCGCGCTACCGAAGCTAACCCGACGCCATTGTTGCCGCCGCCGTCAATCAAGCGCGAAGTTTGCCATACAATGCCGCGCCCTCGCGCAAAGGCCTTGCACACGGGCTCACGGCGGGCGCCACCGCCTGCTGTCGGCCCTGAACGCCGGGCTCGCGGCGAAAATCGGCCCACCGGCCACCTTGAGCCGACGCGCCCGCTAACGCAGGTTGTAATGGCGACGCAGATCGTTGATGATCCCGGCCGCCTGGCTGGTCGCAACTTCGCGCACCTCCGCATCTTTACGGTCGCGATGCAGATGGGTGATATCCCAGTTACAGCCTTCCTCGTCCTCGACGGTCTCGTGGAATCCGGTCGGAATCCAACCGGTCGTGGCCGGATTGGCGTTGAGCGCCTGTACGACCAATCCAAGCAGTTCCTGCTCGGTTTTCAGTTCACGCAACATGTCGGTCTCCCTCGTCATGCGCGCGGTGCCGCCGCGCCCGGCTGCTGCCACCCGCGGGGCTCGGGCAAGGTGCCCGAATCCGCCGATATGGTCTGAATACTCGCACTCTTTGCCCTACAATGCGCAGCATCATGCACGCCAACCGTCTTCATCTTCTCCTGCCCTTCGCGCTGCCTGCCGCAGCGGACGCCTCTACCGCCCTGCACGATATCCAGAGTCCGGCGCTCGACCGGCTGATCGCCCGCGCGACGCTGGTCGAACGGGTGGTCGGCGAAGATTTTCAGCGCACGCTGCCGCACGAGCGCTGGGTAGCGCGCCAGTTCGGCGCACTTCCCAGCGGCGCGGCGGCCGCCGACGAAGCGCCGCTTGCCCCGTACATGCTGCGCGCCGACGGCGGCGACCCCGGCAACGCCACGTGGGCCTGTGTGCAGCCGGTGCATGTGCGCATCGCGCACGACCATCTGGTGCTGATCGATCCGGCTTCGCTCGATCTCTCCGAGGACGAAGCCAGCGTGCTGCTGGCAGTCGCCCGGCCGTTGATCGAGGAACTCGGCGTGCGTATCGAAGCGCCGAAGCCCACACGCTGGTATTTGTCGGGCGATGGCTTCGGCACGCTGGCAGGGGCGTCTCCGTTGCGCGCGAGCGGCCGCAACATCGAAATCTGGCTGCCGCACGAAGCGCATTCCGGCGACCGTTCGCGCGCCTGGATGAAGTTGCAGAACGAAGTGCAGATGGCGTGGTTCGAGCATCCGGTCAATGAAGCGCGCGAGGCGCGCGGCTTGCCCGCTGTCAACTCGATCTGGTTTCACGCACAGGGCGCGGCGCAACGGGTGACGAGCCCGTTCGCGCGGGTGTTCTCCGACGCAGCGGCCACGCGCGGCCTCGCCATGACTGCGGGCGTCGCGGCCGCTGCGCCGCCGGCGTCGTTTGCGGCGCTCCGGGCCGCTACCGCTGCGGGCGGCGCCCCGGGCAACACGTCGGGTGGCACGTCGAGCGGCACGTCCGCCGACGCAAATGCAAATGCCAACGGCGTCACGCTGGTCGAACTCGATCCCTTTTCCGCGCCCTACATCGAGCAGGACTGGGCGCGCTGGAACGACGCCTTCGCCGCGTTGCAAACCGACTGGTTCGAACCGGCGCTGGAAGCGCTGCAGTCGGGCCAGCTCGCTGAACTTGGCCTGACGCTGTGCGGCGACACCGGCTCGGTGACGCTCACGGTGACGCGCGGCGACCTGCGCAAATTCTGGCGGCGGCGCGTGCTCGCCTCGCTGTTCATCGAATGATTTATCGAATGATCCACGGCCTTTCCGTATGACTCGAATCGTTACGCGCGCCTCGTCACCTGTCGACGCCGAAATCCTCACTCGCCACGGCCTGCATCCAGTGCTCGCGCGCCTGTACGCCGCGCGCGGCGTGTGCATGCCCGATGAAATCGAAACCGGTCTCGCGCGGCTCGTGCCGCCCGCCGGGCTCAAAGGCTGCGAAGACGCAGCCGTGCTGCTCGCCGATACGATTCAAGGCGAACGCCGCATGCTGGTGGTCGCCGACTACGACTGCGACGGCGCTACCGCCTGCGCGGTCGCGGTGCGCGGCCTGCGCATGTTCGGCGGCCAGATCGAGTATCTGGTGCCGAACCGCTTCGAGTACGGTTATGGCCTGACGCCCGAAATCGTCGCGCTAGCCGCCCGCAGTGCGTCGGGCAAGCCGGAACTGCTGATTACGGTCGACAACGGCATCGCCAGCGTCGACGGCGTGGAAGCGGCCAATGCGCTCGGCATCGACGTGCTGGTCACCGATCACCACCTTCCCGGCGACGAACTGCCCGCGGCCCGCGCCATCGTCAATCCGAACCAGCCGGGCTGCACGTTCCCGAGCAAGTGCATCGCGGGTGTCGGCGTGATGTTTTATGTGCTGCTGGCATTGCGCGCGGAATTGCGCCGCCGCGGCGCCTTCAATGACGATTTCCCCGAACCGCGTCTGGATGGCCTGCTGGATCTGGTCGCGCTCGGCACGGTCGCCGACGTGGTCAAGCTCGACGGCAATAACCGCGTGCTGGTCGCGCAAGGCCTTCAGCGGATCCGCAAAGGCAAGATGCAGCCGGGCATTGCCGCCCTCTTTCGCGCCGCCGCGCGCGATGCGCGCAGCGCGTCGGGTTTCGACCTCGGTTTTGCACTCGGGCCGCGCCTGAACGCGGCCGGCCGCCTGTCGGACATGTCGCTCGGCATCGAATGCCTGACCACCGACGACATCGGCCGCGCATGGAATCTCGCGCAGCAGCTCGACACCATGAACCGCGAACGCCGCGAGATCGAGGCCGCCATGCAGCAGCAGGCGCTCGAAGACCTCTCGGCGATCAATCCCGACGGCGCGACCACCATCACGCTGTTCAATCCTGGCTGGCACCAGGGCGTGATCGGCATCGTCGCCGGACGGTTGAAGGAGAAATTCCACCGGCCGTCGTTCACGTTCGCGCTCGCCGACGATAGCGGCCAGCTTGTGAAAGGCTCGGGCCGTTCGATCTCGGGCTTCCATCTGCGTGACGCGCTCGATCTGATTTCGAAGCGCGAGCCGGGCCTGATCGTCAAATTCGGCGGCCACGCCATGGCCGCCGGCCTGACGATGGCTGCCGCCGACGTGCCACGCTTCACTGCCGCATTCGAGGCGGTGGGCCGCGAATGGCTCTCCGAAGAAGCACTCTCGCGCACGATCGAAACCGACGGCGAACTCGAAGACGCGTACTTCACGCCGCAATTCGTCGAAATGCTCGACGCCGCGGTGTGGGGACAAGGCTTCCCGGCGCCAGTGTTTTCCGGCGAATTCGACATCGCGTCGCAGGCGTTGGTGAAAGACAAGCATCTGAAACTGCAACTGGTGCGTGGCCGCCAGCGTTTCAACGCGATCTGGTTCAACCATACAGACACACTGCCCGCGCGCACCACCGTCGCCTACCGGTTGGCCAGCGACACCTGGAACGGCGTGTCGCGCGTGCAATTGATCGTCGAACACGCGGCGAGTTGAAGCGACCGTCGGGACGCGGCGCGAGCGGCTCCCGCGTGCTGCGCGTGCGCTGCATGAGTGCCGCCAACGTTCTGCCAACCGCGCGCAAAGCGTCGAAAAACACCGCAAAATCAACCCCAAACCTGCGCCGGATCGCTCAAGAGCCTCCGGCGCGGCGCACCGATCGGCTATAATTTCCCCTTTTTACGAAGCTATAAAAGATCGACATGGAAGCGGAACGTCTCAACGCGATCGAAGCCTCACTGGCGGACCTGCGCACGCGCGCGGACTCGCTACGGGGGTATCTTTGACTACGACGACAAAGCACTGCGTCTAATCGAAGTCAACCGGGAACTCGAAGACCCGGACGTCTGGAACGACTCGAAGCACGCCCAGGCCCTCGGCCGGGAAAAGAAACTGCTCGACGACGTCGTCGGCAAGCTCACCTCGCTCGACAACGACCTGCGCGACGCGCAGGACCTGTTCGAAATGGCCCGCGAAGAAGACGACGAGGAAACCCTCGTCTCCTGCGAATCGGATGCGCAAGGGCTTGAGTCGCGCGTCGCCGACATGGAATTCCGCCGGATGTTCGCGAACCCGGCCGATCCGAACAATGCCTTCCTGGATATCCAGGCCGGCGCCGGCGGCACCGAAGCGTGCGACTGGGCGTCGATGCTGCTGCGCCAATACCTGCGCTACTGCGAGCGCAAGGGCTTCAAGACCGAAGTGCTGGAACAGACCGACGGCGACGTCGCGGGCATCAAGAACGCCACGATCAAGATCGAAGGCGAATATGCATACGGCTTTTTGCGCACCGAAACCGGTGTGCACCGCCTCGTGCGCAAGTCACCGTTCGATTCGTCGGGTGGCCGTCATACGTCGTTCTCGTCAGTGTTCGTGTACCCGGAAGTCGACGATTCGATCGAAGTCGACATCAATCCGGCCGATCTGCGCATCGACACGTACCGCGCGTCCGGCGCGGGCGGTCAGCACATCAACAAGACCGATTCGGCCGTGCGGATTACTCACATGCCGTCCGGTATCGTCGTGCAGTGCCAGAACGACCGCTCGCAGCACCGCAACCGTGCCGAAGCCATGGCCATGCTGAAATCGCGCCTGTACGAAGCGGAAATCCGCAAGCGTCAGGCCGAACAGGACAAGCTCGAAGCCGGCAAGACCGACGTGGGCTGGGGTCACCAGATCCGTTCGTACGTGCTGGACAACAGCCGTATCAAGGATCTGCGCACCAACGTCGAAATCAGCAATACCAAGAGCGTGCTCGACGGCGACCTCGATCCGTTCATCAGCGCCAGCCTGAAACAGGGCGTCTAGGCGCAACCGGCGCGGCATGCATCGCATCGCGGCGCCCTCTCTTTGCATCTTTGTCATAGCGCCTGAGGTTTTTTCACTGACTGGCCACCCGCATGCAGGGCACCCGATGCGGACCACCGAATACCAAATCATCATGACCGAACCGACCCAGCCTAATGCGGCCCAGCCTGACGCGGCCCGACCGAATGTCGCGCCCGAGCTAGACGACAACAAGATCATGGCCGAACGCCGCGAAAAGCTGCGCGAACTGCGTGAGCACGGCGTCGCCTATCCGAACGATTTCCGTCCCACGCACCATGCCGCGGATCTGCAAACGCAGTACGCCGAGACCGACAAGGAAGCACTCGAAGCCAATCCGCTCGAAGTCGCGATCGCCGGCCGCATGATGCTCAAGCGCGTGATGGGCAAGGCGAGCTTTGCGACCGTGCGCGACGGTTCGGGTCAGATCCAGTTCTTCATCACGCCTGCCGATGTCAGCCAGGAGACGTACGACGCCTTCAAGAAGTGGGACATGGGTGACATCGTCGCGGCGCGCGGCGTGCTGTTCCGCACCAACAAGGGCGAGCTGTCGGTGCGCTGCACCGAACTGCGTTTGCTGTCGAAGTCGCTGCGCCCGCTGCCGGACAAGTTCCACGGCCTGTCCGACCAGGAAATGAAGTACCGCCAGCGCTATGTCGACCTGATCGTCACGCCGGAAACGCGCAAGACGTTCGTCGCGCGCACCAAGGCGATTTCGTCGATCCGCAAGTTCATGTCGGACGCCGACTTCATGGAAGTCGAAACGCCGATGCTGCACCCGATTCCGGGCGGCGCGGCGGCCAAGCCGTTCACCACGCACCACAACGCGCTCGACATGCAAATGTTCCTGCGCATCGCCCCGGAGCTGTATCTGAAGCGCCTCGTAGTCGGCGGCTTCGAGCGGGTGTTCGAGATCAACCGTAACTTCCGCAATGAGGGCGTGTCAGTACGCCACAATCCGGAATTCACGATGATCGAGTTCTACGCGGCGTACACCGATTACAAGTGGCTGATGGATTTCACCGAGCAGTTGATCCGCCAGGCGGCGATCGACTCGCTGGGTAGCGCCACGATCAGCTATCAGGGCCGCGAACTGGATCTGGCCAAGCCGTTCCACCGTCTGACGATCAGCCAGGCGATCCAGAAGTACGCGCCGCAATACACGGACGCACAACTCGGCGACGACGCATTCCTGCGCACCGAACTGAAGAAGTTCGGCGTGGACGCGTCGAAGCCGCAATTCCTGAATGCAGGCGTGGGCGCGCTGCAACTGGCGCTGTTCGAAGAGACCGCCGAGTCGCAACTGTGGGAGCCGACCTACATCATCGACTACCCAGTCGAAGTGTCGCCTTTGGCGCGCGCGTCGGACAAGGTCCCCGGCATCACGGAGCGTTTCGAGCTCTTCATCACGGGCCGCGAAATCGCCAACGGTTTCTCCGAGCTGAACGATCCGGAAGACCAGGCTGCCCGCTTCAAGAAGCAGGTCGACCAGAAAGACGCCGGCGACGAAGAAGCCATGTTCTACGACGCCGACTACATTCGCGCGCTGGAATATGGCATGCCGCCGGCCGGCGGTTGCGGCATCGGCATCGACCGTCTGGTGATGATGCTGACCGACAGCCCGAGCATCCGCGACGTGATTCTGTTCCCGCATCTGCGCCGCGAAGACTGATCGCCGCGGCGCTCGCGTCAACGGTTCGCAAAAGAAAAATGCCCGGTTCGATGCCGGGCGTTTTTTCTACGGCGCATGAAAAATACGGGCTGCCGCAGCCTGACGGTTTGTAACCATCGGTAAAAGGTGCGCATTGTCCGCGGGACCGCTGTTTTCTTAACCTGCTGCGGAACCGCAAGAAATCAGGCGCCCCGCCGCACTTCGGGCGCTTTGACGCGAAAGCGCCGCGATGATTGCCTGGGAATGGTTACAAATTGAAACCCTCCCGGGATCGATTTGCCCGACACTCAGTCTCAATAACAGTCGACTCTGCTCCAGACGGAGACCAATATGGACAATCCAGATACCAAGCCCACGCAACAACGTCGTCTTCACCCACTCGTCGCTACCGCGGCGGGTGCCGTGATCATCGCCAGCCTCGTCGCGACGGCGGCCGTCACAGGCTTGTTCCCGAAGGCCTCGAGCAGCGGCGCGCAAACCGATCAGACCCAGGCTGCGCAAGTGGCCACCCAACCGGGCGTGGTCGATTCGGCGGCGCCCGCAAATCCGGCCGCTCAACAGGCAGCCGAGCAGGCCGCGGCACAACAGGCAGCGCAGCAGCAGGCGCCTCAACGCGCCCCGACGCCGGCGCAGCAGCAACAGTACGCCCAGCAGCAGCAGGCCCAGCCGGCGCCGCAGTATGCTCAGCAACAGCCGTCGCAACCGGCCTACTGCTCGAGCTGCGGCACGGTGGCAGCGATCTCCGCGGTGCGTCAGGAAGGTCATGGCACCGGCATCGGTGCGGTCGGCGGCGCTGTGGCCGGCGGCCTGGTCGGTAACCAGTTCGGCGGCGGCGGCGGACGCACCGCGATGACCGTCCTCGGCGCAGTCGGCGGCGGCTTCGCCGGTAACTCGGTTGAAAAGCACATCCGCAGCACGACGTCCTATTCCGTGCGGGTGCAGATGGAAAACGGCAAGACGCGCTACTTCACCTATCACGAAGCGCCGCCGTTCCAGCAAGGCCAGCGCGTGCGGGTCGAAAACGGCACGCTCGTCGCAGCCTGAGCGCTGGCAGCCTGAAAATTCTCCAGGCGTTAAAAAAGGCGATTCCGATGGAATCGCCTTTTTCTTTGCCGCAGCCGGAGCGGAATCAATCGAGCCCCGCCGCCAGCGGAAAACCCAGCAATGCGCTCAGTAATCCGCGTCTTCGATCCATGCAGTCTGAATCGCTTCGAGGATCTTTTCATTCGACCGGTTAGGGTCGTCGTCGAAACCTTCGAGCTCGGTGACCCAGCGGTGCAAATCAGTGAAGCGCACCTGTTGCGGATCGATGTCCTGGTGCTTGTCAGTCAGGGCCATCGCGATGTCTTGCGTATCGGTCCACTTCATGGCTGCATCCTCCAGTTAGTGATTTTCCTTCGCGTGATTGATCGAGTAGCGCGGGATCTCGACGACCAGATCCTGCTCGGCCGGCATCATCGCCTGGCACGACAGACGCGAGGCTGGTTCGAGCCCCCACGCCTTGTCCAGCAGATCGTCCTCGTCTTCCTCTGATGGCGTCAAGGCGGCGAAACCCTCACGCACGAGCACGTGACAGGTCGTGCACGCGCAGGACTTCTCGCACGCGTGCTCGATTTCGATGCCGTGTTCGAGCAGATTGTCGCAGATGCTCTTGCCGGGCACGGCGTCGATTACCGCGCCTTCCGGGCACAGTTCGACGTGAGGCAGGACAACGATTTGAGGCATACATTTTCCGTTTGGTCTGCGGCACGGCTGCCGCAAACAGGCTCCGTACCATTTTACTGGCGCCGCACGGACTTTTTAAGTCCGCGCGACGCGGTTCATTGCCGGCTGGCGCGCATGGCGCGGCCACGCCGCAAGGCTCAGATCTCGTCGAGCTTGCGGCCGGCCAGCGCGCGGCGAATGCCCTTGTTCATGCGACGGGCGGCGAATTCGTCGGTGCCTTCGGCAAGCGTTTTGGTGGCGGCTTCGATTGCGTCGACGTCTTCGCTTGCAGCGATATTGCGCAAAGCGGCGAGCAGCGTGTCGAGTTCGGCGCGTTCGCTGTCGT
Source organism: Paraburkholderia sp. (assembly GCF_035656215.1). Taxonomy (GTDB): domain Bacteria; phylum Pseudomonadota; class Gammaproteobacteria; order Burkholderiales; family Burkholderiaceae; genus Paraburkholderia. The sequence goes on from NZ_DASRSY010000274.1 coordinate 13,904, forward strand.
CGAGCAATTCGGCGTCGGCGGCGAGCGCCGCGTCGGTCGCTTCGACGAGACGGCGCGCTTCGACTTGCGCTTCACGTAGTGCACGCGCGCGCATGTCGACTTCGGCGGTCGAGAAGCTGTCTTCGAGCATCCTGGCGATGTCGTCGTCGGCGAGACCGTAGGACGGCTTCACCACCACCGACGCTTCGACGCCCGAGCCCTGTTCACGCGCGAACACGGACAGCAAGCCGTCCGCATCGACCTGATACGTGACGCGAATCCGCGCCGCACCGGCGGCCATCGGCGGAATGCCGCGCAATTCGAAACGCGCGAGCGAACGGCAATCGCTGACGAGCTCGCGTTCGCCTTGCACGACGTGGATTGCCATCGCCGTCTGGCCGTCCTTGAAGGTCGTGAAATCCTGCGCGCGCGCGACCGGAATCGTCGAATTGCGCGGGATGATCTTCTCGGTCAAGCCGCCCATGGTTTCGACGCCGAGCGACAGCGGAATCACGTCGAGCAGCAGCCAGTCGTCGCCGTCGGCGCCGCGATTGCCCGCGAGCAGATCGGCCTGGATCGCCGCGCCGAGCGCGACGACCTGATCCGGGTCCAGATTGATGAGCGGCGGCTGCCCAAAGAACGACTCGACCGCGCGGCGGATCACCGGCATGCGCGTCGCGCCGCCGACCAGCACCACGCCCTTGACGTCCCTGGTGGCAACCTTGGCGTCGCGCAACGCTTTCTTCGTAGGCCCAAGCGTACGTTGAACCAGCGCCTGAGTGATGGCCTCGAAAGTGGCCTCGTCGACCGTCAGATCGATCTGAGTGCCGTTCGAGAGCTTTGCCTGCACCCTTGCACCCGGCGTATCCGACAAAGCCTCCTTGGCCACGCGTACGCTATCGAGCAGCAGACGGACGTCTTCCGGTGCGAGCGTTTGCGGCGCGATGCCCGCCTGCTCCAGCACGTGGCGATACAGTGCATGGTCGAAATCGTCGCCGCCGAGCGCGGAATCACCGCCTGCTGCGAGTACTTCGAACACACCCTTGGTGAGTTTCAGAATCGACAGATCGAACGTGCCGCCGCCGAGGTCGTAGACCGCGTAGAGGCCTTCGGAACCGTTATCGAGGCCGTAGGCGATCGCGGCCGCAGTCGGCTCGTTCAGCAGACGCAGCACGTTCAGGCCGGCCAGACGTGCGGCGTCTTTGGTCGCCTGGCGCTGCGCTTCGTCGAAATAGGCGGGCACGGTAATGACTGCGCCGACCAGTTCGTCGCCGAGCGTGTCTTCGGCTCGCTGGCGCAGCGTTGCGAGGATTTCCGCCGAGACTTCCACGGGGCTCTTCACCCCGTCGATAGTACGGATCTGCACCATGCCGGGCGCGTCGACGAAATCGTAGGGCGCGTTTTCGGCGCCTTCCACTTCCGCCTTGCCGCGGCCCATGAAGCGCTTGACCGACACGATCGTGTTGCGCGGGTCGGTCGCGGCTTCAGCCTTGGCCGTGCGGCCGATACGGCGGCCGCCCTTTTCCAGGTAACGCACGACCGACGGCAGCAGCGCATAGCCATCTTCGTCGGGTAGCACATCGGGCACGCCGCTGCGCACGGCGGCGACGAGGGAATTGGTGGTGCCGAGATCGATACCGACCGCCAGACGCCGCTGATGAGGCGCCGGCGCCATGCCGG
>NZ_DASRSY010000275.1:0-11593 GCF_035656215.1 Paraburkholderia sp.
AAGCCCGAGGTGTCGACCTTGTGCACCGGCTTTGCCGCCAGCATGGGGACATTCTTGCTGACCGCAGGCCAGCGCGGTAAACGGTACGCGCTGCCGAACGCGCGCATCATGATTCACCAACCGTCGGGCGGCAGCCAGGGCACCGCTGCCGACGTCGAAATCCAGGCGCGAGAGGTGCTCTACCAGCGCGAACGCCTCAACGCGATGATGGCCGAGCGCACCGGGCGCAGCATCGAGGAGATCGCACGCGACACCGACCGCGACAACTTCATGTCGGCCCACGGCGCAAAGACGTATGGCCTCGTCGACGAGGTGCTGGAAACACGCGCGGCGCTAGGCGACCCGGGTCGTCACCATGACATGTAGTGCGGCAAAGTCGCCCTGCTCACACATGCCGGACGGCTTTTTGCCCGCCATATCGGTGCGCCAGGAACACAAAAGCTGATCGCCGCCCTAGGAATCGCTATCATGGTTGCGATTCGTCGAATTTGACGATCGCTTCAATGGAGATATTCATGGCGTCATCCAACGAAACCGTCAGCATGGCGCTATTCTGCGACTTCGAAAACGTTGCGCTCGGCGTGCGCGACGCGAAGTACGACAAGTTCGACATCAAGCTGGTGCTCGAACGTCTGCTGCTCAAGGGCAGCATTGTCGTGAAGAAGGCGTATTGCGACTGGGACCGCTACAAGAGTTTCAAAGGCCCGATGCACGAGGCCAATTTCGAGTTGATCGAGATTCCGCACGTGCGCCAATCCGGCAAGAATTCGGCCGACATCCGGCTTGTGGTCGACGCGCTCGACCTCTGCTACACGAAATCGCACGTCAATACCTTTGTCATCATCAGTGGCGACTCGGACTTCTCGCCGCTGGTGTCGAAGCTGCGCGAGAACAACAAGCAGGTGATCGGCGTCGGCGTACAGCAATCCACCTCCGATCTGCTGATCGCAAACTGCGACGAATTCTTCTTTTACGACGACCTCGTCCGCGAAAGTCAGCGCACGGTAGCCAAACGCGAGTCGTCGCGCCCGCAACAGGCCGCGCAGCAGACGGCCAAACGTGCGCCCGACGAAGAAAAGTCACGCAACAAGGAAGACCTCGAAAAACGCCGCACCAAAGCGGTCGAGATCGCGGTGCAGACGTTCGACGCGCTCGCGTCCGAACGTGGCGACAGCGGCAAGATCTGGGCGTCGGTGCTGAAGAACGCGATCAAGCGCCGCAAGCCCGATTTCAACGAGACGTACTATGGGTTTCGCGCATTCGGCAATCTGCTGGAAGAAGCTCAGGCGCGTGGGCTGCTCGAATTCGGCCGCGACGAGAAGTCAGGCGCATACGTTTATCGGGGGACGACCGCGAATGTGGGCGCCGAAAACGTGAATGAGCTGGCCGAATCTGGCGAGTCGGCAGAACAGATGGTTGAGGCCCAGGTTACCGAAACAGTGGTCGCCGGGTCGGGTGGCAAGCAGGAGTCGCGACGCCGAGGCCGCGGCAATCGCAAGCCCGGTCGTGGCCAGCAGGAAGCCGCGCATGAAGAGCGCACGGCCGTCGAACACGGCGGCCACGCACAGGCTCAAGCGGAGACCGTGCACACGCACTCGCCACCATCCCACGAATTCGTTTTCGAACAGCCGGAAACGGCTTGGGCAGAACCAGCGCCCTTTGCGGATGAACCGGTCGCGGTAGCCGTCGAAGAAACACAGGAAGCGAGCGGCACGCAACCCAAGCGCGGCAAGGAACGCGCACCGCGCAAGACAGCCGCGAAGAAAACGAAGAAGGCAACGCCGCGAAAGATCGAGGAGGTCCCAGAGGTCGCGGCGCCTGCTGAAGCACCGGCAGCGTCAGTCGCCGAAGAACAAGCGCCCGCGGCCGCCAAGAAGGCAGCGCGCAAAACTGCGCCACGTAGTCGCCGCCCGCGAAAGACAGCCGCTACGAGCGACGCGGAGTAAGCGTCTCATATTGTGTGACGCGTACCGAAGCAATGGGAGTGTCGCAGTACACGCTCCGCCGCTGCGAACAAAAAAGCCCCTGCTCGTGATGAACAGGGGCTTTTCCATTTCCGGTTCATGGCGCTTCGATCGAGCCGAAACGGTGATGGCATCAGCGCGTCCCACAGCTCAACGACACCTGCTCCGCGATCGGCAATATCAGCGCACTTCATCCCGCGACGGTTGTCTACGGCGACACCTGAAACCGCGACAGCAGCACTCACAGCAAACCAAACACCGCCACCCCGTTAGTCGCACCCACATACACCTTGCCGCGCGCGATCATCGGCGTGATGAACTTGTTGCCCGCGCCCCATTGATCGCGCGTCCCGGCCTGATTGCTGTTGTACAGCTCGCTCGCGAGATTGCCTGCGTCGTACGCATGCAGGGCACCCGTTGTGCCGTTTTCCGCCGCCCAGACGATGCCATTGCTCGAGCCGTTCGCCGACACGGCCGGCGTCGCACCGGGATAAGCAAATGTGGTGGGACTCTTCGACGAAGCGGTGGCCGCGAGAAACGCACCCGAGACCGGCAGCGCCTTCAGGTTATCGTTCCAGCCGCCGTAATACACCACACCGTTGTAGTAAGCCGGCGAACCCCAGATACCACCCGCGAGCGTGCCGCTCAGCTCCTGCCAGATGTTGTTTGCTGTCGGACTGAATTTGCCCATCGAGTCGCGATCGACGACATAGATGTTGTTGTCCTTGCCCGCAGACACCGCCAGGTGTTTGACGACGCCCCCCGTGGTCGTCTGATCCGGCAACAGCATCACGCCGCCCGAGCCGAAATCGTTGTCGGCATTGGCCTCGGCCACGACGTTATCCATGGCGAAGTAATCGGTGATCTGCAGGTTTCCTGACGACAACTTCATCAACGAATTGCCGAAGTCGCCGTCGGCGGGAAAGCCCTGCGCATTCAGCGTGGTGCCGAACGTGCCATTGCCGTCCACGACGTAAATCGAGGTGCCGTCCGACGCCATTCCCGAGCCCGCCATCCAGATCGATCCCTGGCTGCCGTTCGGCGTGATATTGAGCGCGCTGGTCTGCTGGAGCGTGCCGGCGTTATAGGCCATCAGCCAGCCGGTGTACGCGCCCGCCATGCAGTGCGCGGTCCAGCCCATATAGATGTTGCCGCCAACCAGCGTGAGGGCAGCGCGCTCCGTATGCAGCGAAGGATTAAAGGTAATCAGGCCGTTGACGCTGCCCGCACCGTTGCCCGGGTAGGTCGCGGCGATTTCGGTCGGGCCGCCCAGCACTTCCGCGCCGGTAGTCAGATCCAGCGCATGCAGACGATGATGATAGGCGCCGTTACTGTCTTTGGTCATCGCCACGGCGTACAGGACGCCGTTCGTGCCACGATTGCGGTCAATGACCGGCGTCGACGTAATGCCGATTTCCGGCGTGAAATCCGGACAACTAAAGTCGTCGCTGGGTGTTTCGCCGCGGCCTGTCAACGAGACCTTCCATAACTGGGCGAAGGTCGTGGCGTCATAGGCGTACACGCTGTCGTGTTCGGTCGCGACGTAGACCACATCATGCGACTTGCCGCCGATCGGCAGACTGGTCACGAACAGCGGCTGCGCATCGACCTTGCCATCCGCGGCGAGAAACGCGACTTTGCCGAAGCTGGCTGAATTGACGTTCGCGAGCGTCAGTGTCGTCTCGGCAAGCATCTGGCCGGTGCGGGCGAGATCGTTGTGATGCATCAGCACGTCGGTGGCGTAGGCGGTCGTTCCGGTAGACGTGCTGCCTGAACCCATTGAGCCGCCGGTCGATCCGGTACCGCTCGTGCCGCTACCACCGCCGCTGGTGGCGCCGCCGCCGGCCGCTGAACCCGAGGCGGTACCCGATCCACCCCCTGACCCGCCGCCGCAAGAAAGGAAACAGGAGACGACGAATGCAATCGTGAGCCATGCGCACACACGGGACCGCACACTCGGAGTGAACGTACCGGTTTGCGGTCGCTGCATGGTCGCCTCGTTCGCACGATGCCCGACCCACGCCGTGCGTCGGGCTGCGTCGCATGGCGGAGTCAGAAACGGCGCGTGCCGGCAGGAGCGGAGTGGACTTTGCGGGCCGTGTTGAACCGCCAGACAAGCGGCGTCTCTGGCCCTCGATCCAAACGTACGCCCTTTGCCGGTCGGTATGCCGCCATCGTTTCGTGCCTTTCCGCCAGATATGACAAAAGCGTTACCGCAATAAGCTTGCCTGGTGCCTGACGTAAACGCTTCGTCCCCGGTGAAGCGAGGCTGCCGATCAAGCTCAGTAATAAGGATAAGGCGCGTACATTACCGGGGGCGGTGCGACATACCGCGGCGGCGGCGCATAGTAGTACGGCTGCGGTGCGTAATAAGCTGGCTGCGGCGCATAGTAGGCGGGCTGCGGCGGCTGCGAAATTGTGTTGCCTTTCGAGGTCATGCACTGCGCGTAAGAAGCATCGTAACGCGCTTGTAGACCTGCGGCGGAATACTGCGCGCCATTCGCGCCGTTCGCGCCGCCGATCAACAGCCCGCTGCCCGCACCGATCGCCGCGCCCGCGCCGGCATTACCCGCCGCCGCACCGATCAGTGCGCCGACAGCAGCGCCGCCGAACGTGCCCAGCGCGGCGCTATTCACGCTGTTTGTGGTCGCAGCCTGCGCGGCCCCGTTCGGGTCCGTCGAGCGGTTAGCGTAGTCGCGGCATGCGTAGTCGTCCTGCTGGAACTGCCCAAGCGGTTCGCCACTGCGCGGCAGCGCGACCACACTCGGACCGCTCGGCGGCATCACCGCACAACCGCCAAGCGCGAGCGCGACAACGGCGGCCGGTATGGCGATGCTTATCGACCTGGTGCTGGAGATCATGTTGGTACGTTTTAGAGAGATTGGAATTCAAACGTTAGGCCAAACGGCACCGTCCCTGGTTACAGAATCGTTACAGAAAGTTTTTCGCTTACATCTGCGCAATGGCTCACACGCTGTCCCGCGCCGTACAGAAATGGCGTCCCGATCGCCCGCCCCACTCGTGGGGTAACGCTTGTAAGCGAAGCGGCAATCTGATTTCACGCCTCGCGACCTAAACTGACGTCCTCCAGGGCCACGCGATCTGGTTGCCGAAGCACTCTCCCGCGTCATACCGCGGCTCCGCTGGACGTGCGCTCACCCATGCCTCAGGCAGCACCAATCCATGCAATAGGCGATCACCCGATGAATCGATTTGTTTTCGCAGTGGCGGCTTCTGTCGGCTGCATATCGCCCGTTTTCGCGCAGTCGAATACGACGCTTCCGAGTACCGTGATCGAGCCCTCGACAACGACATTTCCGAGCGCCTCGATTGCGCAAAATTTTCAATACATGAATCACCCGCCGCCACCCGCGCCGGCGAGTTCGGTTGCGCCCACGGGCGGTGGGCGCGGTCATCGGCATCGACAGATGTCAGCGGATTCCGATACGACGGGGGCCGCGTCAACGCAGCCTTGATCGCACGCGAGCAAGGTTTGAACCGGCGCGGTGCAGTGGTCCGCTGACGTTGCCGCAGTTACCAACTGTGACAAAGCTTGCACTTAACTGGGCGCGGATGGCGGCCCCGCTCGCGCGTCAGCGCAAGCGGGTAGCGCTGGCGCGCAGCCAGACGAAATCGCACCCGCGCGGGCGACGGCAGAACGAATGACGTTTCAGCGCTCAATGACGGAAAGTCGGGCACCACGGTTTGCGCGATCGGCCGCGGCTCATAGCCGGACCTTTGCTTTACGGGACGAGATATTCATCGACGCGCATACACGAGGTGGTGCTCGTGGCGACGCATAACATCATCGGGCTCCGGGCGCGCCCAGAATCTGTCCATTAACGGTTTGACCATACATCGAGTGCGGTGAGTCATGGAACTTCGCTCGCGTAGCTTCAGCTGAACCTTGAAAACGAGGATCTTGCGGACGTTCATGGCTGTCCATAAACGTGGCCACGTCCCACGCCTGCTGGTCCGTTAGCGTTCCTGCCAAGCCCAACGGCATATTCGCCTTGATGAAACCGGCGGCGTTCTGAATATCGCCCATTCCAGCGCCCCAATTGAACGAATGAGCACCCCACAGTGGCGGGAAGACAGCTTGTCCTCCGCTCGACTGTCCCTGCCCATCGGCGCCGTGGCATAGCGCACAGTGCTGTGCATAGACGGCGCTCCCTCTCGCGTAGTCCGCCTTTTGCGCGGGTGCGGGAAGCTTGGGATAACCTTGTCCGGGCAGTTTTTCGCCAATAGGCGCGCCTTTCGCGAGCCAGTAGGCGTACGTTTCCAATGCCACGAGCACCGGATCGCCAAGCGGCGGCGCCTTGCCGTTCATGCTGTACTGGAAGCATCCCTGAAGGCGCTCGGCGAACGAGTTCACATGCCCGTTCTTGCTCCGATAGGCCGGATACAAGGGATACGCACCCCACAGCGGACTCGAATTCGCCTTGCGACCTGCATCGAGGTGGCAGCTTGCACAGTTCAGCGTGTTACCGACGTACTTCCCTGCGAACGTTTGGGTATGCAAAAAGATTTGCTCGCCCAGTTTGACCGTTTTGCCGAAACCGTCCGTCGGCATGCTCGACTCTGCCGGTGGCGCGAATGGTTTTACCGATGACGACGCGGGGTCTTGCGCAGAAGAAGCGGGCAACGCCGGCATTTCGGCGTTAGCAGCCAGGCACGAACCGGCTACTGCACTCAACATCCCAACGAGCACGCCACGAGACAACCAGGTTCGATCAATCATTGCTTGCTCCCGTTCGCAGAGGTCCCGTCGGCCGGCACTCCGCCACCGCCGTAGTAGGCGGCAACAGCCGTGATCTCCGTGTCGGAGAGCTTGCTCGCGACGGCCGGCATCAACGCCATGGGCCCAGGCGGCCGGGTGCCGCTCTTCCAGCTTTGCAACTGGCTCGCTAGGTATGACGCCGGCTGGCCGGCCAATGGTGGAAACGTGGCGCCTACACCGATTCCGCCCGGCCCGTGGCATTGCACACACGCAGGCAGACCGTCGCCCCAGCGTCCGCGCGTGGCGATCCATGCGCCAACGTCCGACGGCTTGACTGACTCGTTACCACTCGTGTTTATGCCCGGAGACGGCTGCAGCCAGGCAAAGTACTGCGCAACATCATTACGCTCGCTCGCGGACAACAGTTTCGCCAACGGTTGCATGATCGGGTTCTGGCGCGTGCCGTCTGCGAACGCTGCCAATTGTGCTGACAGATAGGGTGCACTAATGCCTGCAAGACGCGGAAAGCCTGCCGCGGCGTTGCCTTCACCCTTCGCGCCATGACAGCTGATGCACGCGGCGACACCCTTCGCCGTGCCCTGCATCGCGATGGTTTGTCCAGCGGTCAGATCATCCGCGTGAGCACCGGACATCGCCAGCAATGTGCTCGCTATGGTCAGATACATGGTCAGGTATCTGCACCGCCCTATCATGAGCGAATAGTCCACATCGTCTCCTTCAGAATTATCGCGAGTTGTGACCCGCCTGGTGTTGGTATCCAGCTAGCGTTCGACTGTTCCCGCCGAATCGCAACAGCGCATCATTGAATGGTCGAAGTCGAAGTCGGTTCGTACTTTCCGAAGCCGTATCGCTGGAATATCTGAAACGCGGCGGGCGAGCGAATGAAGGCGAGCCACTTGCGAGCAGCCTGCGGATGCGCCGCGCCGTTGACCAGCGCACCGGCGTAGATCGCGGTCGTGTTTTCATCGGCGGGAATGTCGACGTGAGCAAGAGGATGCCCGATCTGCTCCTGGAACAGGGCTTCGGATTTCCAGACCACGCCGGCGTCGGCGCGATTCTGCATTAGAAAAAGCGCGGTTTGCCGGTGATGTATGTGGGTCAACTCCGTCGATCCGGCCTGTACCTTATCCTCGTAGACGGTCTTGGCGAGCGCGTCGCCACCCGCTTTCACCAGCGATGCCTTGATCTGTCGTGTCACGCCTTCAAATTCAGGATTGGGCATGGCGAGCCGCAACTCGGGTCTCGCCAGATCCTTGAGCGACGTGACGTGCTGAGGGTTGTCACGACGAACCATAATCGTCAACTGATTCGTCACGTAGGGTACGGCGGGGTCTGTTAGCGTGCCGTCCGCGATGAGATCTTTAACCTTCGCCAAACCGGCGAAATAAGCATCAGGCTTGACTGTCCAGGTCATATTGCCGACCGTGATCGTGCCGCCGGCCTTCATCTGCTTGACCAGTAGACCTGGTGGAATCGTTTCCCAGAAAATCCGCCCGCGATATTCGGGGTTGTCTTTCTCGAACTGCGCAACAAGCGGTGCCATCGCGAAGAAATAGTTACCTCCCACGAACAGCACAAGCTTGGGCGACGACAGGTTGCCGTGGAAATCGGCCAGCACGTCGACTTGCGGAACGGTGAATTCGAGTCCCCGATCAGGCACGTCGTTATTTTCTCCATGCTGCCACGGCGGAAAAACATCAGTCTCCGCCGATGCGGGCGACGCACACGCGATTCCCGTAGCGCAAGACAGCGAGCACAGTGAGACCGCAAGCGTTAACCGCAAGAACCGTCGAGACCAATGCAACCGATTGTGAGTGCGAGTGAGTGCCATGCTGGTCCTTAACTGGCGTAGTGAAAGCCGGCCTGTTGAAGTTCGACCAGCGTGGCCACCACGCCAGGCGTGACGATCGCACTCGGGATGACATGGTTCGTTAGATCGGCTGCAAGCGCATCCAGCGACAACTTGTCCGGATTCGCGTTGGCGGCGAGCAGTTTCTCCGCCAGTTCCCAGATCGCGTTGTGACACGACAAAAAGACGACACCTCTTTTCAGCAACGCCGGGATGCTGTTGTCGTGCGACGAAAAAGCGCCTTCGGCAACTTCATGATTGTCGTGGCCCATCGCCTCAGCCGGTTTACTGTCGAGCAGTGTGTTGGTCGCAAACTTGTTGCCGCTCATTTTCGCGAGACCATACTTGTCCCACGTGGTCTGGTCGAACAAGGACACATGGGCCGACCCATGGGTTGCCGATACCACGAGGAAATCCGGATGTTTGAACGACCAGATCTGCGCATTCAACGCATTGCGCATCAGGTTCAGCCACGGTCCGCCAAGCTCGGTGTTGTCCCAAACCTGTTTCGGGCTGCCTCGATACCCGATGACAGTAGACAGCGCCTCGTGATCCCATTGGTCAGGATGATCGAGAATCATGGGAACCGTTTTGAAGTCACGTCGCCTTGGGGCTGCGGCCAATCGCTGGGTCAGTTCGGATAGATTGCCTGCCCCTGCGGGTAGCAAGGATGCCGCGTCGGCTGCGATCGCTCGCGATTGCCCGGTGGCGCTCAGAAGCGCCGTGCCGGCGGCGAGGCCAAACGTCTTTAACGCACTGCGGCGCGCATTCTGGTTAGTCATGCCTGTATCTCCTTGTTGTTGTTCGAACTGCCAGGGTCGCGAGAATGCGGGCGCACGAGTGATTCAATCGACGTGGCATGTCTTATTAACGTTTGCCAAGTCTAGGGATATCCGATCGAGAATAGAAATCGTGAATTCAGATTTGAATTATTTGTGTGGCCGATGATTCATGCGATGCGGACCGATCGCTGAGGAGGTGATGACCTGTTGATGCAGATTGCGTGCAGCGGTATGCGTCAGCGGAGACCAGGCGTCAGCCGACGGTTGGTCGCCCCAAGTTCCAGAGGTTGAAAAAGCAGAAAGCCCTCGCGAAGGAGGGCTTTCCGTTTTAATACCGGTTCAAGACTTCATTGCAGCGATCTATTTGGATTTCCAATTTTGTTGGAGATCCGAACTATATTGTCACGCTACAAAAACCAGCAATCTCACGCGAAGTTCTTCGACGCGAATTCCCAGTTGACGATGTTCCAGTACGCTTCAACGAACTTCGGACGCGCATTGCGGTAATCGATGTAGTACGCGTGTTCCCACACGTCGATTGTCAGCAGCGCCTTCGCGTCCGTGGTCAGCGGCGTAGCAGCATTGCTCGTCGACACCAGGTCGAGCGAACCGTCGGCCTTCTTCACCAGCCATGCCCAACCCGAGCCGAACGTGCCGATTGCGGTCTTGGCGAATTCTTCCTTGAACTTGTCGAACGAACCCCACTTGGCGTTGATCGCGTCAGCCAGTGCGCCGGTCGGTGCACCGCCACCTTGCGGCGACAGGCTGTTCCAGAAGAACGTGTGGTTCCACACTTGAGCAGCGTTATTGAAAACACCGCCCGATGCCTTCTTGACGATCTCTTCGAGCGACAGATTCTCGAACTCCGTGCCCTTGATCAGATTGTTCAGGTTGGTCACATAGGTCTGGTGGTGCTTGCCGTAGTGATACTCAAGCGTCTCTTCCGACATGTTCGGCGCAAGTGCGTTTTTCGCGAACGGCAGCGGCGGGAGCGTATGTTCCATGGTGCTTTCCTTGTGTCTGTATCTGTTGTGGGGGAGTCTGCGGATAACGCTTTTGAGCACTCGATTGTAGGCGAGTTGGAATAACCCCGCAAACCAACGGACTTTATGTCCGGCATCGGCGAACATGCCGCACACATAGCGTATTTAGTGCATCCGCATGAGCTGTGCCTGCCCCATGCGGACGTCAAAAATACGCCTTTGTGTGCCGTCGGCGAAGTGTCAGAAACCGTCGGTCAGGCGCGGTTGCACGTCGGCGAGGGCAATGTCCGCCGCCCCTTCCGCGAGATGCACCGTAAGGCGCCGCCCCGGTTTCAGCGATGACGGCGCGCGCACTGCGCGGCCGCTCTGTGCATCGAGCACGGCCGCATAACCGCGCTCCAGCGTGCGCTGTGGACTCAGTACCTCGAGCCGGGCGGCCAGCGTGTCGATACGCGCAGACTGACGTTCATGCTGGCGTAACAATGCGGCGTCCAGACGCTGCGAAAGATTGCCGAGCTTCGTCTGATGCGCGGCGAGATCGGGGCGCCAGCGCTGCCAGCGCATCTCCAGCAGAGAAAACCGCGCTCGAGCGTCACGCACGGGACGCGCGCCCGCCGATGCCAGCCGCACGCTCAATTGCTGCAGGTGCGTGCGCTGCCGCGCGAGCCGCTCAGCCGGCGACACCAGCCGGCGCGCGAGCCAGTCGAGTTGTTGGGCGCGCCGCTCCATCATGCGGCCAAAGCCGCGTGCGAGCGTCGCATGCCGATGATCGAGTTCGCGCAGCAACAGCACGCGCTGTGGGCTGACGAGTTCGGCGGCGCCGGTGGGCGTCGGTGCGCGCACGTCGGCGGCAAAGTCGGCGATCGTGAAATCGGTTTCGTGACCCACGCCGCTCACCACCGGTATGGCGCTTTCGGCAATCGCGCGCGCCAGCACTTCTTCGTTGAACGCCCAGAGGTCCTCAATCGAGCCGCCGCCGCGGCACACGATCAGCACATCGACTTCGCGCCGCGCGTTGGCTGCATCGACCATCGCGGCGAGCTTCGCGCTGACGCCCACGCCCTGCACCGGTGCCGGATAGACGATCACCGGAATATGCGGCGCGCGGCGCGACAAGGTGGTCAGGACGTCACGCAATGCCGCGGCCTGTAGCGATGTCACGATGCCGATCGCACGCGGGTGGGCCGGCAAAGCACGCTTGCGTTCGGCGGCAAAGAGCCCCTCAGCTTCGAGTTGCGCCTTCAGCCGAAGAAAGGCTTCATAAAGACGCCCCT
>NZ_DASRSY010000276.1:0-9331 GCF_035656215.1 Paraburkholderia sp.
ATTTCCTCGCTGATATTCAACCGTTCCGGCGAGCAGATCGAGCCGTATCACAAGCAGCATCTCTACAGCGGCGAGACGAAGATTTACCAGTCCGGCACGCAAGGCTGCATGCTGGAGATCGACGGATGGCGGCTCGCGCTCGGCGTGTGCTACGACTCCGGCTTTCCGGAGCACGCGCGCCGCGCCGCGGTAAACGGCGCGCACGCGTATCTCGTGAGCGCGCTCTTTAGCGTGAAGTGTGGCTATCACCAGTCACGCATCTGGTTTCCCGCGCGAGCTTTCGACAACACCATGTACGTGCTGTTATCGAACCACGTCGGCACGACAGGCGGCTGGGAAACGTGCGGCGCGAGCGCGATCTGGGGCCCCTATGGCGACGTGGTGGCGGAGGCGAGCCGTGAACGGGAAGAAGTGATTACCGCGCTACTCGATCCGGCCGTGCTCGCCGATGTCCGCGAGCGCGAGACGGTACTCGCGGACTTCAAGGCGCACGGCGATGAGGCGGCAGGTGATTACGTAGTGCGTCATCTGGATTAACTAACTTAACTAACGGCCCGCACGAGTGCTTACTTCAACTCAGCCGGCTGCACCGCGCCCATGCCTTTGCGTTCTGGCGCGGGCACGGCCCACAGCAGCGCGACCATGCCGACGATCAGAAGCACGGCGATAACCGCGAAACCGGCGTAGACGCTGCCGGTTTCGGCCTTCAGCATCCCGACCAGCGAAGGGCTCACCGCGCCGCCAATCGCGCCGATCGCGGTAATCGTTGCGATGCCGGCTGCAGCGGCGCCGCCGTCCAGATAGGCGGTGGGGATTGTCCAGAAGATGCTCAGGGTCGCATAGATGCAGATCGAGGCGACGACCAGCAGGGCGACGGTGAAGGCTATGCTATGCGCAGCGAGCGGTAGCAGCAAAAAACTGCCAGCCACCGCAAAGCCGCAGCCCGCCACATGCCAGCGCCGTTCGGCGTGACGATCCGAACTGCGCCCAATCACCACGATACCTATTGCTGTGCAAACCGAAATCGCGCCGCTGAGCCAGCCGATATTGCCGATCTGCTGCACGCCGACGTGCCGCAGCAGCGTCGGAATCCAGAAGCCGACCGCATTGAGTCCCATGAACACGCAGAAATAGATTGCCGACAGCAGGTAGATCCGCGGGTTGCGCAACACATCGGTGAGGCGCGCGGGCGGCGCGTGGTGAGCGCCGCGCTGTTTTCGATCCGCTTCGAGCGCGGCGGTGATGTGAGCCTTCTCCGCGTCGCTCAGCCATTTTGCATGCAGGGGGCGATCGTCAAGATAGAGCATCGCCATGATGCCGAGCACAATGGCCGGTACGCCTTCGATCAGGAACAACCACTGCCAGCCGTGCAAGCCGAGCATGTCGTGGAAATGAACCATGATCCAGCCCGACAGCGGGCCACCGATAATGCCTGCCAACGGCACCGCCATGATGAACAGACTGGTGATGCGTCCGCGTTGCCGATCGGGAAACCAGTAGGTGAGGTACAGAATGATGCCGGGGAAAAAACCGGCTTCGGCAGCGCCCAGCAGAAAGCGCAACAGATACAGCATGCCCGCGCTCTTGACGAACATCAGCAGCACCGTCAACGCACCCCACAACACCATGATCCGCAAGAGCGTCTTGCGCACGCCGATGCGCTCCAGCAGCAGATTGCTCGGCAACTCGAACACTAGATAGCCGACGAAGAACATCCCTGCCGCGAGACCGAACACGGCGTCGTCGAGCTTCAGATCTTGCAGGAACTGGAGCTTTGCAAAGCCGATGTTGACGCGGTCGATGAAATTGACCACGTAGCAGATGAACAAAAACGGCACGATACGCCGCGCGATCTTGCGATAAATCGCGTCGTCGGGCGTAAGGGCTGGCGAGCGCTGCATGGTGTCTCCTGGCGGACCGGCACGTTGCGCCGGGCGCATATGATGGTTTTGTGAGGCGCTGAGTCAGGCTCGTCTCGGGACGCTGATTGAGACTTTGCCAGAAGCTGCATTCGCCTTTACTGCCAATTGCCTGGACTACCACTCGCCGAAAAAGACCCCCCAGTCTTTATGCGTGTCGGTCTTGCTTTCGACGGTCGGGTTGTCGATCGTCACGCGCTGTTTCAACGCGCCGTACCAGTCGGCGAGCTTCGCATGCATTTGCACGCAAATGATGGCGTAACTCGCGTCGGCGCCGAGATCGAC
The DNA here is from genome assembly GCF_035656215.1 of Paraburkholderia sp. Lineage (GTDB taxonomy): Bacteria > Pseudomonadota > Gammaproteobacteria > Burkholderiales > Burkholderiaceae > Paraburkholderia. The sequence continues at coordinate 2,205 of NZ_DASRSY010000276.1, forward strand.
GTATTCGTCCGGATCGTTCGCCAGATCGAAAAGTTGTGGACGGTAGCCCAGCCAGTGTATGTATTTCCAGCGTGTATCGCGCACCATCCAGCCGCGGCATTCGTCGGGCTTGCGCTCCAGTGCGAGACGCGCGCCGCGGAAACTGTAATCGAGTTCGGAGACCACGTAATCGCGCCAACCTTCGGCACGGTCCACTTCGCCGCGCGTGAGCGCGAGAACCGAGCTTCCTTCGATACGCTCTTCATAGGCCGGCAGACCGAGTGCGTCGAGCACGGTCGGCACAACGTCGATACCCGACATGAAGCGCGTTTCGACGCCGCCGCGGGTGGCGTCGGCACGCGTCGACGGATCGTAGACGATCATCGGCACGCGCTGCACGGTGTCGTAGAACAGTTCTTTCTCGCCGAGCCAATGATCGCCGAGGAAGTCGCCGTGGTCGGCGGTGAACACGATCAAGGTGTCTTGCCAGCGGCCGAGCCGTTCGAGTGTGTCCCACAGTTGGCCGAGATGGTCGTCGATCTGCTGGATCAAACCTTGATAAACGGGCCGCACGGTGTTCGACACTTCTTCACGGGCGAAATTAACGCATTCTTCCTGAGTGCGATACGCGGCGACAACCGGATGTGCATTGTCGAGTTCGGCGGGCTTGCGCGCGAGCGGCAGGCATTGATCGAGCGAATACAGGTTGTGATAAGGGCGCGGTGCGACGTAGGGCCAATGTGGTTTTACGTACGACAAATGCAACGCCCACGGCGTGTCGCCTTGCGCTTCGATGTAGCGGATCGCCTGATTCGTCATGTAAGCCGTTTCGGAATGCGGCTCGGCCACTCGCGCCGGCCAGCGCAGATTGCGCATTTTCCAGCCGGAATGCACTGCGCCGCTGTCGTCTTCCACACTGATCGCAAAGTCGCTCCACGGTTTGTCGCTGACGTAGCCGTGCTCGCGTAAAAAGGCGGGATAGCCGCTCTCCTTGCCGGGTTCGTGGTGGCCGTCATAGCGGTCGAGTTCGTCGAACGAACCGGTCGAGAGGCGCTGCCCGAGCGCACTTTGGCGCGCGATATCGAGGCGCTGCATGCCGTTGCCGTCGGCCATGACGTGTGTCTTGCCGGCCAGCGCGAGCGAGCGGCCATTCAGGCGCAGGTATTCGCCGAGCGTCATTTCGCCGATCGAGAGCGGCACGCGGTTCCAGTTGGCGCCGTGACTGCTCATCGTACGGCCGGTGTAATACGACATGCGCGACGGACCGCACACGCCGGAACTGACGAAGGCATTGTCGAAACGCACGCCGCGCGCGGCCAGCGCGTCGATATGACGGGTTCGGAGGTAGGGATGGCCGTAGCAACCGAGGTGATCGCGGCGAAGCTGATCGCACATGATGAAGAGAACGTTGCGGGTGTCCGCCATCTATAAGCACCGTCTGCGGCCTTACGGCCTGAAGTGGGAGAAACCGGGGAGATGCTCGGATGCTAAAAACGAACCTGACGATTGACCTAATCAAATATATGTGCGAATGCACAATGCGCCCGGGCCGGTGCCGCCAAAGCGCGTCATAATGGCCGTCAAACCCTTATTGGACGTGCTCACCGTGCCCGCGACCGACCCTCGATCGATACCCGTGCTGAAGCATCCCGAGCACATCGACGAATTTCTGCTCTACAGGCTTCACAACCTGGCTCGCGTGGCGACCCAGGGCGTCGGCCTGATGTTCCGGCGCGAACTTGGCATTAGCCGGCGCGACTGGCGCATTCTCGCGTTCGTCGGCAAGTATCCGGACGCGAGTCTGACGCAGCTCGCCGAAGCGGCCGCGCTCGACATGGTGGTGGCGAGCCGCTGCGTTGCCAATATGGTGAAGAAGGGTTTGATTGCGAAGACACGTCTGCCGGAAAACAAGCGGGTGACCGTGCTTGCCCTGACCGAAGCGGGTCGTATCGCTTATGAACAGGCGCGCGTGAGTGGGCAGCGCTATAACACGGAGTTCGCGGCCTGTCTGAGCGATGAAGAAGCGCTTTTACTCGACGGTTTGCTCAAACGGATGGAGCAGCAAGCCGTGCAACTGACGCAACGCGAGATCGCCAGAAGCGGTCCTATGCCGTTACTTAGCGAAGACGTCGAATAAGTCCCCACGCGCAATCATGTCGGCCAGAACATGCCGACTGCGGCGAGCCCCATTGCGGCGGTGGCGATCCAGCCGAGCCAGCGCAACCAGCCAGTCACGGCGAACTGGCCCATCACTTTGGGGCTGGCCGCCATGACCATCACGAGCGCCATGATCGGCACGGCCGCGACGCCGTTGATCACCGCGCTCCAATACAGCGCTTTGATCGGGTCGAGCCGCATGAACGTGAGCGCGATTCCACCGAGAATTGCTACGGCGATCACGGCATAAAACTGCTTCGCGAGATTCACCTGCAACGCGAGACTGTTGCGCCATTTCATCGTGCCCGCCGCCGCGTAGGCGGCCGAACCCGCCAGCACCGGCAATGCCAGTAAACCCGTGCCGATGATTCCCAGACTGAACAGCGCAAACGCCAGGTTGCCGGCAATTGGCTTGAGCGCACTGGCGGCGTCGGCGGTGGTTTTGACTTCGATGTGATGCGCATGCAGCGTGGCGGCAGCGGTAAGCATGATGAAAAACGCCACGCCGTTCGAAACGGCCATCCCGACCCACGTGTCGATGTTGATCCGCTTCAGTTGCGCGGACGCCTGTATCGGTGCGCGCAATAGCGCCTTCTGCACGGGTTCCGAGCGGATTTCCTCGACTTCCTGCGACGACTGCCAGAAGAATAGATATGGGCTGATCGTTGTCCCGAGCACCGCGACCACGGTGGTCAGATAGCCGCTGGACAATTGGATCGGCGGCTTCACGATGCTCAGACCAACGGCTTTCCAGTCGACCGGAATCACGAAGATGATGGCGACGTAAGCGAACAACACGAGCGTCAGCCATTTCAGAATACTGGCGTAGCGTTGGTATGGAATGAATATCTGCATCAGCAGCGACGCTGTGCCGAGCACCGCAACGTAGAGCTGAACCGGGCCGCCTATCACCAGTTTGGCGGCGGCGCCCATTGCCGCGAGATCGGCCGCGATATTGATGATGTTGGCCGCGAGCAGCACGAGCACTGCAAGATACAAAAACGGAGCGGGGTAGTGGCGGCGCAGATTGGTTGCGAGTCCGCTGCCTGTCACGCGTCCCATGCGTGCGCTGATCAACTGGATCGATACCATGAGGGGGTAGGTAATCAGCAGCGTCCATAACAGTCCGAAGCCGAATTGCGCACCGGCCTGCGAATAGGTGGCGATGCCGCTCGGGTCGTCGTCCGCGGCGCCGGTGATCAGGCCCGGGCCTAGCCGCTTCATCCAGGAGCGTTCGGCGGGGTCTTCAACGACAAGTTCCGGTTCCAGGTTTTCCGTGGTCATCGTCATCCGCCTGCAAGGGAAGTCGAACCCGAGTCGTTTATATAGCGCGCGTGCGCGTGGCTGGCGGCGATACATGCCGCTCGTCAGCAAGTAGCATTCTCTGTGCCACGGCCCTTGCCGCTCAATTTGCTACTGCATCGACGATTTTTTGCAGCGCTGAGCGGCGGCATGGAACAGGTCATCCGCTACAATGACGCGCACCACTCACCTGGAGACTCGCTTTGAAATCTATCGTTGCTTTGGTTGCCGCTGCTGTTCTTTCTTCCACGGCGATGGCCGCTTCCACCACTGAAAAGCTGCCGTCCGGCGTAATCGTTGAACATCTGACGCAGGGCACGGGTGCCCAGCCGGCCGCTGACGACGTCGTGAAGGTCAACTATCGCGGCACGCTCGCCAACGGCACTGAGTTCGATAGCTCGGCGAAGCATGGCGGCCCGGCAACCTTCCCGCTCAATCGCGTGATTCCGTGCTGGACGCAAGGCGTGCAAAAAATGAAAGTTGGCGGCAAGGCCAAGCTGACCTGCCCGGCGGCCACTGCTTATGGCGAGCGCGGCGTCGGCACGATTCCGCCGAATAGCGACCTGACGTTTGAAGTCGAACTGGTTGGTATCGTCAAGTAATACGGCGCGAAGTGCGCTGAGACTGAACCCCGCTCCGGAGATCGAAGCGGGGTTTTTCTTTTCCTGGGCACTGCATGCGCTCGTTGAAATCTATCTGTGACGAAGCTCGAGGACGGTGCGGAGCAAGTGGGCTCACCTGTTTTAAAGCAGGTTATGCTTGCGCAGTGACCTGCGTATTTTCAATAGCCCGGGTTCTCTAAAAGAAGAGAAGTTCTGGTCTTACTCGGCGGGCGTGAATAGCATCGACACATATACGATAGTGGAAAAGTCGGTTCCAGGACCGATTACGCATGCCGCTGAGCGCGGGCGCAGTCTTTTTTAAAGTTCCGTTGCGCTCGGTCGTTTACTTTCTGCGCTTGCGCCGTCGTCGCAACAGTCGCTTTGCGCATTCCGGAAGATCTGGCCGTCATTCGTTGTGCGTTGGGAGCGCCTGCCATGAACATCGATTTTCACTACGGTGTGGTCTATATAGTCGCCCGCACTGGCGGAATGACAGCCAGCGAGGCGCTCACCGTGGCGCATGCCTGCCAGTATGTCGATGACGCAACCACTTCAGGAATACTGCGTTTCTCGGGCGGGGAGACTTTCGAGCGTTTTGCCACCGCGCACAAGCTATTCGATTACACCAACACGGAAAACGACCAGAACCGGCTGGTGTGGACGCCATTTCATTTTCTGCCTGCGGGTGTTGGAGAGACGCTCGAAGATAAGGCGGTGTGCCGGGCGGATAGCGCCGTTGCGCGCGAAGTGGTTCGCCGGGCGATCCGGCAGCGGGACACCGTTACGGCGTTGCACCGCCTGGGTGTGACGCTTCACACGTACGTCGATACGTGGGCCCACCAGGGCTTCGCCGGTATCGAAAGCCCGATGAACCGCGTTCGTATGCTGGAGGCGGAAGATTGCACGCAGGAAGGCTGGCTTGCCCACCTTACCCGCGCCACGCGACACCTGGTCCAGCGCATCGAGGAAGATGTACTGACGCTTGCACTACCCGTTGGTCACGGTGCCGCCTTGCACTATCCCGACCAGCCGTGGGCGAAATGGCATTACATCGACGGCAGAAATGTTCGCGTCGAAAGACACAATTTGCCCGAATTCATGCAGGCGGCCGAGATGACTTGCCGCGCGGTGCGCGCCTACGTCGCGGGACGGGAAGATTTTGAATACCAGCCCGGACTGCCGGAAGAGGTAAAAGCCGCGCTTACAACGCTTCTCGACACCAATCGGAACCCAGACGACAACAAGCGCCTGCAGGGCATTTGCGAAGCAGTGAAAACGGGCGCCATTCCGGGATTGTCCGAGTCGATTCCGGACTATGTGCCCAAGGGGCTCGGCTCCTGGAAATACAAAGCCACCGGTTTGCGGTCCCACGACGACACCGGGGACCGCCCCCGGTGGAGTGAAGTCTTTGAGAAAAGCGATTACCGGCGCTTTCACGATGCAGTCAAAGAGCACCGTTTCGTCACTACGCAGGAGATTCTGCCGGCTTGCGGACTGCGGATCGCGTGAGCGGGCAGGGCTATTCCACTTGCGCTTGCTGACGTTGCGCGGCCCGTTCTTCAGCTTGTTTCTTCGCCATGTGTCTTCCTACCAGGCAGCCGCCCACCGCGCCCACTACTGCGTGGTGCCCGGCATAGTGGCCGGCAACCCCGCCCACAACCGCGCCTTTCATGCAGCCGGCCGCGTTCGCCGTGCCGACCGCAGCCGAAGTCAATGCAACTGCCGCAAGAGCGGCCTTGAAAAAACCAGCTTTCATCTGAAAGTACCCCGCCATTGAGTTTTTCTAAAGTGGTGCTTTTTCGCGTCATTTCAATAGCCGCCCCAGCGGCCGCGTCCATGCCATTCGCGTTCCTTTCTCTCGCGTATCCAGGTGCGATGCATCCGATTGCTGCCGGGTTGCCACTGCTTTGCTTCAGAGCGCGGTTCGGAGTGTAGAAGGGTGGTCCGGACACAGGTGAAACAGCGCTGCGAGATTGGTAACGCGCGGTTACGGCTAAAAAAATGAACTGCCGTCCTTTGAATCTCCGGATGCTTGCCTATAGTAGAAGCGACTATTGCCGCATTGCACAGCGGCCGGCTTCTCTTGATGGGTGACGGAGAAACAGAATGACGCCATCGAACGCTGCGATCTATCAGACCCAGCCCTGCACGCCGGATTCATTACGAACGCTTGCCGGCTATCTCGAACTGGCGCTCGATGAAGGAGAAAGCGTGGTGCTGATGCGAATCGGCACGCAGGTACGCGGTGTTTATGTCGGCAATCCATCCGGCACCCTGGAGGATTTGACGGATCACGGTGTAGTGGCCGCTTTTCAGGCCGATGAGATGCTGGCATTGACGCAGTTGGGACTCAACCGGATAACCGCGGACGATCAACAGTACCGGTTCGTGCGCAGCGTACGGTACATCGCCGATCGCCAGGTTGTCGTTTTTACTCCGACTTAAGTGGCTGGCCAGCAATTGGAAAGGTTAAAGAATGCAGCGATGGAGTAGTGGACTCGAAAGGTTCGTACTCCACTGGATGCGTTCCCGTGTAAACCTGATGTCTTTATAGGCGCATAGATCTGCCTTTCTCGCGTTATTCATGGCATAGTTCGATCGATTACCACATAAGGAGCAATCAAATGCCCACGTTAGAGCAAATCCAAGCAAAGCTTAAGAAGCTCCAGGCACAAGCTGACGTCCTTATTGCCAGGAAAGCACAAGTCGCGGTCAACCAGATTCGCGACCTGATGCTCAAGCATGGCCTGACCACCGCAGATATCGAAGCAAAGGCAAGGGCGAGACGCGCCGCGCGCGGCTTGAATGGTCATGCCGCGAGTGGCAAGACAAAAGCCGCCGGCGCGGGCAAGTCGCTTCCCAAATATCGTGACCATAAAACCGGCGCGACCTGGACGGGTCACGGGCGTGCACCTGCGTGGATCGCCGCCGTGAAAGACCGGACTCAATTCCTGATCGACGGCGCAAGCGAACTGAAGTCAACGGCAAAGGCAGCGGTTACTCGCGCCAAAGCCGGAAGCAAGGGTCAACCCAAAGGCGCACAGCCGCCCAAGTACCTCAATCCGAAAAGCGGCGCCACCTGGAGCG
>NZ_DASRSY010000277.1:0-3921 GCF_035656215.1 Paraburkholderia sp.
GAAGTCGCCAAGGTCGCTAACTGGCAGCCAACCGGCGGCGCGCCAAAGACTCCAGGCCAGTAACCCTCCACCTCTTAAGCCGCGTTGGCATTAGGTTTGCGCGTGGCGCTCACTGAAACCCACCCACCCCTTCAGCGCAAACCCACCCACCCCCTAGCGCTTTTTCCGGGGTGGGTTTTCTGAACCTACCCGGCTATTCACGGCCCGATTGCGCCAATCTAATTCAGCCATGCCGCGCTGTTCCAGCGCGCGCCTTTAACCGCAAAGGTGAGTCATGGCCGATCCAACAATTCCCATCCTGATCCCGCGCTCGCGTGTCTCCGAGATAACGGGGCTTCAGCGTAGCGCGCTCTACGAGCGAATCGCGCGGGACGAATTTCCGAAGCCCGTTACGATCGGCAGCGCGGCGGTTCGCTGGATCGAAGCCGAAGTCGTGGCATGGGTTCAGCAGCAGATCAATACAAGCCGCAGGCATGCGGCGCGCGGAAAAAAACAGTGAACGCCGCAAGCCTGAATGATGCGCCGCGCCCCGACGACGCCGAAGCGCTTGACGCCGCGCGTGCCGAGTTCTGGATGCGCTGGCGCGGCGAACTGCCTTCGTATGCCGAAGCGCGCCGCCAGAAGGCGATGAATAACCGGCTCAGCCAGCAAGACGGAGACAGCGACGACGAACATTCGCCGCGCGTCTCTGTGCGTGCGCCGTCTGGTTTCGTCGCGAATCATCTCGGCGTGTTCTTCAAGGATGACGACGGCGTACCGCGCCGCATATGCTCCGAGTTGTACATCACAGCGCTGGTACGAGACAGCAGCTCGGAGAACTGGGGTCGTGTCCTCGAATGGAAGGACGCAGACGGCACACCACATATCTGGGCCATGCCGATGGAATTGCTCAAGGGCGACGGCGCGGACATGCGCGGCGAACTGGCACGCTTGGGTCTCGATATCGCGCCTGGATACAAGGCGCGTAACAAGCTGATCGAGTACATCACGAACGCGCGCCCGGACGAACGCGCCCGCTGTGTAACGCGTACCGGGTGGCATCAGCATGTATTCGTGTTGCCTGACCGGACTATCGGCAAAGCGTCCGAACGCGTGCTGTTCCAGTCGGATACCTTCCAGCGTCAATATGAGCAGGCGGGCACTCTCGCGGATTGGCAGTCGCATGTCGCGAGCTACTGTGTCGGCAATTCGCGTCTGCTGGTGGCGGTATCCGCGGCATTCGCCGCCATGCTGCTGCGTCCAGCGGAACAGGAATCGGGTGGCCTGAACTTTGTCGGCCCGTCGAGTACGGGTAAGACAACGGCTCTGTATGTTGCATCGAGCGTGTACGGTGGCGCGAGTTATCTGCAACGCTGGCGAGCGACGGCGAACGGACTGGAAGCACTCGCAGCACTGCATAACGATGCGTTGCTTGTGCTGGACGAACTCGCCCAGGTCGATCCGCGCGAAGCAGGCGAGATTGCTTATATGCTCGCCAATGGCAGCGGCAAGGCACGCGCCGCCCGCACCGGAACCGCGCGCCCGCGTCAATCGTGGCGGCTGCTGTTTCTGTCGGCTGGTGAAATCGGACTCGCGCAGCACATGCGCGAAGGTGGCAAGCGGGCTAAGGCGGGACAGGAGGTACGACTCGTAGACATACCGGCCGATGCGGGCGCGGGTCAAGGTCTGTTCGAATATCTTCACGAGTGCGAGAACGGCGGCGCGCTGTCGTCCAGGCTGATCGGGAACGCCGGGACGTATCACGGAAGCGCAGCGCCCGCGTTTCTCGACGCCGTGACTGCCGACCTGGCTCAACTCACGCAATGGCTGCGCGACGAAATAAGCGCGTTCGTCGCCAGGCATCTTCCGCACGATGCGGGAGGACAGGCGCAGCGCGTCTGTCAACGCCTCGCGCTGATCGGGCTGGCAGGCGAATACGCGACGGCGAACGGCATCACCGGCTGGCCGGAAGGCGCGGCCTACGCGGCGGCGGCGCGCTGCTTCGCTGAATGGCTGGACGCGCGCGGCAGTGCGGGCAATCAGGAACGCGCCGCCATGCTCTCGCAAGTGAAGGCATTTTTCGAGGCACACGAAGAAAGCCGCTTTTCTGACCTCGGCACGATGGATGATCGCCCGACAATCAACCGGGCAGGTTTCCGGCGAGGCGACGGCGGCGCGGTCGAATATCTCGTGCTTCCTGAAGTCTATGGCCGGGAAATCTGTGCGGGCTTTGAGCCGAGGGCGGTCTCGAAGGTGCTGATTGACGCGGGCTGGCTTAAACCGGCGAGTGATGGACGGTCGCAGCGGGCCGAGCGCATCGGCCTGAAAGGGCCAACCAAGGTGTATGTACTCACGTCGGCGATATGGGGAGAGACGCAATGATTCCGCGAAATTTTGCGTCCCGCTTAAAAAATGGGGTTACGCGGGTGACAGGGTTACAGAATCCGCCGGGCCTCACGCCGCAGGGCGCAGCGCGTAACCCGCCTTCATCGGCAGCGTTACCCTCTAACCCCGCGTGGGTTACGGCGCCCGCGCCGTGTAACCCGGCGACCGGCGACGGGGTTACGCGACCTGAAAAAACGGGTTACGCGCAGACGCCCGTCGGTCCAGGCGTTGCGGGAAGCGTAACCCATGTAACGCGCGTAACCCCGGCTGGGGAGCAATCCCTGAAAATTCCGGGCGACGCGCCGTCCGATTGCTTCAGCTTGCCAGGCGAGGACGGCCCATATCTGCCGTGGGGGCCGAACCTGTCACCCGTACAAATGCAGCGTATGCGAGGCGAACTGTTCGCCATGATTGACGAGCTTTCCCATCGCGAAGGCTGGTCGAGCGAGCGTTTGGCCGACACGATGACGCGCGCCGTGCGTGGGCCCCTCGCGGACCTGTTGCCGAACCTCGCCCACTTCAAGGAACGGTTAGCCGTGCTACACGCGGGGGCGGCGGCGCATACCGCGATGCAGGCCCGCACCTGGCGCATGGACGGCCTTGATGGTCGTCGCGATGAATGACAGAGTTCTGTGAACCTTGTACTGAGGCGAGGATAGCAATTGATAACGAAGCGCAGGGCGACGACGGCGAGCGCGGCGGCACGCGTGCGAATTTGACCGCGAATTTGCGTGCAAAGAACTGCAGCTTAACGGCGGCCGAGGGATTTCACGAGCTCTGTCGGTACAACCGGGTTAGTGCAATCTTTGCCCTGTTTCCGTCTAGTTCTGATTAAAAATCAAAGAATCAAAATAGGCGCGAAAGGGCGCCGGGAAAGCGTCAGCGCGTTATTTCGAATCAAAGGAAACAGAGTAAATCCCCGCGGCCCGGCGGGCCATCGGAGCGCTGCTGCGTCGCAGCGATCAACACTGCCGACGTGCGTTATACTGATTTCGTCACGGAGACACCGTGACCTTGGATTGGCGTCCAGGAACAGATACAGGCGGGCATCCGCCGACCGGCGGTTTTTTTACGCCCGCATCAAGCGCCCTTATGGTCGGGCCTTGGTGGGGGAGCGCTTGCGCTCGCCGGTTTCCTGTATCGCCGGTACGCCAACCTCGCCTTGTGCCCGGCCACCCCGATTGGCGTCGGGGCGTCGGGTTCATCAACCCGATACAGGAGGCTTCAACCGTGCGTCATTTCCCCGCTCGTTCCGAGCAAACGCAATTCCAATCAATCCCCGCTATCGCCGCCGGAGCGATCCGCCGCGCCGCACCCGGCCCGGGCGGCCGTGCCACATTTGATATCGCGGGCGGTGCGCCTGCAGCTGTTGCTGAACTTGCCCACGCGGAGGTTCGCCATGCTTGACCGCTTGCTGAATCCACTCGAAAGCGCTTACGACTTTTGTCGCCGCCCACCTGCGTCCGTGCTTCATTTGAACCGCGCGCACCAGTTAGCCGCTGGCATACGCATCGTTTGTCAGTTCCTGCGCAACAGCGGGACGATGAAACATGATGA
>NZ_DASRSY010000278.1:0-10655 GCF_035656215.1 Paraburkholderia sp.
CGGCAGCGTGCCGTATCTGAAGCTGGCAGGCACTGTTCTGGGCGGCTGGCAGATGGCGAGTGCGTTGCTCGTGGCGGCTGAAAAGCGCGACGAAGATCCGTCGTTCTACGGCGCGAAAATCGCGACCGCGCAGTTCTACGCTGAGCACGTGTTGCCGTTGGCGTCGGCGTTGGAAGCGTCGATCGTTAGCGCGAAGGGTGGAGAGAGTGTGCTGGCGTTGTCGGAAGATCAGTTCTGATGCCGCACTTCTATCGAGCTATGTAGCGAAAGCTCGTCGGTAAAAACAAACGGCGCCCTGTGTTGGGGCGCCATTTGTTTTTGTCTGACCGTTTTGTTAGCGATAAAAAAACCGGCTCAACCGTTCTCGAAGCGTTAATCGTTAATCGTTAAGCCCTAATTCTTAGCCTCCAAGCCTCAAGCATAAGCCGGACGATGCGCTTCGCCGGTCTCGCCGAGATAGCGATGCACCGACAGATCGTTCGATTGGATCGCCGGCTGCTTGCCCGACATCACGTCGGCCAGCAACTGACCCGAGCCGCACGACATTGTCCAGCCCAGCGTGCCGTGGCCCGTGTTCAGGAACAGGTTCGGCACACGGGTGCGGCCGACGATCGGCGTGCCGTCCGGCGTCATCGGACGCAGACCGGTCCAGAACGTGGCCTTCGACGTATCGCCGCCGCCCGGGAACAGATCGTTCACGCATAGTTCCAGTGTTTCGCGGCGCGCCTGGCGCAACGATTTGTCGAAGCCGACGATCTCGGCCATGCCGCCGACGCGAATCCGGTCGTCGAAACGCGTGATCGCGATCTTGTAGGTTTCGTCGAGCACGGTCGAAATCGGCGCGGACGCTTCATTGACGATCGGCGCGGTGATCGAATAACCCTTGAGCGGGTAGACCGGAATCTTCACGAGACCGGAGAGGAATTTGGTCGAGTATGAGCCGAGTGCCACGACGAACGAATCCGCGCGCACCAGTTCATCGCCGCATTGCACGCCGGCGATGCGGTCGCCCGCCATGGCGAGTGCGTCGATCGGGGTGTTGTAGCGGAACTTGACGCCCAGTTGCTCGGCCAGCGCGGCAAGGCGCGTGGTGAACATCTGGCAGTCGCCGGTTTCGTCGCCCGGCAGACGCAGACCGCCCGTCAGCTTGTGCGAGACCGCGGCGAGTGCCGGTTCGGCTTGCGCGAGTTCGGCCGGCGACAGCAGCTCATACGGCACGTTGGCTTCCCGCAGCACGGCGATGTCTTTCGCGGCGCCATCGAACTGCTGTTGCGTGCGGAATACCTGCAGCGTGCCGCCGGTGCGGCCTTCGTACTGGATGCCGGTTTCGGCGCGCAGTGCTTGCAAGCAATCACGGCTGTATTCGGCGAGGCGGACCATGCGACCCTTGTTCACCGCATAACGCGACGACGTGCAGTTTTGCAGCATCTGCCACATCCATTGCAGCTGGAATTGCGTGCCGTCGAGGCGGATTGCCAGCGGCGCATGCTTCTGGAACATCCACTTGACGGCCTTCAGCGGCACGCCCGGCGCCGCCCACGGTGACGCGTAGCCCGGCGAGATCTGGCCGGCATTGGCGAAGCTGGTTTCGAGCGCCGGGCCGGCCTCGCGATCGATGACAGTGACTTCATGACCGGCGCGCGCCAGGTAATAAGCACTCGTCACTCCGACAACGCCACTGCCCAAAACGACGACTCGCATAGCTGCTCCAGGATATCCAATAAGAGTTCTGAGGGCGGCGCGCTCGTCTGTTCGTTTGAATTCGTTCGATTAACGAGGTGTAACGCGGATCGCCCAGTGTTAACCGCTATACTATTAACAGTCGGGTAGGTTTTGTTATTGTATTTTCAGGATTTTCAGCAAAAACACTATGCGTACACAGCGCCAGCCAGTCCGGTCCCTCGACAAACTCGATCACAAGATCCTGCGGCTCCTGCAGCAGGACGGCCGGATGGCGATGAAAGACCTCGCCGAACAGGTCGGACTGTCGGTCACGCCTTGCATCGAGCGCGTCAAACGGATGGAGCGCGACGGCGTGATCACCGGCTATCACGCACGTGTGAACCCGGCCGAACTGGGCGCTGCGCTGCTGGTGTTCGTCGAGATCACGCTCGATCACAAAAGCGGCAACATGTTCGACCAGTTCCGCCGCGAGGTGCAGAAGATCCCCGAAGTGCTGGAGTGCCACCTCGTCTCGGGCGACTTCGACTATCTGATCAAGGCCCGCATCGGCGAAATGGCCGACTATCGCAAGCTGCTGGGGGACATCCTGCTACAACTGCCCGGTGCAGTGCAGTCGAAGAGCTACGTGGTGATGGAAGAGATCAAGGAAACGCTGACAATTGCGGTTGCCGATTAGTTCGTGCGGTAACTGCTCAGTTGGACTCGACAAACGGCGTAAACACTGTATATTTATACAGGTGTTTTGCGCCGTGTTTGTTTTTGTGTACTCCAGCCGTGACCGATTCCGACCTCCCCTCTGCTCACGAATTTCCGATCGCTCCGCCGGCACCTCGCAAGGGGCGCGGCGCAGTGACGAACCTGCAAGGCCGGTACGAAATCGACCAGCGCGAAGTGGTTGACGACGGCTGGCTTTCGTCGCCCGGGGAAGATGGCGAGCCCAAGGTCCTACGCACGCAAGTTTTCGAAGAGCGGGCCAAGACCATTCTCACGCGCAACGCGTCACCGGACATTCCGTTTAGCGTGTCGCTGAACCCGTATCGGGGCTGCGAACATGGCTGTATCTACTGCTTCGCGCGGCCTACGCATAGTTATCTGGGGTTGTCGCCGGGGCTCGACTTCGAAAGCCGCATCTACGCGAAGATCAATGCACCGGAATTGCTAGAGCGCGAGTTGTCGAAGAAGTCCTACGTGCCCGAGCCGATCGCGCTGGGTGTCAATACGGACGCCTGGCAACCCGCCGAGCGCGATTTGCGGCTTACGCGGCGGGTGATCGAAGTGCTCAGCGAACGGGGTCATCCATTCGCGGCGATCACCAAATCGTCGCTGATCGAACGTGATCTCGATCTGCTCGCGCCGATGGCGGCGCGCGGGCAGTTCATGGCGGCCATTACCATCACCACACTGGACGCGGATATTGCGCGCACGCTAGAACCGCGTGCGGCCACGCCGTCGCGTCGACTGCGCACGATCCGTACGTTGAGCGAGGCGGGCATTCCTGTTGGCGTCAGCATCGCGCCAGTGATTCCGTTCGTCACCGAGCCGGACATGGAACGCGTGCTGGAAGCCTGTGCGGAAGCCGGCGCATGCAATGCGAGCTATATCGTGCTGCGCTTGCCGTGGGAAGTTGCACCGCTATTCAAGGATTGGCTCGCGGCGCATTTTCCCGATCGTGCTGACCGGGTGATGAGCCGCGTACGCGATATGCGAGGCGGGAAGGACTATGACTCGAACTTCTCCACTCGAATGAAGGGAGAAGGTTTGTGGGCGGATCTGCTAAAGCAGCGATTTCAGAAAGCCACGCGCCGTCTGGGACTGAACCGGCGTGATCGCGGGATTCTGGACATGTCGCACTTTCGCCGGGGCGAGCCGCCGCGTGCCGAAGCGCCGGCGCGCGACAATCCTCAATTGAACCTTTTTTAGCGTAAAGCGTAGGCGGTTATTGCGACAGCGCTTTGGCGGCCTGCACCTGGCCTTCGAAGTAAGTCTGGAATGAAATCGCGAGACCCGTCATCAGCAGGAACGCGCCGATCAGCAGCGAAAAGATCACGATGAAAATGACGGTCCAGCCAGAGCGGCTTTTGCGCTGGGTTTGCACGTTGAACTGCGCATCCCATTTTTCATCCGGACGCAGGCCGTAGACGATTGCAGCCAGAAAAGCGGAGAGAAGCGAAACGGCGCCGAAAAACGCGAGCACCCAGCCGAGCATCGAAGCCCGCTCGCTTGCCACCACCAGCATGACGCCCGGAATCCCGATCAGCGTGCCGAGCAGATGAGCCCAACCGTAAATGTCGCGCATGCCGTACAGATAGAAGCGGTGAGCACCGAGGCTGCCGAAGAAGAACGCCAGCGCGGCGGTAATCGTCTTGGATCTGAAATGCGAGGAAGTCGAAGCAAGAGTGGACATGTAGGCGGGATATGAGTGACAGGCGGTCGAAAGGAGCGGGGCGCCGGTGGGCGTGGACCGACGCGCATTCTACGCCACGCTGCGTGGCGCCGGTCGCGCGGCGTGTGATCGCCTTGGCAGCGGGGGGCTGAAGGCGCCGCGGGTTTGACCGGGCGGAATCACTGAGCACAGAGCTACGCGGCGGTTAAGGCTAAGGTGCTGTGTAGGTCACGCGATAGACCGCCCCGGCGTAGTCGTCGCTGATCAGGAGTGAGCCGTCAGGCATCGGTTGGACGTCGGCAGGGCGCCCCCACACCGCTTCCCCCGGCTGGAGCCAGCCTTCGGCAAAGACTTCCTGATGCGCGTTGCTGCCGTCCGGGTTGGTGATCACCTGCACGACCCGGTAGCCGACCTTCTTGCTGCGATTCCACGAACCGTGTTCGGCGATAAAAATATTGTCTCGATAAGCGGCCGGAAACATCGAGCCGCTGTAAAAGCGCATACCGAGCGAGGCGAGATGTGCACCGAGTTTGACAACCGGCGGTGTGAATGCGCTGCAGGGATGGTTTTTGCCGAATTCGGGGTCGGGCGTGTCGCCGCCATGGCAGTACGGAAATCCGAAGTCCATGCCGTTGCGGGGCGCGCGGTTGAGCTTGTCGTCGGGTACGTCGTCGCCCATCAGGTCGCGGCCGTTGTCCGTGAACCACAGCTCGTGCGTCACCGGATGCCACGCGAAGCCGACCGTGTTACGGATGCCGCGCGCTACGACTTCATAATGGCTGCCGTCCGGGTCCATCCGGCCGATCAGGCCGAAGCGGTCGCGGTCTTTCAGGCAGACGTTGCAGGGCGCGCCTTGTGGTACGTACAACTTGCCGTCCGGCCCGAAAGCGATGAATTTCCAGCCGTGATGTGTTTCCGTCGGCAGTTTGTCGGTGATGACGACCGGCTTGGGCGGGTCGTTCAGATGAGCGTCGATCGCGTCGAAGCGTAGAATTTTCGACACCGCGGACACATACAGCGCGCCCTCCCGCCACGCCACGCCCGCCGGTGTTTCCAATCCGGACGCGATCACGTGACGAGCCGTCACGCGCCCATTTTGCAGCTCGAGCGCGTAGACGTGGCCGTCGAGGCTGCCTATATAGAGAATGCCCTTCGGCGAGAGCGCCATGGCCCGCGCGCTCGGCACCGCGTCCGACAACACTTCAATATGGAAGCCCGGCGGCAGTTTAATGCGTTCGACCGGTAGCCCGGCTAGCGCTGGCAGGGCCGTGGCGGCGAGCAACAGTGCTGCGCCGGTTCGCAGCGTCTGAACGCGGGCGGCGCGCGAAAAGCTGGCAAGCAGCGAAGAACCGGGGACTCGTCGAAAGACGGCGAACGAAGCGAAAAAAAACACAGGCGGAGGCAGGAGTTTCACGGGCGTTCCATCAGGTAATTCGGGCGTCTCGGCGTGCTCCGGGCCCCCAGCCCGTAGGGCCGGCTCAACCCCGTCGCTCAGTTTATCCCGGTAAGTGTTTGTTATGGCGTTGGTTTCCCGCTATAATCGCGTGTTTCAGTCGTTCCGAACCCCGGTTTTCAAGGATTCTAGTATGGTCATCATCCGCTTGGCTCGTGGCGGCTCCAAGAAGCGCCCGTTCTACAACATCGTCGCAACCGATTCGCGTAACCGTCGTGACGGCCGCTTCATCGAACGCGTTGGCTTCTACAACCCGGTCGCTACGAAGGGTGAGTCGCTGCGTATCGCTCAAGATCGCCTGACGTACTGGCAAGGCGTTGGCGCACAACTGTCGCCGACCGTCGAGCGTCTCGTGAAAGAAGCGCAAAAGGCGCAGCCGGCTGCTTAATGGTAGCTAGCATGCGTATCGTCGTCGGTTCGGCCGGCGGCTCGCGCAGCTTGCGTGAGCAGTCCGATGCGCGAGTATTGCTGAAGCAGACGTCGAAGTTGGCAGCGAGGTTCTCTTATGTCTGAGCGTGATTCCAGCAGTTCAGGTCGCGTGAAGGCAAAAGCGGCGGCCCCGCGCGCGAAGACGTCTGGTCAGGCGCCGTTCGGTGCGTTCGTCCGCAAGCCGGTCGAAGGGACCGAAGAAAAGGCGAAAGCCAAAGTTGCAAGCACCGGATCCGGCGCAGCAGAAATGCGAGCGGAAACGGTGGAAAGCTGGCCGGCCGATGCGGTCGAGGTCGGTGCAATTGTCGACGCTTACGGCCTCAAAGGCTGGGTCAAGGTGGCCGCGCATGCGGACGCCGGGCACGGCGGAGATGCGTTGCTAAGCGCGAAGCGCTGGTGGTTGCTGAAAGGCCAGGAGCGCAAGTCTGCGCCGTCATTACACGCAAAAACGCATAGCGACAGTGTCGTTGCCCATCTGGGCGGCGTAACTGACCGCGATGTGGCGCTAGCACTGCGCGGCACGCGCGTTTATATCAGCCGCAGTGAGTTTCCGGCCCTCGAAGCCGATGAATTCTACTGGGTCGACCTGCTCGGCCTGGATGTGGTGAACGTTGCCGGAGTCAATCTCGGCAAGGTTGCAGACATGATCGACAACGGTGCGCACTCGGTGTTGCGCGTCGAATTCCCGGATACCGACAAAAGCGGTAAGCCGGTCACCGGCGAGCGTTTGATCCCGTTCGTCGGCGTCTTTGTCAAAACGGTGGATCAGGCGGCGAAGCAGATCATCGTCGACTGGGAAGCCGATTACTAAATAACTCGCTGAATGGAGAGAGCGATGCAGTTTGATGTCGTGACGCTCTTTCCTGACATGTTTCGTGCGCTGACCGACTGGGGTATCACCAGCCGTGCGGCGAAGCAGGAGCGCTACGGGTTGCGCACGTGGAATCCACGCGATTTCACGACCGACAACTACCGCACAATCGACGATCGCCCGTACGGCGGCGGCCCCGGCATGGTGATGCTGGCCAAGCCTCTCGAAGACGCGATCGGCGCGGCGAAAGCGGCGCAGGCGGAGCAGGGCATCGGCGCGTCGCGCGTCGTGATGATGTCGCCGCAAGGTGCTACGCTGAATCACGACCGTGTCATGCAGTTTGCTGCCGAGCCCGGTCTGATCCTGTTGTGCGGGCGCTATGAAGCGATCGATCAGCGTTTGCTCGACCGTGTCGTCGACGAAGAAGTCAGTCTCGGCGACTTCGTGCTGTCCGGCGGTGAGTTGCCGGCTATGGCGCTGATGGATGCTGTGGTGCGTCAGTTGCCGGGCGTGCTGAACGACTCGCAATCGGCGGTGCAAGATAGTTTCGTCGAGGTGCTGCTGGACTGTCCGCATTACACGCGTCCGGAGGAATACGACGGCGTGCGTGTGCCCGATGTGCTGCTCGGCGGCCATCATGCGGAAATCGAAGCATGGCGCCGGCGTGAAGCCTTGCGCAACACGTTGAACAAACGGCCCGATCTGATCGTGAAGGCCAGAAAGAACAAGATGTTGAGCCGTGCCGACGAGGCATGGCTTACGAGTCTCGCGAAGGAAGAGTCGAAGGCATAAAGCCCTGGTCTTTCAAGCGGACATAGGCGGCGCCGCACATGCGTGTACGGCGCCAGATGTGAACCCATCCTCTATCGGGGCCGTAGCCAAGCATTTTTTGTGAGGCAGGTACGAACGTCGACAAGATGGACATAGGAGTCAGTGATGAATCTGATTGCAATACTCGAGCAGGAAGAAATCGGCCGCGCTCTCGGCGAGAAGACCATCCCCGAATTCGCCCCCGGCGATACGGTGATTGTCAGCGTGAACGTGGTTGAAGGCACGCGTAAGCGTGTTCAGGCTTACGAAGGCGTCGTGATCGCCAAGCGTAACCGTGGTCTGAATTCGTCGTTCATCGTCCGCAAGATTTCGTCGGGCGAAGGCGTCGAGCGTACGTTCCAGACGTACTCGCCGCTGCTGGCAAGCATCGTCGTGAAGCGTCGTGGCGATGTGCGTCGTGCAAAGCTGTACTACCTGCGCGACCGTTCGGGCAAGTCGGCTCGGATCAAGGAAAAGCTGGTCGCGAAGAAAGACCGCGCTGCTCCGGCAGCGTAAAAGCTGTAAGAAAAAGCACCCCTCGCGGGTGCTTTTTTGTTTGCCAGGTCAAAATAGCGGAATGTCCCCTATCCGCTCATTCCGAGAGACCCGTTGATCCGCCCCGCCTTTGAGCCTGAAACTCTACCTGTCGAAGCGACGGGCGCCGATCTGCCACCGGTGGTTGCCGGGCGCCTGACGCCCGATGGTCTGCGTGCGCGCTTCGAGCAGCGTCTGAGTTGGACGCCTGAACCGATTATCGAAGCACCCTGGCGCGATCAGCACATCGATCCGCGTGTTGCCGCTGTGCTGGTGCCACTGGTTGTGCGCGACAATGGCCTCACCGTGCTGCTGACCCAACGAGCCGACCATCTGAACGACCACGCCGGCCAGGTGAGTTTTCCCGGCGGCCGTCACGAACCGTTCGACGCCGATGCGACGGCCACGGCCTTGCGCGAGGCGCAGGAAGAAGTTGGTCTCGACCCGTCACGCGTTGAAATTCTCGGTGCGTTGCCCGACTATCTGACGGGCACCGGGTTTCGGGTGACGCCCGTGATCGGTCTTGTGCACCCGCCATTCACGTTGAAAGCCGATGCACTCGAAGTAGCCGACGTCTTCGAAGTGCCGCTCGCTTTTTTAATGAATCCCGCGCATCACGAGGAGCGCGTGTTTCGTTACGAAGGCGGCGAGCGCCGTTTCTTCGCCATGCCTTATCCGCGGGCTGCGTCGGCTGAAGCGGAAGATCGCGAGCGCCAGGTGGGTGGCCATTATTTCATCTGGGGCGCGACGGCGGCGATGCTGCGCAACTTCTATCGCTTTCTCGCGGCGTGAGCGACATCGGCCTGTGCACTTGTTGGGTGTTTGTCAATGTCTGCGCTCAGTCGCATCCGACCCTGTGCTATCGTTATAAAACAATCGTAAAAACTCGAAAAGCACGGCGCATCGCATGACTTTTTTCTCCGTATTGCTGGCTCTGATTATTGAACAGGTGCGCGCGCTGTCGCTGAACAATCCGGTGGCGGCATTGCTTCAATACCACGCGGAGTCGGCGGCGCACGGATTCGATGCCGGCAAGCCCAAGCATGGCGTGCTCGCGTGGCTCGTAGTGGTGGTGCCCTGGACGTTGGCCGTCGCGCTCGTCTACTACGTGCTGTATCACATTCACTTCGCGCTGGCCTTCCTGTGGAACGTCGCGGTGCTGTACTTCACGCTCGGCTTCCGGCAGTTCAGCCATTACTTCACCGACATCCACCTCGCGTTGAACAACGACGATGTGCCGCGCGCGCGTGAAATCCTGAATGAATGGACCGGGCTTGACACGGTCGATATGCCCGTCAGCGAGATCGTGCGTCATACGCTGATTCACGCGGTGGTCGCCTCGCACCGGCACGTGTTTGGCGTGTTTTTCTGGTTCCTGATTCCGGTCGGGCCTGCCGGCGCGGTGCTGTACCGGATTGCCGAGTATCTGGCGCGCACGTGGGCACGGCCGGTCGACGATCGTACCGCCGCGTTTTCGAGTTTCGCGCAGCGTGCCTTCTTCGTGATCGACTGGGTGCCGGCGCGGCTTACGTCGCTGGGCTTTGCGATCGTCGGTAATTTCGAAGACGCGATTTATGCATGGCGCAACCACGCGCGTCAGTGGCCCGACGCGAACGACGGCGTGTTGCTGGCCGCGGGCAGTGGGGCGTTGGGTGCGCGTCTGAGTGGGCCGCTTGCCGAGCAGTCGAGCCTCGACGCGCTGGCTACCGGCGACGGCGGCCCGATGCAGGTCGGCGACGACTGCACGCCGCGCACCCTGCAATCGGCGGTGGGTCTCGTGTGGCGCGCGGTGGTGCTGTGGATGATCCTGCTGTTGATGCTGACGATTGCGGTGTGGCTCGCCTGATACAGCTTGCTTGAATCAGCGCGCGACTGACGCAACGCAAAAAAGCCGGGTATAACGAACCCGGCTTAATGAGATGGTCAGCCTGACCGAAACGGCCCGAGCGCGCTTCGCCACTTTTCACCCGCGCTCGAACCATTCACCGTTCAGCCAGGCCTCAACCGCTTCACCCATCCAGTGGATCACGCGCCGTCCCACACTGCCAACACACCGTGAACTGCGCTTCGAGCATTTCTCCGCACTGGCGGCATTGCCACGAAGGCGAGCCCGCAGCCGGTCCATGTGAAGCTGCATCGATGAGGCGCCGCGCCATCGCCTCATCGCGTTCATCGACGAGCCACAGTTCCGGCGCGCACTGATCTGCCGGAATATCCCCGAGCGCGCCGTTCAGATAACGGTTATGCAACTCGCAAGCGATGCCCGCCGTCTCGAGCACATTGACCCAATGCTGTCCGATGATCAGATTCGGCGCGCGCATCAATTTCATCGTGAATCCATGGGTTGACAGCGACGCGCCTCAGCGCACGATCTGGCTGGCTTCGTGCACCAGTTGCGCATACAGGGCGTGCCGTTCGCGCCGGATGTGGCCGTCGGCGACCGCTTCGAGAATCGCGCAGCCCGGCTCCTGCAGGTGATGGCAGTTGTAGAAGCGGCAGTTCGGCAGCAACGGCCGGAACTCGGGAAACGCGCGTTCGAGCCGGCCTTCGGT
>NZ_DASRSY010000279.1:0-10512 GCF_035656215.1 Paraburkholderia sp.
CCACGGATCGAAGGTCAGATAAAACTCGAACACGCGCGTCGCCAGTTGCCAGCCGATTACCTGCGCACCGAGCGCCGCCATCAAACCCGCCAACGCGCCAACCGCCACGAATTCGGCAATCTGCACCGCGCGCACCTGGCGATGCGAGGCCCCCAGCGCGCGCAGCAGCGCGGATTCTCGCATACGCTCATCGCGGGTGCCGGCCAGCGCCGCGTAGAGCACCAGCACACCGGCCGCAAGCGTGAACGCGAACAGGAATTGCACCGCGCCGATCACCTGCTGCAACACGCGCTGCACCTGCGCCAGAATCGGACCGGTGTCGATTGCCGTGAGGTTCGGATAGGCGGCGATCAGCCCGTCGATGGTCGATTGCTTTTCCGACGGTAAATGGAAGCTCGTGATGAACGTCGCGGGAAAATCCTGCAATGCGGCCGGCGGCATCAACACGAAAAAGTTGACCTTGAACGAGCCCCAGTCGAGCTTGCGCACACTCGTCACCGGCGCGTCGATTTGCAAGCCCGTCACGTCGAAGCGCAGCGTATCGCCGGGCTTCACATTGATCAGCTTCGCGAGCCCCTGCTCTATTGAAATCTGCGGCGTCTTCGTGTCGCCATACCATGTGCCGGCAGAGAGGCGATTGTCGTCGGGCAGCTCGGTCGTGTACGACAGATTGAATTCGCGATCGACGAGCCGCTTCGCATCGTCACCCTTGAACGAATCCGGATTGACCGGTTTGCCGTTGATGGCGATCAGCCGACCGCGCACCATCGGCGAGAGCACCGTGTCGGGCACGCCGTGTGTGCTCAGATAGTGCGTGACGGCGTCGCGCTGGTCGGGCTGGATGTCGATGATGAATTCGTTCGGCGCATCGGGCGGCGTCGATTTGCGCCAGCCGGCCACCAGGTCGTTGCGCGTCATCGCGATCAGCAACAGGCACATCAGGCCGATGCCTAGCGCAGTGATCTGCAACGCACTCGCACCGCTGCGCCGCTCCAGCGATGCCAACGCGTAGCGCCAGCCAATGCCCGCATTCACGCGCTCGCTGCGCACGAGACGCGACGCGCCCCACAACGACAGCCGCGCGATGCACGCGAACACCAGCAGTCCACCGGCGAAGCCGCCCGCCACGATGCCACCGAGCTTCAACTCGCCCGCTGCGACGATCAGGAGTGCAGCAAAGAGCACAATGCCGAGCGCGTAGGCGGCCCAGGCGGTGCGCCCCGCTTCGCCCCATTCGCGACGCAGCACGCGCACCGGCGGCACGCGCGTCAGCGGCAATAGCGGCGGTAACGCGAAACCGAGCAACAGCACGAGACCGGCGGCGATCCCTTCGAGCGCGGGCCACGCGGTTGGATACGGTAACGCGACGTCGATCAGACTGCCGAGCCACGTCAGCAACGCCAGGTGCCCCAGATAACCGAGCGCCACACCGAGCGCGCCGCCGATCAAACCCAGCCCCACGAATTCAAGCGTGAACAGTGTGCGCAGCGTGACCTGGCTGACACCAAGACAGCGCATCGCCGCGCAGCCGTCCAGATGTCGGCGCATATACCGATGCGCGGCCATCGCGATCGCCACCGCCGCGAGCAACGCGGTGAGCAGCGAGACCAGCGTGAGGAAGTGACTCGCGCGGTCGAGCGTCTGGCGCACTTGCGGCTGCCCGTCCTGCAAGGACTCGAGCGCGACGCCGCGCATCTTGCCGCCGTCCACCTTGTCATGCGCGAATTGGGCGAAGCGCGCCACGGAGGCATCCGCGCCCGCCACCAGCAACCGGTAAGTCACGCGGCTACCGAAGGTGATGAGGCCGGTCGATTGGACATCGTCGGCACGCAGCATCAAACGCGGCGAAAAATTGATGAACGAGAAACCGCGGTCGAGTTCGCGGGTGATGATCGCACCGATCGTGAGGCTGCGATTCCCTACCTTCACGGCGTCGCCGACATGCAGCTTCAATGCATCGAGCAGTGCCTGGTCGACCCATACTGTGCCCGGCGCCGGAATCGATTGTGTGGGATGGTCCGCCGCGCCTGGCGCCGAAGCAATCCGCAATGCGCCGCGCAACGGATAACCGGGCGACACCGCCTTGATGGCAGCCAGCCGCGAGACCGGCTCTGCGCCGGTCGAGTTGATCATGCTGGGGAAGATCGCCGTGGTGGCAGTATTCAGACCGAGCGCCCTGGCTTGCTGCGCGAACTGCGGATCGACCGGATGATCGGCGCGAACGATGAAATCGGCGGCGATCATGCGCCGCGCATCGCGCTCGAGTCCCTGATGCAAGCGGTCAGCCAGAAAGCCGACACTCGACAACGCCGCGACGGCCAGTACCAGCGCCAGCAGCAGCATCGTCAGTTCGCCGGCGCGCCAGTCGCGCGCCGTCATGCGGATCGCCTGGCGCAACAGATCCCTACCGCCCAACCGGCGCGCTGCATCGGCACGCGCCGTCACACCTCGTCCCGTATCGCTCAATCGTGCCTGCTCCTGGCAAAGCGCGACACCATGTGCGTCGCCATCCCGCGAAAACCGCCCTGCACACCGCGCCACAGCCGCGGCAACGCCCAGCCGGCCAGCATCAGGAAACCCACCATCAACACCAGGAACAGAACGGGCACGAACAGCGCGAGCAGCATGCCGCCAAATACGAGACCGTCTTCAGCAGTCGAGGTCACGACATTGGACACCGGTTCCGGCGACAGGTTGATCAGCGCGCGCGTGCCCGCTTTAGCCAGATGCGCGGTGCCGGCCAACGTGCCGCCCGCGAGTGCCGCGACCGTCAGCAGCGCAGGATCGGCATGGCCGAGCGCGCCGGCTGCCAGTACCGCACCGGCGGGAATGCGGATAAAGGTATGGATCGCGTCCCATAAGGAATCGAACGCGGGGATTTTGTCGGCGAGAAATTCAGTGACCGTCAGCACGCCGGCTACGCCGATCACCCATGGCGACGACAGTGCGGACAGCGTATCAGGGAGATGAATGAAGCCGAGACGTGCAAACACCCCGGCCAGCAGGACTGTCAGATAGAGGCGCAGACCGCTGCCCCACGAGAGGCCCGCAGCAAGCGAAAGTGATTCAAGCATGGCCGCCTCCGGGCGCGCTGTGCGTGCCGGGCGCTTCGACGGGCAAAGGAAAGGGAACCGCCGCACCGAAGTCGTCAGACCCGCGCCAAGCCGGCCGCGCCAAATAGGACGCGGGCAATTTCAGGTTGGATTCAATCCCATTATAGCCACGTTAATTCGCAGAACGCAGAGCGGCTAACAAATGGCGGGCTCTAATTGCGTGCGGTTTGAGCGCATGCGGACACGATAGCCGGGCCCGGCAGCAACGGCTTAATGCCCCGACGACAGCTTCAAACCGATCAATCCGATCACAATCAGCGCCGCACTCGCCACCCGCGCGGCCGTCAAAGCCTCGCCCATCATGACGATGCCGAAGATAAACGCGCCCACTGCGCCGATCCCCGTCCACACGGCGTAGGCCGTGCCGAGCGGCAACTGGCGCATGGCCATGGCGAGCAGCACAAAGCTGCCGAGCGCGGTTACGATCGTGAACACGGACGGCCAGAGCCGGGTGAAACCGTCAGAGGTTTTGAGACCGGCCGCCCACGCGACTTCAAGCAAACCGGCAATCAGCAGAAGAATCCAGGACATGAGACAACTCCATGGTCAGATGGGGCCGTCCCCGTTCGAGCAGATGCGCAAGGTCGTCCTTACGAACTGTAATTATACCAAAATAGCGTCAAACCGTGCCAACCAGCCGGTATCCCACGCCCGTTTCCGTGACGATATGCTCCGGCTGCGCCGGATCGCGCTCCAGTTTGCCGCGCAGATGTGCCATATAGATACGCAGATAATGGTGGCTCTCGACATGCGATGGCCCCCATACATCGCGCAGCAATTGCCGGTGCGTCAGCACGCGGCCGGCGTGGCGTACCAGCGTCGCGAGCAGGCGATATTCGATCGGTGTGAGATGGATCGCGGCGCCGTCGCGGCTCACCTGGCGCAACGCCAGATCGACCGTCACCGCGCCGAAGCGCACCACCGGCGATTCATTCGCACCACCTTGATTCCGGCGTCGCATATGCGCGCGGATCCGCGCCAGCAATTCGGAGACGCCGAACGGCTTGGTGAGGTAATCGTCCGCGCCGGCATCGAGCGCGGCGACTTTCTCGGTTTCCTGGGTCCGGGCCGACAGCACGATGACCGGCAATTCGCTCCAGCCGCGCAACTCGCGAATCACGTCGAGACCGTCCGTGTCGGGCAGGCCGAGATCGACGATGACGAGATCGGGTTTGCGCGTCGCGGCTTCGACAAGACCTTGCTTGCCGGTCTCGGCATCGTGCACGACGATGCCCTCGCGTTCCAGCGCGGTTCGCACGAAGCGGCGAATCTGCTTTTCGTCTTCAATCAGGACGACAGTGATGCTCGGGTCACTCATGGCTGGGCTTGGAAAGCGGGTTAGGCGTTAAATCGAGGTCGGGCAACGCGTCGGCGCCTTCGTCTTCCAGCGCGTCCGGTGCTTCGGGCGGTGTTTCCACCGGCAGCGTGAACCAGAAGCGCGCGCCTTCGAGGCGGCCGTCCGCGGACATGCGATTGAGCGCGCCGATTGTACCGCCGTGCGCTTCCACGATTGCGCGGCAGATTGCGAGGCCGAGGCCGATGCCCGGTTTGGCCGACTCTTTCTCGCCGCGTGTGAATTTCTCGAACACACGCGCCTCCATGCCGACCGGCAGACCGGGTCCGTTGTCGTCGACCGCGACGCGTACGAACGACTTGCCGTCGGCGTCGAGACGTTGCGCGCCGATCGTCAACGGCGTGTCCGGCGCGGTGTATTTGGCCGCGTTCTCGAACAGATTCGAAAAGAGCCGCTCCATCAGCACGGCATCGAGGTGCAGCAGCGGCAAATCCGCGGGCAGCTTCACCTGCACCGGATGATTCGCCAGCACGCGTTTGCATGCGCGCAGCGCGGCGCCCACCGTTTCTTCGAGCAGCGTCCACTGCTGGTTCAGTTGCAGGCTGCCTGCCTGCAAGCGCGCCATGTCGAGCAGATTGGTGACGATGCCGGTCATGCGCAGCGCTTCTTCGTGGATCGCTTCGACGAGATCGTCGCC
The DNA here is from genome assembly GCF_035656215.1 of Paraburkholderia sp. GTDB lineage: Bacteria > Pseudomonadota > Gammaproteobacteria > Burkholderiales > Burkholderiaceae > Paraburkholderia. The sequence goes on from NZ_DASRSY010000279.1 coordinate 5,105, forward strand.
GGGTTGCGCACCGGGATGCGCCTCACGCGATTGCGCCAGCATCGACGAGAAGCCGACGATCGTGGTCAACGGCGTGCGCAGGTCGTGCGAAATCGCGGACAGCAGCGAATTGCGCAAACGCTCCGACTCCATGTTGACGAGCGCGTCACGCGCAATGTCGACGTAGTGCACCCGCTCCAGAGCCAGCGCGATTTGCGCGGCGAATGCGTCGAGCATGCGTTGCTGCTCGGGCACATCCAGCTCGCGCTCATCGCGCATCACGACCGCGAGCACACCACGCGTGCGCATCGGCGCCTTCAGCGGCAGGTATAGCGCGGCGGCGGCCGGCAGCGTATCCGTGCCTTGCCCGGCCGGCTTCTGTTGATCGTAGACCCACTGACCGACATCGATATCGAGCATCTCGCCTTCGAGCGTGATCGCCGCGTCGGGGTCCTCGATCTTCTGCTTCACCTGATCGGCGCTGTCCGGCAACAGAACCGCGACGCGCGCGCCGAACACTTCGCTCACATGCCGGCTGCCGATGCCGACGATCTGCTCGGTGGTGAGCGCGGCAGCGAGCTCACGCGCCATCGCGTACATCGCGCCGGTGCGTTGCTCGCGCCGCCGCGCCACGCTCGCCTCGCGGCGCAAACTCGACGTGAGATGGCTGATAACGAGCGACGTCAGCAGCATACCGATGAAGGTCAGCAGATACTGCGTATCGGACACCGACAGCGACATGCGCGGCGGCACGAAGAAGAAATCGAACGCGGCCACGCTCATGAACGACAGCACGACGCCCGGTCCGCGCCCCAGCTTCACGGCCGTGAAGATCACGCCAAGCAGGTACAGCATGACGAGGTTGGTCAGATCGATATGATCGATCAGTTGGCTCGACAGCAGCGTAATCGCCGCGCAAATCGCCAGCGCGATGCCGTAGGCGCGCGGCGGCGAACGGCGTTCGCGCGCCGTGCTCAGCGCCTCGCGCCACGCATTCGCCGTGGTATTCAGCAAGCGGCGCTGCTCACCGCCATCACGTTCGGACGACGCGCGAATCAGCGTGAGATCGAGATCGCCCGCGCGTTCGGCGATGCGCTCGCCAAGCGGCCGGCGCAGCCAGCGCTGGACACCGGTGCGCGCCGACGCACCGGCCACCAGCTTCGAGACGTTGCGAGCCTGTGCATAACCGATCAGTGCGGCGACCGCATCGGTGCCCGCGAGCGTCGCGGTTTCGGCGCCGAGTTCGGCAGCAAGCTTCAAGGCATTCAGCGTGCGTTCGCGGCGCGCGTCGGGCAAGCGCTGCAACGCGGGCGTTTCCACATAGACGGCGATCCAGTCGGCTTTCAGGCTGGCGGCGAGGCGTGCGGCCGCGCGCACCAGCATCGGCGCTTCCGGGCCGGGGCCGATGCATACCAGCAAGCGCTCACGCGCCTGCCAGATCCGCTGGATCGAACGATCGGCGCGATATTCCCGCATCTGCGCGTCGACCCGATCGGCGGTACGGCGCAATGCCAACTCGCGCAACGCGATCAGATTGCCCTTGCGAAAGAAGTTGCGCACCGCGCGCTCGGCCTGCTGCGGCAAATACACCTTGCCGTCGCGCATCCGGTCGAGCAGTTCCTCCGCGGGCAAGTCGACTAGCGTGACTTCGTCGGCACGATCGAACACGCGGTCGGGCACCGTCTCCCAGACGCGAATGCCGGTGATCTGGCCGACCACGTCGTTCAGGCTTTCGAGGTGCTGGACGTTGACCGTGGTGTAGACGTCGATGCCCGCATCGAGCAGTTCGTACACGTCCTGCCAGCGCTTCAGATGCCGTGCGCCCTGCACGTTCGAATGCGCGAGTTCGTCGACGAGAATCAGTTGCGGCTTGCGGGCGAGCGCGGCGTCGAGATCGAACTCGCCGAGCTTGCGTCCGCGATACTCGATATGCGCGAGAGGCAGCACGTCGAGACCGTCGAGCAGCGCAGCGGTTTCGCTACGGCCATGCGTTTCGGCAATGCCGACCACCACGTCCGCGCCTTCATCGGCACGGCGCCGCGCGGCCTGCAACATCGCATAGGTCTTGCCGACGCCCGCCGACGCGCCGAAGAAAATCTTCAGCCTGCCCCGCTGACGTTTCTCTTCGTCGCGTTGCAGCTTGTCGAGCAGTTCGTCAGGATCGGGGCGGTTCATGCTCAATGGTTTTCATAGTAAGGCGAGCGATAGTGCATGCATGGTGGCACGGCAGCGGCCGCGCCGCAAATGGCAGTGGCGGTCACGCCAGTTGCCGGTTGCAGGGTGCACCGCGATACATCGGGCACCCTGGCGAGCCGCTGCAACTGCGGAGCCACGAACAAATGGCGAAGGCGGCACCGCATGGGCGCCGCCTCTTCAAACCACGGTGCTCAACTGCGCTGAGCGACGCTTATCGACGTCGAGTCACGCTCAACCGTGTTTCATCTCATCCAGTGCCAGGTTCAGTTGCAGCACGTTCACGCGCGGCTCCCCCAGAATGCCGAACTGACGGCCGCTCGTATAGCGATCGACCAGCGCTTGCACATCGTTCGTAGCGAGCTTGCGCGCTTTGGCGACGCGTTCGATCTGATACGCAGCGGCAGCCGGGCTGATCTCGGGATCGAGACCGCTACCCGAGGACGTCACCAGATCGACCGGCACCGGCTGCGACATATCCGTGCCGGCAGCCTTCAACGCGTCGATGCGGCCTTTGACCTCATCGAGCAGCGCTGGGTTGGTCGGCCCGAGGTTCGAACCGCCCGAGCTCTGCGGGTTGTACGGCATTGGGCTGGTGGCCGACAGACGGCCCCAGAAGTACTGCGGCGCGTCGAACTGCTGGCCGATCAGCTTCGAACCGACCACCTTGCCGTCCTGCTCGAGCAGGCTGCCGTTGGCCTGATCATGGAAGGCCGCCTGACCGACGGCGGTCATCACGGCGGGATAAGCGAGTCCGGTGACGGCGGTCAATACCGCGAAAATCACGATCAACGGACGGAACAGATTTTTCATGATGGGTAACTCCTCTTAAGCTGCCGCTTCTCAAACCCAGCCGAATGCGGCCAGCACCATATCGATCAGCTTGATGCCAATGAACGGCACGATGATCCCGCCCAGACCGTAGACCAGCAAATTACGGCGCAGCAGGATTGCCGCGCCCAGCGCCCGGTACTTCACGCCTTTGAGTGCCAGCGGAATCAGCAGCACGATGATCAGCGCATTGAAAATCACCGCCGACATGATGGCGGAGGCCGGCGTGGCCAGATGCATCACGTTCAGCGCGTTCAGTGCCGGATAGGTGGTCGCGAACGCAGCCGGGATGATCGCGAAATACTTGGCGACGTCGTTCGCAATCGAGAACGTAGTGAGCGAGCCGCGCGTCATCAGCATCTGCTTGCCGATCTCGACAATCTCGATCAGCTTGGTCGGATTCGAATCGAGGTCGACCATGTTGCCGGCTTCCTTCGCCGCCTGCGTGCCGGTATTCATTGCCACCGCGACGTCGGCCTGCGCGAGCGCCGGAGCGTCGTTGGTGCCGTCGCCGGTCATTGCGACCAGACGTCCTTCGGCCTGGTGCGCGCGAATCGTGGCGAGCTTCGCCTCCGGTGTGGCTTCGGCGAGAAAATCGTCGACGCCTGCTTCTGCAGCGATCGCCGCTGCCGTCAGCCGGTTGTCGCCCGTCACCATGATGGTCTTGATACCCATCTTGCGCAGTTCGGCGAAGCGCTCCTTGATGCCGCCCTTCACCACGTCCTTCAGTTCGATCACGCCGAGCACGCGTGCGCCCTGCTCGCCTTTCTCGGCGACCACCAGCGGCGTGCTGCCGCGACGCGCGACTTCGGCGACCGCGGTGCTGACTTCGTTCGGGAAACGCCCGCCATTCGCTTCGACGTAGTTCTTCACCGCGTCGGACGCGCCCTTGCGGATTTCACGGCCAGGCAGATCGACACCGCTCATCCGCGTTTGCGCCGTGAAGGCGAGGAACTCCGCCTTCAGCGAGGCCATATCGCGTTGACGGATGTTGAAACGCTGCTTGGCCAGCACAACGATGCTGCGACCTTCCGGCGTTTCGTCGGCGAGCGACGAAAGCTGAGCGGCGTCCGCCAGCGCTTCTTCGGTCAAGCCTGGCGCCGGCACGAACTGCGATGCCTGGCGGTTACCGAGCGTGATCGTGCCGGTCTTGTCGAGCAACAGCACGTCGACGTCGCCAGCCGCTTCCACTGCGCGGCCCGAGGTGGCAATCACATTCGCCTGCATCATCCGGCTCATGCCGGCCACACCGATCGCCGACAACAACCCGCCGATGGTGGTCGGAATCAGACACACCAGCAGCGCGACCAGCGCGGTAATCGTCACCACGTGACCGGCTTTTGCAGCTTCGACCGAAAACATCGAGAACGGCAGCAGCGTGGCAGTCGCCAGCAACATCACGATAGTCAGCGCGACCAGCAGAATCGTCAGTGCGATTTCGTTCGGCGTCTTTTGACGCTTGGCGCCTTCGACCATCGCGATCATGCGGTCGAGGAAGGCTTCGCCCGGATTAGCCGTGACGCGCACGACGATCCAGTCCGACAGCACGCGCGTGCCGCCCGTCACCGACGAAAAATCGCCGCCCGATTCGCGGATCACCGGTGCGGATTCGCCCGTGATCGCCGATTCGTCGACCGACGCAACGCCGTCGATCACTTCGCCGTCGGCCGGAATCACGTCGCCGGTTTCGACCAGCACGACGTCGCCTTTACGCAGATCGGACGCCGTCAAAACGCGAATCGGCGACTTCGGATGCGGCTCGTTGAGCTTCTTGGCCATCACGTCTTTCTTCGCGCTGCGCAGCGACGCTGCCTGGGCCTTGGAACGGCCTTCGGCGAGCGCCTCCGCGAAGTTCGCGAACAGCACCGTGAACCACAGCCACAAGGTGACCGCGAGAATGAAACCCGCGGGCGCCTCGGCCTGGCCGCCGAGCGCAGCGATCCAGAGAATGGTCGTCAGAATACTGCCGACGTACACGCAGAACATCACCGGATTACGGAACTGCGTGCGCGGCGTGAGCTTTTTGAAGGAGTCCACGATCGCCGGGCGCACCAGCGCCGGGTCGAACATGGACCTGGTTGCATTATGTTCAGTCATTGAATCCTCGAATTTCCCGTTTGCGCGTGTTCACTCGTTGGTCGCTGGTGTCATCTCAACGGGCGGCCTCAATGGGCGCCCATCATCAGATGTTCGACACCAGGTCCGAGCGCGAGCGCGGGCACATAAGTCAGCGCGCCAACCAGCAGCACCGTGCCGAGCAGCAGCACGACGAACAGCGGGCCGTGCGTCGGCAACGTGCCGCCAGTCACACCGATGCGCTTCTTCGATGCCAGCGAACCGGCGATCGCCAGCACCGGGATGATCGTGCCGAAGCGGCCGAACCACATCGCAATCGCCGTGAGCCA
>NZ_DASRSY010000280.1:0-12928 GCF_035656215.1 Paraburkholderia sp.
CATGGCGCCCCTCCTTGAACCCTTTGTAGTCTTTGTTTAAACGAGTATAGGGCGAGCTGTAAGGAAGAGCATGCTGCGACGCAACGTGTAATCAGGCATCCCGCAGGCCTATGTGCGGCCGCGCACACGATTCTCCTGATGCATCAAGGCTTTAAAAGGGTCCTACCGGTTTACCCGCTCCGTAAAGATCCGAGGTCGGTTTCGTCGAGCCATTGCCATGCGCCAACGGCCAGCGTCGCGGGCAACGCGAGTCCGCCGATCCGCTCGCGATGAAGCGCTTCACAGCGGTTGCCAACTGCCGCGATCATCCGCTTGACCTGGTGATACTTGCCCTCCATCACGGTGAGGGCAAGCGTGTGCTCGCCGCGCGCCTCTACGTCGACGGCGGCGATCGGTTTGGGCTCGCCGTGCAGCAAGACACCGTCGCGCAAGGCATTCAATTGAACGTCGTCAATGGGATGGCGCGTGGTCGCGATGTAAAGCTTCGGCACTTTGCGTTTCGGCGACGTGAACATGTGAACGAACTTGCCATCGTCGGAGAGCAGCAGGAGGCCGGTCGTGTCCTGATCGAGGCGCCCCACGCATTGCACGCCGCGCTCGGCGAACTGCGGTGGCAGCAGGCCGAACACGCTCAGATGATGCTGCGGGTCGCGCGAACATTCGTAGCCGGCGGGTTTGTTCAGGAGCAGATAGGCGTGCTCGCGATACGGCCAGACGACCTCGTCCACGCTGAAGCAGAACGTGCTGTCATGGGTTGAGAAATCGGCGTCGGCATCAGAGCAGACCGAGCCGCCGATGCTCACGCGGCCGTCTCGGATCAGCGCCCGGCATTGGCGGCGAGAGCCGAAACCTTGAGTGAAGAGGATGCTTTCGAGATTCATGGCGAGCGAAGAATAACACCGCAAGAAGCGGAGCGCCGCGCAGCGTCATAGCGACGACGATGGTCTTTCCACATCCCGTCGCAGGAGTTTATCGATGCATGCCACTTCCTCTTCGCCGTCTTCATCCGCGATCCGTCTGCCGGCCGCATTCCAGCGGCTCGCATGGTCGAATCTGGTCGCGCAATCCGCTGAACAGATCAGCCTCGCCGCCGCGCCGCTCGTCGCCGTGTTCGTGCTCGGCGCCGGTGCGCGCGAGACCGGCCTGCTGCAAACCGCGCAGACGCTGCCGTTTCTCCTGTTGTCGATTCCACTTGGCGTATGGGCCGACCGCCGCTCGCGGCGCACGTTGATGACGCTTGCCGAAAGCGTGCGCGTGGTCGCGATGCTGTGCGTGCTGCTGCTTGTGATGACGCATTCGCTAAGCTTGCCGCTGCTCGCCGCGCTCGGCTTCATTGCCGCAACCGGCACGGTGGCCTACAACGTCGCGGCGCCTTCGCTGGTGCCGTCGATCGTGCCGCGAGAGGCGTACGCCCAGGCCAACGGCCGGCTCGAACTGGCGCGCAGCGTCGCGTATTCGGCGGGGCCGGCGCTTGGTGGCGTGCTGGTCGGATGGATCGGCGCGGGATGGGCGTATGGCTGCGCGGCCGGGTTATCGGCGCTGGCCGTCGCATTGCTCGCGGGGCTGCACGAACCGCCGCGAGCGGCCGCTTCACAGCGTCACTTCCTGCTGGAACTGCGCGACGGCACGCGCTTCGTGCTGCGCGATGCGTTGCTGCGCCCGATGCTCGCCACCGCGATCTTCTTCAATCTCGGTTTCTTCGTGCTGCAAGCGGTGTATGTGCCGTACGCCGTCCATCGTTTGGGATTGAACGCATCGATGGTCGGTGTGACGCTCGGCGCGTACGGCGTCGGCATGGTGTGCGGCGCGCTCGCCGCACCGGCCATCGCGCGGCGTCTCGCGTTCGGCCGCGTGCTGACCATCGGACCGACGTGCGGTTTGCTTGCCTCGCTCGTGATGGTAGGGACGATCCTCATGCCGTCGTTCTGGCTGGCGATGCTCAGCTTCTTCCTGCTCGGCGTCGGCCCGATTCTGTGGGTGGTGGGTTCGACCACGCTGCGTCAGGCGATTACGCCTGTACGGATGATGGGCCGCGTCTCGGCGCTCAACAGCACGGCGACCTATGGCGCGCGGCCGTTGGGCGCGTTGCTTGGCGCGGCGATCAGCGCGCGCTGGGGGATGGACGCATGCCTGGTCGCGGCAGCCGCCGCTTTCCTCGTGCAGGCGCTAATCATCGTCATGTCGCCGGCGGCACGGCTTGCGCATATTCCCGAGGGCGCCGCGATCGCTCAATGAAAACTGATTTTCATCGGACGGCCCCCGTTGTGTGCCGACACGCCTCCGGTCATCCGTGAAAACCCTCGAAAATGAAAATGAATTTTTTTCGACGAGATTTCTATGTAAATATACTTTCATTCATTTTGATTACGCCCCGAAGGAAGTCCCCTTCGGGATGCTCCCCATCGGCTCGCTCGCATGATTCATCACTCGTCCGTTACTTCGAACCCCGCCGAGCAGGCCATCGCCGCGCGCATCGCCGTAGCAATGCCAACCCTCACGCCGATCCATCGGCGCATGGGCGAATACGTGCTGGCGAATCTGTTCCGCGCGGCGACCATGCGGATCGACGAACTGGCGAGCGTGGTCGGTGCGTCGGTGGCGACAGCGAATCGCTTCGCTCGCGCGCTTGGCTTCGACGGTTATCCGCAATTTCGTGAAGCGCTCGTGCGCGGCTTCGAAGCGACGCTCGCACCGGTCGAGCGGCTGCGAAGCGCGCAGGAGTCGCTCGCTTCCGGTGACGCGCTGCTCGATGCGCTGCTCGAACAGGCAGCGGCCAATCTTCATTCCACACGTACCGCGATCGACAGCGCCGCGGCCGAAGCAGCCGTTGAAGCGATCATCGCCGCGCGCCGTGTGTTCGTGCTCGGCTACGGGGCCAGCGCGTTTCTCGCCGGCTTGATGGAGCACGGCCTGATGCCGTATCACGACAACGTACAGTCGCTCGCGCTGATCGGCGGACCTTCGCATGCCGCGCGGCGCCTGTTCACCGCGGACGACGGCGATCTGGTGATCGGCATTGCGTTTCCGCGTTATGTTGAAGACACCATCGAACTCGCCCGGCGTGCGGCCGGACGCGGTGCACGTGTACTTGCGCTAACCGACAGTCAGCGCTCGCCGCTCGCGCAATTCGCCGATCTCGCACTCTATATCCGCTCGGAACGACGGCTTGCGGCCAATGCCGATTCCGCTGTGCTGGCCGTGATCGAAGCCCTCTGCGATGCGGTCGCGTATCGCGCCCAACGCTCGGTCAAGGCCGCCGCCGGCGTCAGCGAATTCGTATTGCCCTGGCTTACCGATCCACAAGCCGACCCACAAGCCGACCCACAAGCCGACCCACACGCCGCGCCTTCCAGCACTGCTGAGCAGTCCGCGCGCGCTTCTACCCGTACCACCCGCACTACGAAAGCCAAAAAATGAACACCAACGCAGTCATTGCCATTCACGGCGGGGCAGGCACGATCCTGCGCGCGTCGATGTCTGCCAGCGCCGAAGCCGACTATCACGCAGCCTTGCACGCCGTGCTGAGCGCAGGCCAGCGCGTCCTCACCGACGGCGGCAGCGCACTCGATGCCGTCAGCGAAGCCGTGCGTTTGCTCGAAGACTGTCCGCTCTTCAACGCGGGCCGTGGCGCGGTGTACACGGCGGCCGGCACGCATGAACTCGACGCGGCCATCATGGACGGCCGCACGCTCGACGCCGGCGCGATCTGCTGCGTGACGCGTGTACGCAATCCGATTCTGGCGGCGCGTCGAGTGCTCGAACGTAGCGAACACGTGCTGTTCACGGGCGAAGGCGCGGAAGCCTTCGCGGCCGCGCAAGGACTCGAATTCGTCGAGCCGGAGTATTTCCATACCGAAGCACGTCATCGCCAATGGCAGCTCGCACGCGGTCAGCAACGCGCGATGCTCGATCACGATGGCGCGACGTTGGCCGCCGCGCCGTCTTCGAACGACGACGATCCCACGCCGCACGAGCCGATCGACCCGAATCGCAAGTTCGGCACGGTGGGCGCGGTTGCTCTTGACCAGCATGGCCACGTGGCGGCCGCGACCTCGACGGGCGGCGTCACCAACAAGCAGGTCGGCCGGGTCGGCGACACGCCGCTGATCGGCGCGGGCTGCTATGCGGACGACGCAACCTGCGCGGTCTCGACCACCGGCTCCGGCGAGATGTTCATGCGCATGGTCGCGGCATACGACGTCGCGGCACAAATGGCCTACCGCGACGCCTCGCTCGAAGAAGCGGCGCACGACGTGGTGATGAACCGTTTGCCGAAGATCGACGGACGCGGCGGACTGATCGCCGTCGATGCGCGCGGTAACGTCACGCTGCCGTTCAATACCGAGGGTATGTATCGCGGATTCGCGCGGATCGGCGAGACGCCGGTGACGGCGATCTATCGCTAATGGTGTCCCGCTGCGCTGTCGCTTGAACTACCGCTTGAATTTTCGTTTGAATCACCGTTAGCTGCGTCCGAATCCAAAGGAACCATCGTGCCGACTTCATTGCACACCGCTCGCCCGCTTACCGAAACCATGCCGCCGCAACGCGTGCTTGCGGTCGACGATCTGTCGGTCGCATTTCGTAGTGGCGACAAGACTTTCAACGCGGTGCGCAATCTCTCGCTGACGGTCGAGCGCGGCGAGACGCTGGCAATCGTCGGCGAATCGGGTTCGGGCAAATCGGTGACATCGCTTGCCTTGATGCGGCTGATCGAGCATGGCGGTGGGCGCCTTGCCGGCGGCAGCATCGCATTCCGGCGCCGCGACGGCAGCGTGATCGACCTCGCGAAAGCGTCGTCCGGCACGATGCGTTCGATTCGCGGCGCCGACATCGCGATGATTTTCCAGGAGCCGATGACTTCGCTCAATCCGGTGTTCACGGTTGGCGACCAGATCAGCGAAGCGATTGCCTTGCATCAGGGGAAGAGCCGTTCTGCCGCGCAAGCCGAAACGCTGCGCCTGCTCGAACTCGTGCGCATTCCGGAAGCGCGCCGGGTGGCCGCCCGTTTTCCGCATCAGCTATCTGGCGGCATGCGCCAACGCGTGATGATCGCGATGGCGTTGTCGTGCAAGCCCGCACTGTTGATCGCCGACGAACCGACCACCGCGCTCGACGTCACGATCCAGGCGCAGATCCTGCAATTGATCCGCGGCCTGCAGGACGAAATGAACATGGGCGTGATCTTCATCACGCACGATATGGGTGTGGTGGCCGAAGTGGCCGATCGCGTGCTGGTGATGTATCGCGGCGAGAAAGTGGAAGAGGGTGCGTCGGATACGCTGTTTGCCGCGCCTTCGCATCCTTATACGAAAGCATTGCTCGCTGCGGTTCCGCGCCTTGGCGCAATGCAGGGCACCGATCTGCCCGCCAAGTTTCCGATTCTGACCGTCGAGCAGGCAGCGCTCCCCGGCGTCGACGAACCCGTTCGTCCCGCAGCCGCTGTCGCGCAAGAAAGCCAACCGTTGATCCACGACAGCACGCCGCCGATTCTACGGGTGCGTGATCTGATCACGCGCTTTCCGGTCAAGAGCGGTGTGTTCGGACGTTTGGCGGGCCGCGTGCATGCGGTTGAAAAAGTCAGCTTCGATCTGCGGCCGGGCGAAACGCTCGCGTTGGTCGGCGAGTCGGGCTGCGGCAAATCGACAACGGGTCGCTCATTGCTGCGTCTGGTCGAAAGCCAGAGCGGTTCGATCGAATTCGACGGCAAGGAAATCAGCTCGCTCACAGGCCCGGCGTTGCAAGCGCTGCGCCGCGATATCCAGTTTATTTTCCAGGATCCGTTCGCTTCGCTGAATCCGCGTTTGACGGTCGGCTTCTCGATCATGGAGCCGCTGCTCGTGCACGGCGTCGCTCAAGGCGCGGAAGCTCAGGCACGGGTTGCGTGGCTGCTCGAAAAAGTCGGCTTGCCGCCCGAAGCCGCGCGCCGCTATCCGCACGAATTTTCGGGCGGGCAACGGCAACGCATCGCGATTGCGCGTGCTCTCGCACTGAATCCGAAAGTTGTGATCGCGGACGAATCCGTTTCCGCACTGGACGTCTCCGTGCAGGCACAGATCGTCAACCTGATGCTCGATCTGCAACGCGAACTGGGCGTCGCGTATCTGTTCATTTCGCACGATATGGCGGTGGTGGAGCGCGTCAGTCATCGCGTGGCGGTGATGTATCTCGGCCAGATCGTCGAGATCGGTCCGCGCCGCGCGGTGTTCGAAGCACCGCAGCATCCCTATACGAAGAAGCTGATGGGCGCGGTGCCGGTTGCCGATCCGGCGCGCCGTCACGCGAAACGCATGCTCGCCGCCGATGAGATTCCGAGCCCGATTCGCTCGCTGAACGACGAACCGATCGTGGCGCCGCTGGTTGCGGTGGGACCGGATCATTTCGTGGCTCAGCATCGGGTCGGCGGCGCTTACTAGAACCAGGTGCGAACGCAAGCCCGAACGCAGAACTGAACAAAGCACCCAACCTGAAGTAAAAAACTTTCTCTCGCAGTACATAACCTTGTTTCAATTCGCAGCCTGGAGCCAACCTCATGAACCTGCTGGTCCCGTCTTCCCCGTTTCGTTTGCGCGCGCTGGTCAGCGGCGGCGCGATGGTGTTCGCGATGCTCGCGGGCAATGTGGCGCATGCCGACACGACGGCCGTGATGGCCGTTGCGTCGACCTTCACGACGCTCGATCCGTACGACGCGAACGACACGCTGTCGCAAGCCGTCGCCAAGTCGTTCTATCAAGGGCTGTTCGGTTTCGACAAGGACATGAAACTGATCAACGTGCTGGCCGACAGCTACGAAGCGAGCCCGGATGCCAAGGTCTACACGTTCAAGCTGCGCCACGGCGTGAAGTTCCAGGACGGTACCGACTTCAATGCGGCCGCGGTCAAAGCGAACTTCGATCGCGTGACCGATCACGCGAACAAGCTCAAGCGCTACAACATGTTCAACCGTATCGAGAAGACCGAAGTGGTCGATCCGTACACGGTGAAGATCACCCTGAAGGCACCATTCTCGGCATTCGTCAACGTGCTGGCGCATCCGTCGGCGGTCATGATTTCGCCTGACGCGCTGAAGAAGTACGGCAAGGATATTGCGTTCCATCCGGTCGGCACCGGTCCGTTCGAACTGGTGAAGTGGGACCCGGCAGGCGACCTGACGGTGAAGAAATTTGCCGGTTACTGGAAGAAGGGCTACCCGAAGGTCGATGCGATCGACTGGAAGCCGGTGGTCGACAACAACACGCGCGCTGCGCTGATGCGTACCGGCGAAGCGGACTTCGCGTTCCAGGTGCCGTTCGAACAGGCGGCGCAATTGCAGACGAGTCCGAAGGTGGATCTGATCGCGTCGCCATCGATTATCCAGCGCTATATCAGCCTGAACGTCAACCAGAAGCCGTTCGACAATCCGAAAGTGCGTGAAGCGCTGAACTATGCGGTCAACAAAGAGGCGCTGACGAAGGTCGCGTTCGCCGGTTACGCGACGCCGGCTGACGGCGTGGTGCCGCAAGGTGTCGACTACGCCGTGAAGCTCGGTCCCTGGCCGTACGATCCGGCGAAGGCGCGTGAGCTGCTGAAGGAAGCGGGTTATCCGAACGGTTTCGAAACGACGCTGTGGTCCGGGTATAACTACTCGACTGCACAGAAGGTGATTCAGTTCGTGCAGCAGCAACTGGCGCAAGTCGGCATCAAGGCGAACGTCGAAGCGCTCGAAGCGGGTCAACGCGTTGCAAAGGTAGAGAGCGCGCAAGACCCGGCGACTGCACCGGTGCGGATGTACTACATCGGCTGGTCGTCGTCGACGGGTGAAGCGGACTGGGCGATTTCGCCGCTGCTCGCGTCGGCCTCGTTCCCGCCGAAGATGGTCAACACCTCGTACTACAAGAACGACACCGTCGACAGCGACCTCAAGCAGGCGCTCGAAACCACCGACCGCACCAAGAAGGCCGCGCTCTACACTGACGCGCAAAAACGCATCTGGGCCGACGCGCCGTGGATCTTCCTCGTCAAGGAGAAGGTCGTGTATGCGCGCAGCAAGCGTTTGTCAGGTGCTTATGTCGCACCGGACGGCTCGTTCAATTTCGACGAGATCGCGATCAAGTGATGAGCTGACCGTTCGGCGCGGCGTGTTCCCAATGAGCACACCGGCTGGGCGGCCGCTTTCTGACGATTCTTCGTTGCCCGCATCATTGCCGGATTGGTTTCATGCTGACTTTCCTCGTCAAACGTATCTTTGGCCTGCTGCCGACGCTCTTCATCGTCGCCGTGCTGGTGTTCCTGTTCGTGCATCTGTTACCCGGCGATCCGGCGCGCCTCGCGGCCGGTCCCGAAGCAGACGAAGCGACCGTTGCACTGGTGCGTGCCGATCTCGGCCTCGATAAGCCGATGCCGCAGCAATTCGTCAACTTCTTCGTGAAGATCGCGCACGGCGACTTCGGCACGTCCACGCGCAGCAAGCGGCCGGTCAGTCAGGAAATCGGCGAGCGCTTCATGCCGACCCTGCTGCTCACACTCACCAGCATGGTGTGGGCGGTGGTGCTCGGCATGGGCATCGGCATTGTTTCGGCGGTATGGCGCAATCGCTGGCCGGACCGGCTCGGCATGACGCTGGCCGTGTCGGGCATTTCGTTTCCCGCCTTCGCCCTCGGCATGCTGCTGATGGAAATCTTTTCGGTCAAGCTCGGCTGGCTGCCGATCGTTGGCGACGGCTCGTGGCAGAGCTACGTGCTGCCGTCGCTCACGCTCGGCGCGGCTGTGGCGGCGGTGATGGCGCGCTTCACGCGTGCGTCGTTCGTCGAAGTGATGAATGAAGACTTCGTGCGGACCGCCCGCGCGAAAGGTGTGCCCGAGTGGCTCGTGATCGTCAAACACTGCCTGCGCAACGCGATGATTCCCGTCATCACGATGATGGGTCTGCAATTCGGTTTTCTGCTGGGCGGTTCGATCGTGGTCGAGGTGGTATTCAACTGGCCGGGCCTCGGACGCTTGCTGGTGGACGCCGTGGCGATGCGCGACTATCCGGTGATTCAGGCTGAGGTGCTGTTGTTCTCGCTCGAATTCATCATCATCAATCTGGTCGTGGACGTGTTGTACGCCGTGATCAACCCGACCATCCGTTTCAAGTGAGGCCCGCATGAGCATCTCTGCAACCGAGGCGAATGCGGCCAAGGCCGCCCTCGTAGAAAGCGCGATTCGCACGCCGTGGAGTGAATTCTGGCGCAAATTCCGTAAGCAGCATGTGGCGCTCGTCGCCGGCATTTTTGTGCTGCTGCTGGTCGCGGTCGCGATTCTCGCGCCGCATATCGTGCCGTACGATCCGGAGAATTTCTTCGACTACGATGCGTTGAACGCGGGGCCCTCCGCCGCGCACTGGTTCGGCGTCGATTCGCTGGGCCGCGATATTTTCAGTCGCATTCTCGCGGGCTCGCGTATTTCGCTTGCGGCCGGTTTTCTGTCGGTGGCGATCGGCGCGTTGATTGGCACGTTCTTCGGTTTGCTGGCCGGATACTACGAAGGCTGGTGGGACCGCATTACGATGCGTGTCGCCGATGTGCTGTTCGCCTTTCCCGGCATTCTGCTGGCGATCGGCGTGGTGGCGATTCTCGGCAACGGCATGATCAATGTGATCTGCGCCGTGGCGATTTTCAGTATCCCGGCGTTTGCGCGGCTCGTGCGCGGCAATACGCTAATGCTCAAGCAACTCACGTATATCGAAGCGGCGCGCAGCATCGGCGCCTCGGACTGGACCATCATCGTGCGGCATATTCTGCCGGGGACGATTTCGTCGATCGTCGTGTACTTCACGATGCGGATCGGTACTTCGATCATCACGGCGGCGAGCTTGTCGTTTCTCGGGCTCGGCGCGCAACCGCCGACGCCTGAATGGGGCGCGATGCTCAACGAAGCGCGTGCCGACATGGTCACTGCGCCTCATATTGCGCTGTTTCCGAGTCTGGCGATTTTCCTCACCGTGCTGGCATTCAATCTGCTCGGGGACGGTTTGCGCGATGCGCTCGATCCGAAGCTCGACCGGCCATGAGTCTTGCTGAAACTGCGAGTGCAAGCGCACCGCATATCGGTGTGTTGCCGAGTGGCCCGCGTGGGACGATTGCCGACGTAGAAGGCGTGACGGTAGGGCATTGCACGCTGGATGAAGGTGCTGTGCAAACCGGCGTGACCGTGATTCGTCCGCATCCCGGCGATCCGTTTCTCGCGAACGTGCCCGCTGCTGCTTCAGTGATCAACGGTTTCGGCAAAAGCATTGGGCTCGTGCAGGTTGAAGAACTCGGTGTGCTGGAGACGCCGATTGCATTGACTAATACCTTTGGCGTCGCCGCCGTCGCACAAGCGCAGATTCGCGCTGCAATTCATGCCAATCCGCAAATTGGACGCGAATGGTCGACGGTCAATCCGCTGGTGTTCGAATGTAATGACGGATACCTGAACGATATTCAGGCGTTGGCAGTAAGCGAGCGGCATTTCACTGAGGCGTGTGAAGCAGCGAGCGTTGATGTCGCGAGCGGTTCGGTTGGCGCAGGCCGAGGCATGTCGTGCTTCGATCTGAAAGGCGGGATCGGTAATGCATCGCGCGTCATTGACGTAGCAGGGCGGAGTTATACGGTTGGCGCACTGGTGCTGGCGAATTTCGGCCGTCTGCCGATGTTGACGATCGACGGCATGCAGCTTGGTCGCGCGCTGGCCGAGCGCGCAGCCAAAGCTGTCGTAGCTGGCCCGGCAGCTGTAGCGCATCCAGCGAATTCAGCGGGCTCGACGAACCCGGTCATCCCAGCGACCACCTCAAAACCCGAGCGAGGTTCGATCATCATGATCATTGCCACCGACGCGCCGCTCGACGCTCGCCAACTCAAGCGTCTGTCATTGCGCGCCGCGGCCGGTCTCGCACGAACCGGTTCCGTGTACGGCCACGGCAGCGGCGACATCGCGTTGGCGTTTTCCACGGCCTACACCGTGCCGCACGAATCTGACTTCGTAGCGCTGCCGGAAGTGCTCGCCGATGCGCGCCTCGATCCATTATTCCGTGCTTGCGCAGACAGCGTCGAGCAAGCGATCGTCGACGCGATATGGAGCGCGACTTCCGTCACGGGTCGCGACGGTCATCGTCGTTTGTCGTTGCACGACACCGCCCCCGATCTCGCTCAACTTCTCAAGTAACCTCCCTGATGAAAGTCCTGATTTCCGCCGACATCGAAGGCGTAGCCGGCGTGTTCCATCCCGAGCAAACGCGCGCAGGCAACGGTGAATACGAAGCCGCACGCCGCTGGATGACGCTCGAAGCCAATGCCGCAATTGAAGGGGCGTTCGCAGGTGGCGCGACACATGTGTGGCTCAACGATTCACATGGCGGCTTTCGCAATCTGCTGCCCGATCTGCTCGACGCACGTGCCCAGGTCGTGCTCGGCAAACCGCGTACGCTCGGCATGATGGCCGGCCTCGAATACGGCGCGGCGCTGGTGTTCATGATCGGCTATCACGCGAGGTCGCAAACGCGCGGCATTCTCTCGCATACGATCAACAGCTTCGCGTTCGCGCGCGTCTCGCTGAACGGCATCGAAGTTGGCGAGGCAGGATTGTATGGAGCGCTGGCGGAAGAATACGGCGCACAGGTAGCGCTTTTATCCGGCGACGATGTATTCGCGGAAGAAACCGCGCCGCGTTTTCCCGGCGCACGCTTTGTCATCACCAAGAGCGCGACGGGGCATGCGAGCGGTGTCACGCAAACCCCGGCAAGCGCTCGTGATGCAATCGAAAGTGCTGCACGCGAAGTGGTGCGGCATTACATCGACAAAGGTCACGCGCCGCAAGCCACGCGCGCTGCCACGAAGCCTGTCGAATGCGAGTTGCGTGTGCAAACTACCGCGCTGGCCGATCTGTTTTGCCAGTGGCCGACACTCACACGTGTCGATGCCGTCACGTTGCGTTTTAGCGCGGGGTCGGCGGAACATGTGGTGCGCATGCTGAACTGCCTCTCAGCGATGTCGTTCATGCTGCGCTGAGTCGCGTGACGAAGACGAATGCCCGGCAAGTGCGGTCGTCCCCCTTGCTTACGTTTCGATAAAACGCTGCCCGCGCGGTGACACGTTTTGCGAGGAAGCGGTACTCTCTGGCATTCCAGAGGTGCCGTCTTTCTCACTTAGCGGAGTACAGCATGGGTAAGCAGACTATCGCGGATTATCTGGCCAGAACACTGGCGGCAGCAGACGTCGAACGGATTTGGGGCGTGACCGGCGACAGCCTGAACGGCCTGTCGGATAGCTTGCAAAGGCTTGGTTCTATTCGCTGGATGCATACGCGTCACGAAGAGGTCGCGGCCTTCGCCGCCGGTGCCGATGCCGCCGCCACTGGAAAGCTCGCCGTTTGCGCGGGCAGTTGCGGTCCCGGCAACCTGCATCTGATCAATGGCCTGTACGACTGTCATCGTAATCATCAGCCTGTGCTCGCGATCGCCGCGCACATTCCATCCTCGGAAATCGGCCTCGGTTACTTCCAGGAAACCCATCCGCAAGAGTTGTTCAGGGAGTGCAGCCACTACGTCGAGCTGGTGACGAGCCCGTCGCAGTTTCCGCGCGTGTTGGCTCGCGCCATGCGCACGGCAATCGAAGAGCGCGGCGTCGCGGTGATCGTGCTGCCCGGCGACGTCGCGCTGGGCGAAGCGCCCGACGAAACGCCGGCATGGGCAGGCACGCTCGAACGCTCGACGGTGGTGCCCTCCGGCGCGGATTTCGACCGGCTCGCCGATATGCTGAATCAGGCCGGCGGTGTGACGCTGCTGTGCGGCAGCGGGTGCGCGGACGCACACGACGAAGTGGTGGCATTCGCCGATCAGCTTGGCGCGCCGACCGTGCATGCGTTGCGCGGCAAACAATACGTGGAGTGGGACAACCCGTTCGACGTCGGCATGACCGGCCTGATCGGTTTC